>JALYVF010000070.1 GCA_030853385.1 Actinomycetota bacterium | reverse complement strand
TTGGATTGCCGCTGCTGGGTATTCGCAGGCGAGGATGGCTCTGGCGTGTTCGGCGGAGATGGGTCCGAAGTCTTCCAGCCAGGCCGGGGTGGTTCCGTTGCCCAGCAGGGTGTCGGCCATCACCTGTTTGGCGGACCGGTCGTCGGTGCGCAGGTCGGCTGCGGTCTTCAATGGCGGCGTAGACGGCGACGCCGTGGGCGACCGGCAGCAGCGCGGTGACGGTGGCCATGCCTCCCCCGCAAGCGGGAGGTGCCCCCACGGGGGCGGGTTTGATCCACACCGTCCGGTCCTGTTCGGCCTTGCCGCGCCGGTCCACGAAGCCTTGCGGGTCGATGGCGTACACGGCGTGCTGTACCGCTTGTTCGGTTTGTTTCAGGTTCCAGCCGGTCAGCCTGGGTGCAAGTGCGGCATCCAGGATCGCCGCGTCCGTCTCGTCCAGGTGGCTGCTCTTGGCGGCCAGGATTGAGCATTGCGCCTCGGAGATCAATCCGTCCCGCAGCAGTGCGAAGGCCTGCGGCAGCCGGTCGGCCAGGGCCCGGGCCAGGCCGAGTTGCCGGCTCGCCGCACCGGGTGCGAGCCGGCGGGCGTAGCCGATCTGTTCGGCGATGCCGCGGCCCAGGTTCCGGGTGGGCACTTGGTCGGTGCGTTGCTGGGCGACCTGGGTGTCGGCGAACGCCAACTGTTCGGCGGCCAACGCCCCCGCGCAGGCGTTCAACAGTCTTTGCAGGGCATGGATGCGGTCGATCTGCTGGACCGGGTCGCTGTTCGGCGGCATGATCGCGACGGTGATCCTGGCCTCGTGGATGATCACCCGGGGAATGTCGTCCTGGTCGAAGATGTCCGACGGCACGTCGTCGTCGGGTTCGAACCCTTCGGGCGGCAGGGTGCTCAGGAACTGCTCACGCGCGATGGACTCCGGGTCTTCCACCCAACCCTGGAATTCGTCTGTGTCCCCCAACATGTGTTCGGTTCTAATAACTCTAGCTGCGGTGTTCAAGGGTTCCTGGCAAGTTCACCCGAATGCCGATCGGCCGCCGATCGGTCAACGAACCGACGACTACAGTTGCACCGTAACAAGTCTCGGCGGCCGGCAACGAGCCTGGACCTCGGCAAGGCAAGTTGCCGACACGGTCACCATCCAGGCCCATCAAGCCGGTCGATGGTTGAACTATTTGTCCGCGACCTTGATGGCGACCCGCTGCAGGATCGTCGCTTCGTCCTCGCCGGTCATGGTCGCCTCATCCATCAAGATGGCTCCGCACAGGTTGACGAAACCGGCCAACAACTCCGCCGTTCCGTCACGCGGATCGCCGCCGCGCTCTTTCAAGATCACCGACAACCGGTGCATCGCGAAGTCGGTCGAATTGCCCTCGGCGGCCCACGCAGTCATGATCTCCAGCGCGTTCCGAGTCAAGGCATACCGGCCCCCTGAGTCAGCCATATCTGGAACGTACCCGCAGGCCAGGCGACCGTGCCACGCCCAGCACTACCGCCGAATCGCTAACGGATGGCAACGCCCATGTCATAGCGGCCGTCGGCCGGTCCGCGCACGATGGATCGATGATGCGCAACCGATCCGAGTTGGCGGTCGGAGCCAACGCCGCCATCGCCATCGCCGCAGGGCAGCCGTCGGCCACCACCGATCACCTGATGGTGCGGGTCGAGGGACGCCGGGGCGCACCGGGAACAAGCACGATCGGCCGGGCAGCGGTCGGTGGCCTCGAAGACCATCCATACGGTGAGCGCCAGTACCCGGCGACCGATTTCGCCGGCCGCAGCTGGGTCTTCATCCAGTCCATTGCCGACATCGACCCGGCGGACTGGAGCGCGACGACGGGGTGAGACAGCGCAGCGGATGCACTCACAGGCCCCAACTCCCCTGCGTCCGCCCAGCGCCCGCGAGCACTGTCGCCAAGATCCCGCGAACCCCTCGTTGTGATCTGCTGGTAATACGGGCACCTCATGCTGGGTGCACCGATACCAGAACCATCGACGGCACGGTGCAGGAGACGAGGAGGTCGGGATGTCCTATGTACTGCGGGTGCAGCTGCCCGATCGCCCAGGCGCACTCGGCGCCGTGGCCACCGCGCTGGGCACCATCGGCGCCGACATCATGGCGATGGACATCGTCGAACGCAGCCCCGGCACTGCCATCGACGATCTGGTGGTGGATCTGCCCCGCGGACGCGCCCCGGACACGCTCATCACCGCTGCCGAGTCGGTAGACGGAGTGCGCGTCGAGTCGGTACGGCCGGACCCGGGCGTCGCCGACACCCATCGCGAATGGGAACTCGTCGAGGCAGTGGCCGCCGACCCCGATCACGCCGTCGAAACGCTGGCCGAGTTGTTGCCCGATGTGCTGCGGGCGGGCTGGGCCGCGGTGGTCCGGGTGACGCCGGAGCGCACGGTTGAGCTGCTCGGCAGCGGCGGCGGGGTGCCCTCCTTCGAAGGGGTGGTCCCCGGATGGGCGCCGCTCACCGTCCCCAAGATCCTGGACCCGGAGGAGAACTGGGTTCCCGAGCCCTGGCGGGCCGTCGGCACCGAATTGGCCGCGGCACCGCTCGGCGCTGCCGACGTCTCGGTGATCGTCGGACGGCCGGGCGGGCCGGCCATCCGCCGCTCCGAGGTGGCCCGGCTGGCTCATCTGGCCATGCTGGCGGCCGTGGTGTCCGGCCGGGCACCCGCCCTCGGCAGTTGGGATTCCCAGCGCAGCGGGGATACCCAGCACTGATTCGGGTGCAACGCACCACATACCCAGCACGGCTGCCGCGAGGCGGCTGGCCCCGCCGGGTGTGGCCGGAGTATCAAGGAGAGGTCGACACCGGGCTCGGGCAACCTTTGTCGCTCGAAGGCGTCTGTGCTCATGGTGATATCGCTTGATCGTCATCTGAATCGAATCGAAGAGGAAGTGATTGCGTGCGTTCCCGCACCCCCCTGCTGCTCGTCGTGGCCGGCCTGTCCGCCGCCCTGCTCGCCAGCGCCTGCTCATCCAGTAACGGAGCCGTCGCGACTGTGACGAGTGCCACCACGGTCGCCCCATCGTCGTCTTCGGCGGCCTCAGTGCCGGGATCGTCCGGCTCCGGCTCGTCGCGGTCCGGATCGTCCAGCACCGGCTCGTCCTCGTCGTCGAGCGCTGGAAGTAGCACCGGTTCGTCCGGCTCGAAGTCCTCGTCGGCCACCACCTCGAAGCCGGCCGCCGGCACCGGCAGCTTTGATCATCCGCAGGACGGGGTCGCCCTGCCCGACGGCTTCGTCCCCAAGAAGCTCAAGCCGGGCGAGAAGCCACCGCAGTTCGTCGTCGTCAGCTTCGACGGCGTCGGCTGGCACGAGAAGTGGCAGTACTGGTTCGGCATCGGCAAGAAGGTGCCGTTCCGGTTCACCGGTTTCCTGTCGGGCACCTACATGTTGAGCGAGAGCACCAAGGATCACTACAACGCTCCGTACTACGGCCCTGGTCACACCGAGATCAACTGGAACTCCCCGTCCGACCTGCCGGTGGAGATCAACGACATCAACCAGGCCATCGCCTCCGGCGACGAGTTGGGCACCCACTTCAACGGGCACTTCTGCCAGAGCACCGGCATCCCGTCCGGTGGCAACAACTGGACCACAGCGGACTGGAATCAGGAGCTGGACCAGTTCTTCATGTTGATCAAGAACTACAAGGCCAACAACCCGGGCGTCACCGTGCCGACGTTGAACATCAGCGCGAGCGACATCAGGGGCGAGCGCACCCCCTGCCTGGAAGGTCACCAGGAGAACCTGTTCCCGGCGCTGGTCAAGCACAACATGACTTACGACTCGTCGTTCACCAGGCGCGGTATCTCCTGGCCGACTCAGTCGAAGCAGTACAAGATCTGGCAGATCGGCATGGCCGAGTATCCGATGCACGGCACCATCAGCGGAAACTCAGATCTGTCCACGGCTCAGCGCACTCAGCATGTGCAGATCACCATGGACTACAACTTCTACTACAGCCAGGAGAAGGCAACCTCCACCGGTGTGACGCCGGCTCAGTCGAAGATCGATTCGCAGCAGGTGCTTGACACCTACAAGGACATGTACAACGACACCTACAACGGCAACAGGGCGCCGCTCATCCTCGGCAACCACCTCAACGAGTGGAACAACAACGCCTACGCCGATGCCGTCAGCAACTTCGTGTTGCAGACCTGCGGCAAGCCGGACACCGAGTGCGTCCCGTTCCGCGACATGATCGCCTGGATGGAGGTTCAGGATCCGACGCGGCTGGCGCAGCTACAGGCGCAGGCTCCTGAGCTGGGAAAGACCCTCACCAACTAGTCGCCGAGCACCAGCAGCGGGCCGGCGCGGAGAACGTCTCCACGCTGGCCC
>JALYVF010000066.1 GCA_030853385.1 Actinomycetota bacterium | reverse complement strand
CGATCGCGTCGTGCAGCTCGCGGGCGATGCGATTGCGTTCTCTGCCTGGGCCCGCTGCGCCAACCCGGCCTGCGCCTCGCGCAGCTCGACGACCAGGTCGCGGACAGCCGACGGCGCTGAAGGGCGCCCCGCCGATCCACGCCGCCCAGCCCGGATCGTGGGTGGTGAAGACGAGTTCACCGACGGACCATCGAACCAGCCCAGTACAGCGCGGTGACCGCCAGCGGCCCCGACAGCGCACACCAGGCGACCAGCGTGCACAGGCCGAACCACGCCACGTTCGATGACATTCCGTTGCCCAGGACGGCGATCCCAGCGCTCGAAACGACAGCGGCAGGCAGCAGCACCGATCGCGGTCCGAGTATGGACAGCGTCCCGGATCCGGTCGCGGTCGCCGCGGCGACTGTGGCGAGCACCGGCTGATCCGGCAGCCGGGGCGTGATGCCGCAGCCACGAAGATGACCTGGCCTCCGTTGAAGACGCCCGGTCCCACCACCCAACCATTACCGCACACGGGTTAGGGCCTCATCGCGTCCGTGAGTGGGGTGCCTGGTGCTGTGGTGGCCCGTACCGATGTACGGGTGGTGTCGAAGGTGGCTGCATACAGGACTTGGTGGTACTTCGCCCCGCTGGTTGGTGGCGTGCTCGACACGGCCCACACGGCGTACAGCCTGGTGGCACTCATCGCCGAGCCGATGTAGTCACCGGGAAAGATTCCGCGGGCGTGCGCGGCGTAGGCGTAGTTGATTTGCGGCCCCACTGGAATGGAAGGCGGGAAGTGTGCGCCGCCGTCGCGTGAGGTCGCGACGAACTGGCGTCCGAACTTTCCCTTCTTTGTGTCCGTGTTGGTCAGTCCATAGGAGACCGAGACGGTGCCGTTGTATGCCGAGACGTCTGTGTTGACTCCGAGCAGCGCGGGGTCGGGAACGTTGACCACCACCGGCGCCGACCACTTGATGCCGTCGGTAGAGGAGGAGAGCTTCACCTTGGTCGGGTCGATCGCGTTCCAGGTCGCGTACATCCGTCCGGTCATCGGGTCCGTGGTGGCCGAGAGTAGACAGCAACGGAAGTTCGAGGGGCCGCCACCAATGTCTTTGGTCACCGGGCCGCCCGGCTTCCAGCTCGCGCCACCGTCAGTGGATATACGGATGGCGAAAATCGGGTATGCGGCCGATGACCCAGCCGCGCGCCGCGGAAGAACGTTTTGGTGGTGCCCAGCCGCCGCGCGTACGCCCGAAACCTCCGGACCCTCGGCCGAGGCGTTGGGGCCGAAATCGATATAGGCATCCACGACAGTGCCGTTGGGCAGCACCATCGGCTGAGAGTCTTGACTGTTCGCGTGCGGTGGACTGACGTTGACCGGCTTGCTCCAGCTCTTCCCGTGGTCATCGGACCACACCTCGCGCTCACCGCGACACTGATATGGGGAGCCCCTTTCCGCGTAGAGGCTGCCGTTAAGGCCTGAGGCGCGTTATGTGGGTTGACTTCGGCGTGTCGACTTGATCTTGGAGATGCCTCTGCGGCATACGAACGGGTGTCTAGGACCGTTCGACCGCAGAGGCGTCCACTATGTTGCCAACCGAAGACCTGTTCGTCTACATCTACGTGCTCGTCGATGACGCAATCACCAACGGTGGGCTCGACATTCCGCCCCGACCAGGACCGACACCGACCTGCAGCGACGCGGAACTGCTCACGATCACGCTGGTGCGGCACCTGCTGGGGCGGCGCAGCGAGGCCGGGTTCCTGTCCGAGGTGCACCGCGACTGGCCTGGACTGTTCCCTCACCTGCCGCACCAGTCCGAGGTGAACCGGCGCGTCCGCTGGCTGTGGGGCGCCTTCGAACAGCTACGCATCCTGCTGGCCGGCCGGCTTGTTGCCGATGACTGCCAGCAGATCGACACCTCCGCGCTGCCAGTCAAACACCCCTCCCGAGTCCGCGGCCCCGACAGCTGGGTCGGCCCGGCAGGGCTACACGCCCGTTTCGGCCGGGACGCCGCGCACGGCGAATGGTTCTACGGCTTCCGCCTCGCGGTCAAGACCGACCTGGGCTCCCGCATCGTGCGGGCCTGGAGCATCGTGGCCGCCGCGGTCAACGAACGCGACGTGGCTACCGACCTGCTGCAAGCCGGACCGCCGCCGCGCGGCCTGCTGGCCGACAAGGGCTTCAACGGCAAAGCTCTCGCTATCGAGCAGGCCGCCCGCGGCACCGCCGTGCTCGGGCCACCGACCAAGACGCAACGCGCCACCATGCCGAAGGTCCTGCAGAAGATCATCGCCGAATGGCGCAACCGGATCGAGGCCACCTTCGGTGAGATCACCGACCGGATGGAACTGGCCCGCCATGGGGCCCACAGCTTCTGGGGCATGCTCACGCGCACCGCAGCCACCATCGCCGC
>JALYVF010000064.1 GCA_030853385.1 Actinomycetota bacterium | reverse complement strand
CGAGACACCTGCTTCCTACCGAAGCTGGCTCGCCGCAGCGGGTTTCCTCGTTGAGCGGGAAGAGGGACTCAGCGAGTTGGTGCTCCGACTGCGTCGGAAGGCGCAAGTGGCTGCGGCCCCTGCGCAGTCGGGTTTTGCCGACGTCGCTCGGCTCCGAACTTCCGAAGCGCATCGGCAGAGCCATGTCGGCTGTCGAGAGCGGCGTCATTGCACCCGTCGGGATGGTCGCGACGGCCATGTGACGCTGATTGGCTGGCCGGGGTGTCGGTGCCCGTTGACCAAGCCGTCTGATTGGCCGTCGGGTGGGATGCCCTTGTTCGCTTAGATTTTCAGCTGGCGGGTGGCTGCCGGGTCTGTCGCCCATCAGTGGATGGTTCGGCGGCCGATCACAATGGTCGCCCCGATGTCGTCGTCCTCGGCTACCCGCGGGGCGAGCCCGGCGGCGTCGAAGATCTCTGCTAGTTGCGGCGCCTGTTGCTTGCTGCTCTCGATCAACAGATAGCCGCTGGCCAGCAGCCACGACGGCGCGGCCGCCACCACCCGGCGTTGCACATCGAGCCCGTCGTGCCCGCCGTCAAGGGTGACCATCGGTTCGTGGTCGCGAGCCTCCGGTGGCATCCATGTGATCGCGGCGGTCGGAACGTACGGTGCATTCACCACCAGCACATCGACTCGGCCGCGCAGCGATGCCGGCAACGGATCGAACAGGTCGCCTTCGACGACGCTGGCTGCCGGCAAGTTTCGTCGGGCATTCCGTACCGCAGCCGGTTCGATGTCGGCGGCATACATCTCAGCTCGGGGCATCCGCGCCAACAACGCGGCGCCGATAGCGCCCGCCCCGCAACACATATCAACCACGACAGGCCGCTCAGCCATCAGCGAGATCGCTTGCCGCACGAGAAACTCGGTGCGTTTCCGCGGGACGAAAACGCCAGGTTCGACGACGATCCGCTGACCGCAGAACTCCACCCAGCCGACGATGTACTCCAGCGGTTCCCCGGCCACCCTGCGGTCCACGATGGTGGAGAGATCTTCCCGCGTGCTGGCCTCGGCGATCAGCAGCCGAGCCTCCTCCTCGGCAAACACGCATCCGGCGGCGCGCAGCCTCGCGACAATCGCTGACTCGGCGCTCGCTGGTGGAAGTGCTGGCATGAGAACGGCTTTCGGTCTGAGTCGTCGCGCGGTCAGTTCATTGCATGTGCCGGCGGTGGCATCGGGCCGAGAACATCGTGGGTCGGATTATCGTCAACTGGTCCTACCTCCTCGGCAGACGATCTGCTGGACGCTACCCGGGTGGGGGAGCGGACGTCCGTCGTGGGCGTTGTCGGGGCTCGATTCCGTGCGGTGGTTTGGTGTTCGCCGCGTCGTCGGCGAGTTCCTCTTATCCAAACTGAGGGCGCCCTGGGGTTTCACAGACGCCCGTGGTGAAATTTGCTCTGCGTTGCTCTGCTCTGCCGGGATGCAACCGTGCCGGGAATGCAGTGTTGCTCGAATGCGACGTCGCCCGGAAGCGGCTCTGCGCTGGTGCGTTCCCAGCACCGAGCATCCGGCATCCGGCATCCGGCATCCGGCATCGAGCAACCAGCGCCGAGCACCGAGCACCCAGCATCGAGCACCGGGCACCCAGCACTTTCCGTCTACAGCCGCACCGCCTTGCCCACGAGCATCGTTCGGGATTGCCCGGGTGCGTCGTTGCTTGGCGGCTGTCGAACCTTCCTCACTCGCCCAACCAGTCACGGGGCCGGATGACGGGTTCAGTGCTGGCGAGGGCTGGTTGCCAAGATGCCGGCATTTTCGGTGCGAGGCGGCGGGAGCGAGCGTCGGTTTCCCATCGCAACCTGTATCCAGCCCGTCGTTCTCGTGCCTTGCTGGTGCGAATTCAGCGGAAAGCTGCCAGCGAGATGTTGCCTGCTGGCAGCAGCTCTCGTTCTGGGCTGACCGTCATGTTCCCGTGACGGGTTCGCGCCTGCGGGGTCTTGTCACCATCAGGTGGCTCATTCGCGATGAGCTAGGACTGTATCCGCGCTCGCCCGTTTCCGGTTCGCGCCGTCGCCCCAGTGGCTGCGGATTCGGGCCGCGAAATTCGGCTGCACTGGTGTCGTTCTGATGAAGACTTGGCGCTATTGAGGGCGGGACAGACAGCGGGTCCGGCTTTGTGTCCTTAGGCTCGCAGTTCAACGGACTTCGGATGTGGGCCGGTACGATCGTTATCGAGTTGTGACCAGAAGTGTTGCTCTGCAGGGCTTTTGCACGGGTCGAGTGTCGGACCTGGTTCGTAGCATTGTCGGTATGGATGAGGCGGGGGCTTCGGAGGCGACAGCGCTGGCGCAGAGCTTGCTGTCGCGCGCGTCGCTTGATGCGCCGGATCTAGCCCAGAGCGCCGCCGAGCATGGCGCGGATGCGCTCGTTGGTTGCCGCGACAGTCGCTGCCCTGAAACAACTTCCCGGCGTCGCGCATCAGGTTGCTAGCAGTGAACTGGCGACGGTGGTCGGTGAACTCGACGAGCTGGCCGCGTTCGGTACCGCGGGTGTGGTGACGATGACCGCCGAGGCCGAGCAGCGCGGCGTGATCGCCGAGTCGCAGTGCGCCTCCACCGCCGCCTGGGTGCGGGACGCCGCCTGGCATCTGCAGACCGGCGGGTCGGTGGTGGTCGCGAAGTGTGTAGCGATCCTGCGCCGGCACGACCTGACGATGTTGGCCCAGGCGATCCAGACCACCGATGTCACACCGACCGTGGCTGCCACGGTGGCGGCGGAATTCGACAAGATCGCCCCCGACTTGGCCGAGGGTGCCGCCCCGCTGGTGCTGGACGCGATGATCGAGGTCGGCGCCGAGCAAGGACCCCGGTCGGTCAAACAACTCCGCCAGCTGCTGTTGGCCCGGTACGGCAAAGACGGCGTCTTCCAAGACGAACAGGACTCCAAACG
>JALYVF010000061.1 GCA_030853385.1 Actinomycetota bacterium | reverse complement strand
GTGTCACGTGGTCGTAGAAGCCGCCCCAGTCGTCCCAGGCGAGGAAGATGGCCGTTGAGTCCCACTCCGGTCCGCTCATCGCCGCGTTGATCAGGCTGGTCACGTACGACTGCCCGAAGCTCACCGGTGACGGCGGGTGCTCGCTCACCGCGCCGGACGGCACCACCCAGCTGACGCTCGGCAGCGTGCCCGCCTTCGCCGCGGAGTAGTACTTGTCGACCGACTGGATGTTGCCGAGCTGCCCGTCGGCTTTCACCGTGTCGAAGTAGGGCAGCGGGTTCCAGATGCCCGGCGTCTTCGCGTTCTGCTTGACCGGACCGCAGGATAGGGCCGAATCGTTCTCGCAGTCCGGTTCGGTGCCGGCGACCACGTCGTAGGCCCACGACACCTTGTCTTTGTGCAGCAGGTAGGTCAGATCCGTCCAGGCGTAGATGGGCGGCGTCGCGTTCTGACGCTTCTTCTTGTTGCCGAAGTCGGGCGGGTCGCCCGGCGACTGGACCGCGTTCTGGCAGCTCGCCGGGTTGTCATGGGTGGTGCAGTGCGCCGACCACTCCGACACCATGAACAGATGGGCCGGCAGGCTCCAGGACGCGTTCGGCTCGAACATGTGATCCTGCAGCACAAAGTTCTTCGCGTAGGCCCAGTAGTTCGGGATATCGCTCTGGGTGTGATAGCCCATCACGTCCGGCGTCTTGGAGTGGCTGCACGCCGGGTTGGTCGGATCCTTGCAGCCCTTCTTCGCATTCGCCGCCTGCTCGACGAAGCCGTCCATCTTGCCGCCGCCGATGTCGGCGCTTGCATTGGCCTGGCCGTGCGGTCCACCGCCGTTGACGTCGGCATGATCCACATACGGCGCCTGGCACGGCTCGCCGGCGGCCGCAGGTATGCAGACCGTCGGCTTGCCGTTCTTCGTCGGGATCCCGTCGGCGCCGGGGTAGGTGCCGAAGTAACTGTCGAACGAGCGGTTCTCCTGCATGATCACGATGACGTGCTTGATCTTGTGGATACCAGTATCGGAGTTCGTCCCGCTCGCTGGGCTGCTCGAGTTCGTTCCGCTCGTCGGCCTGCTCGACACCAACGGTCCAGACGAGGCTGCCGAACTCGACGACGACGCTGAGCTCCCTCCGGTGCAAGCTGTGATGGCCATGCCGAGACTGACAAGGCCGACGAGGACACGTCCCAGCCGGCTCCGGAAGCGCCCGCGGGAAAGCAATCGGTGAATACCATGCCTGGCCAACATGCCGCCGATGCTAGGCGGCGCCCGTCAAGATTTCGTTCGACACGGAACAGGGTCAGCTAACCTTCAGGTAACCGAGCCGTTGGCGCGGCGGCTCCCTGCCCCAGGAGCCGGGCAAGCTGCGACCCGCGGTAGTGGTCGAGGATCACGAGTTGTTTCCGGAGGGGTACCCCAACACGCTCGTGGTTCCCTTGACCCGGTATGAGGGCCTCGCGCACAGGTCGTTCGCGGAGCGAATCGAACCGGCGGCCGACAACGGCGCCGATACGACATGCTGGGCTGTGAATCCTCTATTCATTTGGTTCTGGCTCAAGTTTCGTGAAGCTGATGGGCTGCCGATCGCGGCAGAGATCGACACTCGGTCCGGCGACGAGAGTACCCGCAGGTTGTGTGGTGGCGGGATGACGGTCGTTGGAGGTGGGCGGTGCTTGGACCAGGATTGTGATGACCTGGAGGCATGGCTGTTGACTGCCGTTATTGCCGCGTTCTGCTTCGGCAGCTGTCGGCGGTGGTGGTTGACGACATCTGCAGGGTCGACGGCGTGGTGAGGATCTCCGCGCATCCGAGGGCGCGGGCAGCGCGATGCGTCCGGTGTGGGCAGGTCGAGGCGGGTGCACAGCACTTACCGCCGCTGCCTGGCGGATCTGCCGGTCGCCGGTCAGCCCACGGTGGTGTGGCTTGACGGTGCGCCGGTTCTTCTGCGATCGGGTCGATTGCGGCACCGGCACGTTCGTCGAGCAGGTCCCGGGTCTGACCGAGCGGCATGCGCAGCGCAGCGCCGGCCTGCAGCATGCTCTGGCATCCATCGCGCTCGCTTTGGCCGGGAGGGCTGGCTCGAGGTTGGCTACCGCACTGGGCACTCGGTCTTGCGCCGGACCCAGAACCGCCCACCCCGCCCGGTTGCGCAGATGTGCGTGAACCCGAGGAAGGTGAACGTCTCCGGCTTACCCAGACCCCGCGCCCGACGACGTTCGGCGGCGTACCGCCCGAACTCGATCAGCCGTGTCTTGTCCGGGTGCAGTTCCAGTCCGAATCTCGCGAACCGCTCGCGAAGCGCGCAAAGGAACCGGTCGGCGTCGTCCCGATGTTGAAACCCGACCGTGAAATCGTCAGCGAAGCGCACGACGATGACCTCGCCGCGCGCCTCGTGGCCTCTCCACCAGTCGACCCACAGGTCGAAGACCTAGAGCAGGTAGACGTTGGCCAGCAGCGGCGAAGCCGATGCCCCCTGCGCCGAGCCCCGCACGGTCTGCGACCATATCCCGTCCTCGACGACCCCGGCGGCCAACCATTTGTCGATCAGCCGCACGACCGCACCGACGACAACCAGTACGGGATGCATTGGGGTGGACCGATTCAGAGCATCAGCGGCGCCACTCAGCAGAGCGCCGTCGACCTGCTACTCGCTGCGCAGCCGATCAAGCACCCCGCCGCGGAGGTCACGACCGGTTCGTCCTAGGTAGTGGGTTCGCCCTGGGTTTTGCACTGGGCTTTTGCACTGCGAGCGCTGCTAGCTGGGCGTTGTAGGCGTCCAGCGCGCGCTGATCGTCATCGACGTTGCTGCCGGCGGTCGCCGCCTCGTCACCGAGCAGCTGGCGGCGCCGCACGCCCTCCAGCCAGGTTCCCAGACCCTCATCCTGATGTCTGCGCGTTCCCCACTGGATGGCGGTGACGACCATCAGGATCATCATCAGCCCGTCGCCGCCGAACCACATCACCGCACCGGCCTGGAGCTGGTCGGCCAGCGCCGTCGGACCCCAACCGATCCGTTCCGCCGCGAAGCCGGGAGCAAGCGGATGGGCGGTCAGCATCAGCACGACACCAACAATGGTGTCGACACCCGTCGTCAGGGCGAGCAGCGCAAACCTGAACAAGTAAGGGACCTTCCACGGCGAGATCTCGTTGCCCACCAACGACAGGAACACCAGGTAGCCACTGATCAGATAGATCACCATCTCCAGCTGGGGGACGATCATCTGACGATGCATCAGTTGTTGGAAGCCGGTGAGATGGGTGACCACCAGCGTCAGGGTGTACAGACCGATGGCCACCAGCGGCACCGTCAGCACCCGCCAGACCCTGCTGGTCTCCAGCAGCACAACGATGTATCGACCGGGACGGCCGCCGGCCACCCGACCGAGCCGCAACGGTTCGGCCAGCACCACCAGTACCGGCACCACCATGATCAGCAGCAAATGCTGGATCATGTGCACCCAGAACAAGCTGTCCGAGTAGATCGCGACGCTGCTGTCGATGGCGATCAGCAAGGCCACGACGGCGCCACCCCAGGCAATGCTGCGGGACAGCGGCCAGTGACCTCCCGCGCGGCGCAGCCGGCCAACCATCAACGCGTACAGCACCGTGGCCAGCAGGATGAGGCCGTCGCCGAGCGGGCTGACGATGAACCCGGTGAATACCGAGGAGGTGCTGGGCGCGATCACGATGTCGGCGTCGGCCGGCGCTGGGCAGCCAAAACCCGTTGGTGCGTCAGCCATCCCACTAGGTTGGCGTGATCGGCGTCCAGCACCGGCACGGCGCCCCTTGTCGCTTCGAGTGCGTCGAGCGCGCTCTCCAGCAAATCATCACGATCGACCGTCGTCGGCACTTCCGACAGCGAGCCGATCTCGGTATCGTCGTGCTCCCCATCGGCCAGCGCGTCGGCCGCGGCTCGGGCAGTGAGCACACCGAGGTACGCTCCCGCGCCGTCCAGCACAGCCAGCTGGCCGTGCCGAGATCGGCTCACCAGATCACAGGCATCGATCAGCTTGGTGTGTTCGGGGAGCGTCTGCTCGAGCGGGTCCATCACCTCAGCGACCGTCACCGACATCATCGTCGCGGCGTGTGGCGGCGCGCTCAGGTCGACGCCACGCCTGCGCAGCTTCAGCGTGTAAATGGTGTCGGCCGACAGCAGATGGCTGACGCCGGTGGCCAACACGATCGCCGTCATCAACGGCAGGATGATGGCGTACTCGCCGGTGAGCTCGAACATGATGATCACTGCCGTGATGGGTGCTCTGGCTGCCCCGGCGAATACCGCGCCCATCCCGATCAGTCCATAGGCTCCGGCGGCGCCGGCGACTCCAGGTGCCAGCTGGTGCATGATTTGTCCGTAACTCGAGCCCAGCATCGCGCCGATGAACAGGCTGGGGGCGAACACGCCGCCGGAGCCGCCGATACCGATCGTCAGGCTGGTGGCGACCATCTTGCCGGCCAGCAGCGCGAACAAGAAGGCGATCGAATAGCTACCGGCCACACTGTTGCTCAGCACCGGGTAGCCGACCCCGTACATCTGCGGCAATACCAGCAGCACCCCGCCGAGCAGCACACCGCCCACGGCCGGCCGCAACCACTCAGGTCCGCGCCAGGCCCAGTCGCAGGCATCCTCGATCCAGTACAGCACCCTGGTGAACAGCACCCCGACCGCCCCGGCAATGACACCAAGAACGGCAAACAGTAAGTACTGCAACAGGTTTCCCACCATAAAGGGCGGCAGCTGCAGGAATGAACTGTTGCCGAGCGCTGCCCTGCCGATGACGCTGGCCGTCACCGACGCCACCACCACCATGCCGAAGGACTCGGCGGCGAAATCGCGGAGGATGAGCTCCATCGCGAAGAACACCCCGGCCAACGGGGCATTAAAGGTGGCTGCGATACCACCGGCAGCACCGCAGGCGACCAGTACCCGCAGCCGCCCCTCGCCGACCTTGGCCAGCCGGCCGAGCGTCGATCCCAGCGCCGAGCCGATCTGGACGATAGGCCCCTCTCGCCCGACGGAGCCGCCGCCGCCGATGCACAACGCGGAGGCAAGCGCCTTCACCACCGCTACCTGCGGCGCGATGCGGCCGCCCCGCCTGGCTACCGCGAACATCACCTCCGGCACGCCGTGCCCGCGGGCCTCCCGGGCGAACCGCTGGACCAGCGGCCCGTAAATCAGGCCGGCAACCACCGGTGAGGCCAGCACGAACCAGCGACCAAGAGCCGGCAATGCGGGGTTGGCCGCATGACCGGCTGCCGAATAATCCTCATGTCCGGACAGCGCGATGGTGAAGGTGCGGATCAACCAGCGGAACAAGATCGCTCCAAGCCCCGCACCCGCCCCGATCACCAGGGCAAGAGCCAGCAGTCCGGTGTTCGATGCCCGCAGCCAGCCCAGCGTCTTTGACCAGCCGCGCGGGGTCGGCACGGGGATGCGGACGGTGAGCGAGCCGACGAAGCGGCGCCTAGCAGAACCGGCCGGATCTGCGGGTGCTGTCATAATTGCATTATGCAACAGTTGCCCTTGCTAGATGTCAGCAGTGCCCGAGCGAACACCCAGCAGCGTCCGGATAAACCTAGATCAACCGTCAGGGCAGGATGGATTTAATGACCAAGCCGCCCAGAACTCCCCGACCAACGACCCGCCGGGCAACGGCGACGGACGTCGACGACCTGGTGACGGCGGTACTGACGGCATCCCGAGCGCTGGTGGCCGTGTCGGCGCGGTCACTTGCTGGAGTGGAGGACACCGTCACCATTACCCAATTCCGAACTTTGGTGGTGTTGGAGAACCGTGGACAAACGAATCTCAACACGTTGGCCGACGATCTGGATGTCAATTCCTCCACCGCCCTGCGAATGATCGACAGGCTGCTGACGGTCGGCCTGGTCACCAGGACCGAGAACCCAGCCAGCCGGCGAGAAGTGTTGCTAGCACTGACGAACGACGGAACGGCGCTGGTGGAGACGGTAACCAAACGTCGCCGCGCGGAAATCGCGGGCATCGTCACCGCCATGCCGCTCGAGCGACGCACCGAACTCGTCGAGGCCCTGCACGCCTTCGCCGCAGCTGCCGCCGAACCACTGCCAGGGGGAGCCAGCACTCTCGGCTGGTGACCTCGACCGCTAGCCGCAGCGGCAAGCACCAGCCGGCAGCATCTGGGCTCGGTAACCGTGCACCAGCCGGCAGCCCTTAGAGTATGCGCTGGTGCGCCGGGAAGCCTGGTCGGCAACGTGAGAGCCAATCCCTTCTCCCGGAGGTCCAGCGTGTTTGAGGGTGATTCCGGTGCTGTATCCGAGTTGGGTGGCGACGATGGGTGCGGGTGTTTGGCGGACCAGGCTGCGCAGGGCGGCGTTGCGGGGTTCCGCGGAGGTTGATGCCGATGCCGCGGAGCCGAATCATGACGGTGTTGGCTGCCAGGTGCTTGCCTGGTCGGCTGCCGGGAAACAGCCAGGGGTTGCGTGATCCGTTGGTGGTTTGCAGGTTCGGTCGCTGTCGGAGGTGTTCTAGCAGGAGGGCTGCGAAGGGTTCCGGGACACTGGTGGGTTCGGCGCCGAGCCGGAGCAGGACGCCGGCCGGTTCGCTGGTCAGGTCGGTGGTGGTGAGTTGAACGATTCGCGCTAATGGTTGCGCGTAAAGCAGCAGCAGGACTGCGGCGACGCGGTAGCTGATCGTGTCGGGTGCACCGATGAGACACGTTCGTAGCAGCCGGATTCGGTCGTCGTCGCCCAGCATCGGCGCGGATCGAGCCGAGCGTCTGGCGATAGCGAGTTTGCGGCAGGTGCGGTTGTTGCCGGCCCAGACGATGAACGTGCGGATCGCGGTTCGTGTGCTGGGTCCGTTGGTCAGCCATTCCTCGAGGTCGGCTTCAGTGCAGTCGGCGATGGCCTGATCCCGGTCGGCGAGCCACGACAGGAACCGTCCAACCTCCGTGATCTCTTGTTTGGCGGTGTGGGTGGCGCCGTGCACGTCTTCGCCGTGGTGGACGCGGCGACGTATTCGTTCCAGGTGATGCCAGGTCGCGAAGCGTTCCAATGGCCGCCGAACCGCCGGGTCGGCGATGCTGTCCAGGCGGGTCTGCAGCCAAGCTTCGAAATAGCCGAGGTCGACGCTGCGGGCCGGGAGAAACCCTGTGTGGAAAAGCATCTGACGCAGGTGTTCCCGGGCTCTTCCCGCTGGTGCGGCGTCGATGCCGCCGTGGTCGAGGGTGACCTTGCCGGTCCCGATGTCGGTGACCAGACCGACCACGTCGGGGTGACGTTTCCAGGTGATGATGCTTTCGGGTCGATCAACCGCGCAGAGGCCGTCGATCAACCGGTGCAGGTCTGGGACTGCCGGTTTGCCTTGGGGTGCCAGCATGTTGGTGAGGTCGTCGCGCAGGGCGCAGCGGGCGCAGATGCCCTGTCGGTAGCGTTCACCTTCGGCGCCGCACCGGGTGCAGGTCAGGGCGGTGGTGATCCCGGAGCAGGGGATACAGAGCTGTTTGTTGCCGGAGCGGCCGGGCAGCAGCCGCTGCTGGCCACACTGGTCGCAGGTGCCGAAGGTGCGGGTGGCCTGGTGGTAGCAGATGCCGCAGATCCGGCCGTCGGGCCAGTGCACCCGGATCTTGCCGTGGCCCGGCCACACCGCTCGCAGTGGAGTTCACCAGTGCTGCGGGGCCGGCCGCGGGGGCGGCGGGCGGTGTCAGTGGTCATCGGTCAGCCTGGCCCGGACTGGTTTGATCGCGTCCGTCATCTTGGTGACGTTCCCGGCCCCGGCGACGGCACGGGTTTTGGCGGCGTCGGTGGCGGTGATGGTGACCAGGTCTTCGATGCCGCAGTCGAAGATGTCGCAGACCGCGGCGATCAGTTGCAGGGAAACCCGTTCCGGACGTTGGGTGACCAGGCGATAGACCTGCGAGGGGGACAGGTCGATGCCGCGTTCCTTCAGCAGGGGAGTCAGTGCGGTGGTGTTGTGCATCCCGTGCCGGGCCATCACCTCGGCCAGACGCCACCGGTAGTCCACAGTCCGTTTCATCAGTTATCCCCGCCCGTTGCCAGTGCTTCTTTGATGGTCGAGTCCAGCGCCGCCCGTAGGGTTCTGGTGCGGTAGTCACTAGACACGCAGGTGTAGATCGCGGTCGTGGAGGCGTACTCGTGTCTGATATGCGGGTGATCTTGTCGGCCTTCACCCGCCGGGCGAACGGCACGGCAACCCGTCGAAAGGCAGCGCCCGTGTCGTGGTATCCGTGCCTGGTCCGCGTTGATCGCGGTTCTGATCTGGCTGTGCTGACTATTGGTCATCCGGTGGTCGATGACTACCTGGCGTTCGTGGGTTCCCGCGCCCGGCCGAACACCTGGCTGGCGGTGGCGTTCGACCTGAAGGTGTTCTTCTCCGTCGTGACGAAGGATCCCGCCGAGGTGAGCACGGCCGACGTGTTCGCGTTCATCAAGGCGCAGCGTGAGCCGCGTATGGGTGAGCGGGTGGTGCGTCTGGAGGACGGGCAGTCGGGATTGTCGGCCCGCACCATCGCCCGCCGCTTGTCCAGCATCAGCGGCCTGTTCAACTATCTGCTCGCCCGCGGCGACCGCGGTGTGACACGTAACCCGGTGCCGCGGGGAATGGCGGCCCGCCGTCCGGGCGATCGTCGCCGGACCAGCGTGCCGTTGGTCCGTCGACCGCGGACGCTGCCGCGAGTGCTTGGCCCAGACCAGGTCGACGCGCTGGTGACCGCGCTGCGCACGCACCGGGACCGGGCGATGGTGCAAGCGATGCTGCTGGGCGGGCTGCGCCGCTGCGAGGTGCTCGGCCTGCGCCTGGGGGACGTGAACGCCGGGGAACGGCGACTGTTCGTGGCTGAAGGCAAGGGTGGACATCAACGGCTGGTACCGATCTCGCCCCGTTTCCTCGCCGCCTTGGCGGCCTACTTGGACGAAGAGCGGCCGCGGACCTCGGCCACTGATCACCTCTTCGTCGTCCTGAAAGGACCCAACCGCGGCCGACCGTTGTCGGCCGCCGGCCTGGACGAAATCGTCTCTGGTGCCCGGATCCGCGCTGGTCTGCCGAAGGTGACGTGTCATCAGCTGCGCCATACCTGTTTCACCAGGCTGCGGGAAGCCGGTATGGCGCTGGAGGCGATCCAGGCCCAGGCCGGGCACCGATCCATCGAATCCACCCGGATCTATCTGCACTTGACCAACGGCTGGCTCGCCGAGGAGTACCGCCGAACGCTGGATGCCATCGATGATGTCGAACTGGACGACCAGGAGGTGCAGCGGTGAAGGCCTTCGTTCGCACCGCGGAACTCGACTCGCTTGTTGACGCCTATACCCGGTCATTGACGGCCGCCGGTCTGTCGGCCGGCTTCCCCAACGACTCGGTGGCGCGCAGCTTCTTCGTGCACGTCGGTATCGCGAGCTGGCAGGCGATGCCGCTGGCCGAACAACTCACCGTGCCCGGCAAGTATCGGCGAGTGGTGAGTTGGCTGCTGGCCTCGCAGCGCATGCAGCCGACCGCGGCCTACCTGGCGGTGGCACGTCCGTGGGTCGGCGTGATCGGCCGCTACGTGCACGCCGAGTTCTACGCCCGCTTCCGGAATGTCGCCGCCGGGGTCGGCTTCGCCGAGCGCTCCATCGACCTGCAGTGGGCAGCATTGATGAAGGTCGCGGCGCTGAAGCACGTTGCCCCGGACCGGCTCACCCGCGACCTGCTGCACGCCGGCCGTGATGAACTCATCGCTGCCATCAAGGGACATTGCCCAGTAGCCAGCGGACACATGTGGATCACCGCGGCGCTGTTTCGCGCCGAGGCCAGCCTGTTCCACGCCGGGGTTCTCGCTCAACCGCCCGGCCGACGCGGCCTGCGTCCGACGCCCACGCCCGCGCAGCGGTGGGCGCACGTGACCCCCGGCCTGGCCCACGCGCTGCTCGGCTATCTCGATCAGATCATGGTGTCGCTGCGGCCTTCCACCGTTGCGCGGGCGGAGACAATCCTGCGCGAGTTCGCCGGCTTCGTCACCGACACCGACCCCGCTGTCGCACGGGTCGGCGACCTTCGACGCGCCCACATCGAGGCCTATAAACTCCACCTCAACCAGCGCCCCTCGATCACCGGCGCAAAGCTGTCCAAGAGCTCTCTGGGCAATCACCTCGGCGTACTGCGCAGCTGCCTGGAGCGGCTGACCGAATGGGACGGCGCTGACCGGCCGTCCGGTGTGCTCGTGTTCTCCGGCGACCTGCCACGCCTGGACGATCCGCTGCCCCGCTTCCTCGACGACGGCGCCGCGACCAAACTCCTGCAGGCCGCCCGCAGCGACGAGGACCCATTCGTGCGCCTCGCAGTGGAATTCCTGGCCCGCACCGGCATGCGCAAAGGCGAGTTCGTCGATCTCACCGTCGACTCGATCGTGCAGATCGGATCGGCGTTCTGGCTGCGGGTGCCCCTGGGCAAACTGCGCAACGACCGATACATTCCGCTGCACCCCCAGCTCAAGACGCTGCTGGATGACTGGCTCGCGCTGCGCCCCGACGGACTGCGCAGCAACTACCTGTTCATCGAAAACGGCCGGCGCATCACCAAATCCCGCGTGGAACACGCCGTCCACAAGACCGCGGCCAACGCGGGGATCGGGCACGTCACCCCGCACCAGCTCAGACACACGCTGGCCACCCAAGCCATCAACCGGGGTATGTCCCTGGAAGCCCTGGCCGCTTTGCTCGGCCACCGATCTTTGCGGATGACACTCGTTTATGCCCGTATCGCCGACCGCAAGGTCGCCGACGAATACTTCTCGGTCAGCGAACAGGTCGAGGCACTGTACGACCAGCCACGACAACTCCCCGCCGACGCCGAGGGAGCCGAGATGCTCAAACTGCGCCGGGAAATGCACCAACGGATGCTCGGCAACGGCTACTGCGCCCGCCCGGTCGGCCTGGACTGTCATTTCGAGTCCATCTGCGAATCGTGCACTTTCTTCCAGACCACGATCGAGTTCAGACCCACCCTGCAACGCCAACGCGACGACGCCGCCGACAAGGGCCAGGTCGGCCGGCAGAAGATCTTCGACGGGCTACTGCAACGACTCCAGGAGACCGCATCATGATCAGTCAACCGCTGCGACTGACTCAACCCGACGAGCTGCCCGCTCCGCGAACCGACGCCGACAGCGCCAGCGTGCTCGCCCAGGCCGTCGACGCCCTCGCAGCACTGCGCACGCCCTACTGGCTCGGCGACAGCGCCGTCAACCTGCACGCCCTGGCCAGCCTGATCGTCCACACCCGGCAGATGCTCCCGGACGCCGTCGCCTACGCCCGCGACCAGGAACACACCTGGACCGAAATCGGTCAACTACTCAACCTCTCACCCAAGACAGCAGCCCGGCGATACCGGAGCCTCCCATGATCGACTTGACATCGATCACCCGCATAATGTCTGACCTGGTGCTGGACGAACATGGCATCCATGCCAGCCTCGAGCAGGTGCGTGACGTAGGAGCGTCGCAGCGAGTGGAAGTCCAACCCGGCCGACAGGTTCAGCTCGTCGCGGTAGCGGCGGAACCGTGCGCTCAGCGCGGCCTCGGAGACCAACGTGCCCCGTTCCGACGGGAACAGATCAAGGCCGCCGTCCGGGTCCAGCCGGGGGAGCCCCTCGGCCAGCCACTGGGCCAGTACCTTCGGCGTCCAGCTGAACACCGTGAGAACACTGCGTCGTTTCGGCGCCGATCCGGTGGATGATTTGCCCCAGCGCACGTTCACCACACCGAATCGTTGGAACTCGCGGGCATGTGGGTTGCGGTCGAAGTCCACCGTTTGCAGATGCCGTACCTCGTTGCGCCGCAACCCGTAGGCGTAGGCGGTCTTGAAGATGACCGCATCGCGGAAAGCGGCCAGCTCGCCCTTACGTCCGAGCCGGCGGGGCAGGGCCACCTCGTCGTCGGCGCGGTCGAAGAAAGCCTGCAACTCGGCACGGGTGAAGGCCCGCTTGCGCGGATCTTGCTCGTTGGTCTGGGCATGTCGGGCGGTGTTCCACTCGAAACACACCTGGCTGGGATGGGTCCCGAATTCCCGCTCACACAGCACATCCCAGCCATAGGCCGGATCCACGAGATAGGCGCAGAACATCCGCAGCGCGTTCTGATAGGCCCGGGTCGTCGACTGCCGCAAGTGAAACTGCGACCGCATGTCGCCGAAGAACTCATCGACGTGCTGCACCGTCCAGGCCCACGGCATCGCCGAGGAGTAGCCCACAAACCGGCGCACCAGCCGCTCCCGGCTGTCGATCGTGATGAACGAGAGATTGCGGGACAGTTGCTGCCGCCGCCAACCCGCCAACATGTCCTCAAAAACCTGATCCGCGGCGTTCAGGTAACGGACCTTGCCGAACGTGATCACCCGACCCATGTCATCGACCGGCACCCGAGATCACCCCACATCGCTCAGCAGCAGCTGACCGAATCATGCACTCACTGCACGAACGAGTCAATACCCGCAGGTCACCACACTGCACACTTCGCCCGTAAGCGCCATCCGAACACCGCAGACCATCGCGCCGCGTCCTGATCCGGTTCATTCGCGCAGTTCACAGAGGCGCGACGGCGCGATGGAAACTCGCACTGGAGGAGGATGCCGATCGGTCACCAGATGCAATAATAGCTAGACTACTTGACATAATGTACATTATCGGCGGTTATGTGGGACACCGCTGATCTCGACGATCTCCACTCACTGCATTTACCGACTGCGCCATCAGCATCACCATCGACGTGGGGGCGTGTTCGCCCAACGCACGCCAACCGCTGGCGGTATCAGCTTCGGGCCGGGGCTTCGACCGGACCCGAACCGTCGGATCGGTAGTTCACCGAAACGGCTAGGGCCGCAACACATTTGCACCGACGAGCCGGGTCGACAGCTCGTTGACAGCGTGGTGGTGGCGCCGGCATTTTCGGTGGTGCGAACAGCTGTCCGCCGATGAAGCGCTGATCCCGACCACTAACCCAAGCTCAATCAGCCACTCCCTCACGATCATTACGTCACCGTGACGTATCGAGACCTGTTGCGGCCAAACGAAATGAACGATCAGGCCGCGATCACAGGACGACTCAAGTCAGTTGGTTGATGCGGATCAGATTGCCGGCGGCATCGCGGAAGGCACAGTCGCGAACACCGTACGGCTGCTCGGTTGGTTCCTGGACGACCTCGGCGCCGTCGGCCTCCAGCACGACCACCGCGCTCATACCGACCGGTGAACACTCTCAGCCACGCCATCGACACAGCCCCCGCACCACTCGAGGCCGATGACATTCTTGAGGCCCTCGGCCCGCGCGGTGCGCCCGGACCGGGCACCCACGAACGCCGACGCCCAGAGCGGTCCCGCGCCACCCGATCCGCGGCCTACCAGGGACGGCGAACCTCGGTCGGCAATACCGGGGACGTCGACTAGAGCTTTGATCTGTCCCATTCGCGAATCGGGTTGCGTACGTGGCTGCGGCGCCGCACACCCGTATCATGAGGGCGTGAGCAGCCCTATGGAGGAACCTACGCTGTTGCCTCCTGTCGACGAGCCAACAGTGCGGCGCCGTGTTGCCGAACTGCGGGCGCTAGCGGCTCGCCATGGCATCAGCGAGCTGCGGTTCGCCTCCCCGGGCCGCCTGGTTGGCCACGTCGCGGAAGACAGGGACGCACTAGACACGGCAGACTTCGAGATCGCCGCGCGAACGTTGCTCGGCGCCGAAGTCGGCCTATTCTCCGACCGCGTATTAGGCAACCCGCACGTCAGCCCGGATCTGCTCGCCGCTCAGCCCGTGTGAACGGCGGCGACGTTCGAGCCGATCGGCACGCCCTTCTCGAACTCGACGCCCTCCTCGCCCGCATCGAGGAGTTGGCCACCGACAATGACCGAAACGAGTTCGAGAATGACGACCAGCTCCGATGGGTGTTGCATCGGCTGTGGATCGCCGTTGGTAACGAAGCCCTCGCCTACGCCCGGCATGCGGGGGTCGACCCCTATGTTGATCAGCCGTGGGCGCGGCTGTATCAACTGCGGAACAAGCTGGCCCACCGCCGGTTGCCAGACATCGATGAGGACGAGGTGTGGGCGGATGACCGCGCTCCGCCCTGCCTCGCTGCGTAGCCAAGTCCGGGAGTTGCTCAGGTAAGGGCGAGGCGTCAGGGCTCTCTTCTGCGAGCCAGTTGCTGACGTCTATCACGTGTCGCGCTCACGGATCCGGTACCGAAATTGGCGTGCCCGCCTCCTTCACGGGGTGGTGGCCGGGGGTGCACAGGGACCATCGGCGATGATGGACGTGTGGTGATAGTCCATGGCACACAGAGATTCCGTGACCGCGAGTTGGGCCGGGTGGGCTGCGTCGAAGACGGGCCGACCACGTTGTTGGGTCCGTGGTATGCGACCCTGCTCCGGTGGCGCCCAGTGGTGGCCCTGTTCGTCAACCAATCCACGCTGCTGCCGGTGTTGGTTCCGATGGCGCCTGCTCGGACATTGCTGCGTAGGTTCCCGACGGCCGTCGCCGAGGTGTTGGCCGCGCATCATGTGCCGCCCGAACTGATCAACGCTGAGGTCATCGAGATGGCCGACGTTCGTGTGGAGCCGACCGCGAACCGCAGTGTGGTCGGGGTGATGAACGAGTTTGGGTACCTTGCCGAGGCGGCCGGGGATGGTTACGTCGATGACCTGCTCGGCCTGTCGGTGCATCTCGCCGGGACGCCGTGCAGCCCGCTGTACCGGCGGCAGGTCAGTCCGGACCGTGAACTCGCCGCTCTCGTCGCTGAGCACATCGCTCGTTAGCTGGCCCGCCCGCAAGTCGATGGCTGATCGGGAAGGGTCCAGGTTGCGAATGTGCACGTTATATAGCTCTGGCTCAGGTTTCGTGACTCTGATGCGCTGTTGATCGCGGCGAACATCGACACCCGGTTCTTGCGGTAGGCGGTGGCGTGATG
>JALYVF010000043.1 GCA_030853385.1 Actinomycetota bacterium | reverse complement strand
GCTCGCGTACCACTGGTGGTGGCGGGACGGATGGCGGCAGGGGCGGCACCTCTATGCCTGCCACTTCACCTTCCAGGATCAGCCGGCCGTGCAAAATCTTGCCGCCGGATACCAACAGGCACTGAGCTCGGTGCCCGATCTGGAGCCGATTCCGGCACCCTGGCTGCACCTGACGATGCAGGAAGTGGCCTTCCTCGACGAGATTTCGCCCGATCAGCTGGCGGAAATCACCGCCGTCGCCGCGGCGAAACTGGCCGAGGTTCCGGCGCCCCAGGTAACGCTCCACCAGGCATCCGTCGTCTCCGAGGCTGTCCTGCTCTGGGTGACGCCAGCGCCGCCGATCGACGCCGTCCGGACGGCCGTCCGCGCGGCCATCGCCGAAACCCTGGTCGGCATCCACCCGAGCGTCATCCCGCGGTACCGCCCGCACGTCAGCGTTGCCTACTCCAACGTCGAACAGCTGGCCGCTCCCGCTCACCGGGCGTTGGAGGGCATCGAGCTGGCGCCGGTGACGCTGACCCTGTCAGCGGTGAGCCTGATCGAGTATCACCGCGACGACCGGATGTACGCCTGGACCAGCAACACCCCGCTGCCGATCGGCGCCTCGATGGCCGGTGGCTGAGCGGGCCGGTCGTTGATCGGGCCACTCCGCCGGCGGTCAGGTCACCGCGAGCTGCTCGTCGACGACTGCTTCGTGCCGACCACCGGTCGCGGCTAACCGGTGCCGGGGAACCAGCGTCGCCGCCAGCCCCACCACCAACCACCCCAACAGCACCAGCAGCGGAAACGTCACCGACGCGGCGGGAAAGAACGACACCCTCCTGAGCAGTTCACCGCCCGCACCGGCCGGCAGATAGCGGCCGAACTGACCCCAGAAGTCCGGCATCGCCTGCCATGGCACCGCGAGTCCGGCCAGCGGCACACCCAGCAAAACGAAGACTCCCGCCCCGACGCCGGAGGCAGGTGCACCGATCAACGCCGCCAGCCCGGACACCGGCAGCGCCACGGCGCCGATGGCCAGTGCGATCACCGCTGCTTCGGCCAGGAACGCCCCGCCGAGCAGGCCGAGCCAGCTGTCCAGCACCAAGGTGAAGCAGACACCGATCGCGGCGGCAGTGCCGAGCACTCCGACCAGTCGGGGTCGCCGCTGGCGGATGCCCAGACCGAAGGCGGAACCCACGATCAACGCCGACAGGGTTAACGGCAGTACTGCGGTAGCGAAAGCCGAACCGTGCGGATCGCCGGCCGGCGGCGGGACGACATCCTGTGCAGTAGCCGGCGGCTTTCCGGTCGCCAGGGTGGCCGCCAACTGGTCGAGCAGCTGGCCAACTGCCGGCGATGCGGCGCCTGCTTTGAGCACCCTTGGACCGTTCGGGCCGACGACAATGGCGCCAAAGGCCGTCCGATCGGCCAGCGCCGCGCGGGCCGCTGGCTCGTCGGCGACCCCGCTGATGTCCAGCAGCTGGCCGGCGCCACTCGCGGCCAGCTGGCCACGTACCTGCTGCGCCGCCGCCGCAGGGGCAACCACCACCGGTAGCTCCCGGGGGTTGGCACGGCTGGTCGGCCAGGCAAAAGCCACCACGATGAGAGTGGTTGCCACCGTCAACGCAGCAGCCAGTGCTCCGGCCCGCAGCCACCCTGACAGTCGATCGAACGAAACAGACATCCTGTCCTCCTAAACGAACGATCATTCGTTTTTAGTGTCTCGCAGCGGGTGCTTCGCTGTCAAGAACGAACATTCGGTTTGCAGGGTGGTTCCAGAGCGATACAGTCGGCAGCGTGCCAAAGGTGACCGACGCGCATCGCGAACAGCGCCGCCAACAGATCCTGACTGCTGCCTGGGATCTGTTCGCCCACAACGGTTTTCACGCCACATCGATGTCTGAGATCATTGCTGCCAGCGGACTCTCGGCCGGCGCCGTCTACCTGTACTTCGGATCCAAGGAAGAGCTGATCATCGCCACCGCGCGCAACGCGCTCGGCACCGCGCGAGCCATCAGTGCCGAGCTGCTGCAGGCGCCGACGGCGGTGGCGCCCGGCGAGGCCGTTGTCCGGATCATCGGCGGCCTGCAGTCGCTGCAGCGGCGGGCCGGCGGAGTGATGTACGCGGTCGCGATCCAAGCCTGGGCGGAGGCGGTGCGCAATCCGGCCATCTCTAGCACGGCCAGAGGATTCTTCACCGACCTGCTCAACGACCTCGGGGCCATCTTGGATCGCTGGGCGGCGAACGGACACCCCTTAGCCGGGGATATCCCGGACCTGGCCCGGATGATGGCCGGATCGGTGCAGGGCTACGTCATTCAGCTGGCATCGTTCGGTGCCGTTCCCGACGACGGCTACCTGACGGCTCTCGGCGAGCGGATCACCGCGATGGTCAGTGCACCGGCGGCCGGGTGCTCGAAGCTCGCGATCCCCGCCAAGCACACCGAGCGGTAGCGCCACTTTGGCGCGACACGCCGAGTTGTAACGGCGTGTTACGCCAAGGTGGCGCTACCGCTGGGGTGGTCGAGCCACCACGGGGACTTGAACCCCGAACCTTCGCTTTACAAGAGCGCTGCGCTGCCAGTTGCGCCATGGTGGCATGCCGGATTTCCGGCATGGGAAGGGTAACCGGTGCGGCAGGTTCAGCCGGACGACGTATCGAAGAAGGCTGTCTCACCTAGCGGTGGTCGTGCGGGTCGCGGCAGATGAGCGGTGCCAAATCGATGCACGGGAACGGGCGGGACGTCGACGGCCAGGTCGATCAGCCGGTCCCGACATTCGGTGACGGACATCCCCATCAGGTTGGCGAGTGCCTTCAAAGCTCCCTCACCGAGGCTTTCGGTGATGCCGTCGACCGCCCCGTCGGGGTGCCGGATGGAGAACCAGCGCCGGACCGGGGCGAGTGCTTCGTCGGTGGTCGCCAGTACATCTGCCACCCGGATCGAGATGGTGCTGCGGCCGCGCAGCGCCGAGGCGGGAACGATGGTCCGCTCTGCCCCGGCGATCAACTTGCCGCAGTCCTCGCCAAGTGCGCGGGCGAGCACCCAGAAGACGTCGACGCGCAACGAGCGATGTCCGGTCTCGTAATTGGCCAGGGCGGCCTTCGAAACCAGACCGCCCGTCCTGGCCGCTACCTGAGCCTGGGTGAGGCCCTGACGGCGGCGGGATTCGCGGAGTTGGCCGCACAATGCGGCGGCGAATCCGGCCTGCTGGCCGTCGTCCAGTGGCTGCATACCGTCACTTCCATCCGGACACGGTAGTCGTAATGAGGAGTGCTGCGGCCAGACGTTACACCATTTAGGTGACGTTTACAGTCCCGCCCATCACCCTAGGTTACAGGATGGCCGGGTCATTCGGTATGCTCCGATCGGCCGATTTTGACCCAATTACTCCACTGTTGGTCGGCCCCCTACCCTTGCGGGCATGACCATCCGCCCCATCGTCATCTGTGGCGAGCCGGTCCTGCATCGGCCCACCACCCCCGTCACCGTCTTCGACGACGAGCTGGCGCAGTTCATCGAAGACCTCTTCCAGACCAACGCCGCTGCACACGGTGCTGGACTGGCCGCGAACCAGGTGGGCGACGAACGCCGCGTCTTCATGTACGACTGCCCGGACGACGACGGCGTCCGGCACCGCGGCTACGTGGTGAACCCGGTGATCGAGACGTCCGAAGTGCCAGAGACCATGCCGGACCCCGACGACGACTACGAGGGTTGCTTGTCGGTGCCAGGGGAGAACTTCCCGACCGGTCGCGCCTCGTGGGCGAAGGTGACCGGCGTCGACAAAGACAATGTGCCGATCGAGGTGCAAGGGGCTGGCCATTTCGCCCGCTGTCTGCAGCACGAGACCGACCATCTGGACGGGCGCCTGTACCTGGACAGACTGATTGGGCGGAACGCCAGGGCTGCCAAGAAAATGCTCAAGGCGAACGGCTGGGATGTGCCTGGAAACAGTTGGATGCCGGGGCGCGATCCCGACCCGTTCGGCCATTGACCGGTTCGCGCGATCGAAGGCTGCCCTGGGCTCCCGGGTAAAGTCAGGGCGTGAAACAACAGATCGATAACGCAGGGACCGATGCCGGCAACGGCACCACCCGGCCGCACATCCACCCCATCGACTCCCCCACCGGACCCGCCACCGGCGAGAAGTCCGACATGGTCGTGGTCGCCAACCGGCTGCCGTTCGACCTCAAGACGCTGGCCGACGGAAGTACGGAGGCCAAGCAGGCACCCGGCGGCCTCGTCACCGCTCTCGCCCCGATTCTGTCCAAGCGGGAAGGTGCCTGGATCGGCTGGGCCGGCGACGCGGACGTCGACCTGCACGCCGCCACCACCGACGGGCTGACGCTGCATCCGGTGCCGCTGTCCGCCGACGAGATCTCGGCGTACTACGAGGGCTTCTCCAACTCCACCCTGTGGCCGCTCTACCACGACGCCGTCGCGGACCCCGAGTACCACCGGCACTGGTGGGATGCCTACCAGCGGGTGAACAAGCGGTTCGCCGAGAAGTCGGCAGCGGTGGCGGCGCCTGGTGCGATCGTCTGGATCCACGACTACCAGCTGCTGCTCGTTCCCCAGCTGCTGCGGGACCTGCGGCCGGATGTGCGGATCGGCTTCTTCCAGCACATCCCGTTCCCGCCGGTAGAGCTCTACATGCGGCTGCCATGGCGCAAGGAGATCATCGCCGGCATGCTCGGCGCCGACCTGATCGGCTTTCAGGTGCCCGGTGCCGTCCGCAACTTCCTGCGGCTGGCCCGCACCCTGGTCGGGGCCGAGGTCACCGGATCGATCCTGCATTTCGACGGCCGCAGCATCAGGGCCGGCGCGTTTCCCATCTCCATCGACTCCAAGAACCAGAGCGAGCTGGCCGTCCGGCCGGAGGTCACCGAAACGGCGGCCACCTTGCGTGCCGATCTCGGCAAACCCCGCAAGATCATTCTCGGCGTCGACCGGCTCGACTACACCAAGGGCATCAACGTTCGGCTGCGGGCGTTCGGCGAGCTGCTGGCCGAACGTGACGCCGCCGTCGACGGCGCCGTGATGGTGCAGATCGCCACCCCGTCTCGAGAACGGGTCGGCTCGTACGTGCGGATGCGCGAAGAGATCGAACAGCAGGTCGGCGCGCTGAACGGTGACTACGGACGCATCGGCCACCCGGCCGTGCACTACCTGCATCAGTCGTTCCCGCGGGAGGAGCTGGCCGCTTTCTACGTTGCCGCCGACGTGATGGCGGTGACGCCGCTGCGGGACGGGATGAACCTGGTCGCCAAGGAATACGTCGCCTGCCGGTCCGCCGGCGACGGCGTGCTGCTGCTGAGCGAGTTCGCCGGTGCGGCCGGCGAGTTGCGGCAGGCGCTGCTGGTGAATCCGTACGACACCAACGGCGTCAAGGAAGCACTGCGGACGGCGCTGCTGATGCCGAAAACCGAGCAACGTAAACGGATGCGGACGCTGCGCCGGCAGGTGTTGAGCAACGATGTCGACGCCTGGGCGAAGACCTTCCTGTCCACCCTCGAAGACACCAAGGACCCGGTGGCGGCTGCCCTGCGTCGTTTGTCGGACGATGTGGTGGACGCGGTCCGCAAGCTGGCCGGAGAGCGATACCTGTTGGTGGGCACCGATTTCGACGGTGTGCTGGCACCGATTGTCGACGACCCGGCTGCGGCCCGCCCGTTGCCGGCATCGATCGACGCGCTGCGCACGCTCGCACTGCTGCCGAACACCTCCGTCGCGGTGGTCTCCGGCCGATCGTTGGAACAGCTGCGGCATCTGCTCGGCGAAGCCGGCCCCGTGCACCTGATCGGTTCGCACGGTGCCGAGGACGCCGGTATCGCAGGGCTGGTGCAGTCGCTCAGCATTGACGGTCCGCCGCCGCCGACGATCACCGAAACCGAAGCCGCGCTGATGAAACGCATCGAGGCTGCGGTTGGGGAGCTGGCGGTGCGGTTCCCGAGCATCAGGCTGGAACCCAAGCCGGCCGGTATCGCCATTCACCTGCGGGGGGCCCCCGACTCGGTCGAGGACGCCGTCACCGCCGAGGTGACGGGCGGGATCGCCAGCTGGGAAGGCGTATACCTTTTGCGCGGCAAGAAGGTTCTCGAGTTGTCGGTGGTGACGGCGAACAAGGGCAAGGCGTTGGACGGTCTGCGACAGGCGCTCGGCAGCACCGCGACGATCTTCATCGGCGACGACGTCACCGACGAACACGTCTTCCAGATCCTCGACGGCTCCGACATCGGGGTGAAGGTCGGCGCCGGAGAGACGGCCGCAACGCTGCGAATCGCCGCGCCGCAGCAGGTGGCCGATCTATTGACGGCATTGGCCGCCGCCCGCCGACAACAGGCCACGTTGTTCCAGCACTGATCCGACCGCCCGACCGGCGACCGGCAAACCCTTGAGGATTTCGCCATGCCAAAAGCACCCGTGCTGACCCCGCGCGCCGACGACTTCCCGCGCTGGTACCAGGATCTGATCGCCAAGGCCGAGCTGGCCGACAACGGGCCGGTGCGCGGCACCATGGTGATCCGGCCGTACGGCTATGCGCTGTGGGAGCGGATGCAGGCGGCGATGGATGCCCGCATCAAGGCGACGGGTGCGCAGAACGCCTACTTCCCGCTGTTCATCCCCGAGTCGTACCTGAGCCGGGAGGCCGCGCACGTCGAGGGTTTCTCGCCCGAACTGGCCGTCGTCACCCACGCCGGCGGCAAACAGCTCGAGGAGCCGATCGTGGTGCGGCCGACCAGCGAGACGATGATCGGCGAGTTCATGAGCAAGTGGGTCAACTCGCACCGGGACCTGCCGCTGCTGTTGAACCAGTGGGCGAACGTGGTGCGCTGGGAGATGCGGCCGCGATTGTTCTTGCGTACCAGCGAGTTCCTCTGGCAAGAGGGACACACCGCGCACGCCTCTCAGCAGGATGCGTCCGACTACGCCCGCCGGATCTTGCACGAGGTGTACGAGGACTTCATGCGAACCGAGCTGGCAATGCCAGTGGTGGTCGGCCGCAAGACCCGCCGGGAGCGGTTCGCCGGCGCCACCAACACCTTGGCGCTCGAAGCCATGATGGGCGACGGCAAGGCACTGCAGATGGGCACCAGCCACGAGCTCGGCCAGAACTTCGCCAGAGCCTTCGACATCGGCTACACCGACACCGATCAGCAACGGCAGCTGGCCTGGACCACCTCCTGGGGAACCTCGACCCGCATGCTCGGCGGGCTCATCATGTGCCACGGCGACGATGCCGGGCTACGGATCCCACCCAAATTGGCCGCCGTGCAGGCCGTGGTGACCATCGTCAAGTCGTCGCCCGAAGGTGGCAGCAGGGTAGAAACTGTTGCGGCACAGCTTTTTTCGGAGCTCACCGCTGCCGGCCTCCGGGTGCAGCTCGACGAACGGGTGGAGACCCCTTACGGTCGGCGGGCGGTGGATTTTGAGCTCAAGGGCATTCCGGTGCGGGTCGAGGTGGGACCGCGCGACCTGGAGTCGGGGAGCGTGACGGTGGTGCGACGGGTGCCGGGAACCAAGGAGTCGTTCCCGGTGGAATCCGTGGTGGCGGCGGTGGTTTCGGCGTTGGCAGCCGACCATGCCGCCCTTTACCAACAGGCGGTGCAGCATCGCGAGTCGTTGACCGTCGATGTCGAGTCGGTGGACGACGCACTGCAGGCAACCACCACCGGCTGGGCGAGAATCCCGTGGCAGCTGCTCGGCGACGAGGGCGAGGCCAGGATCGCCGGCAAGGGCGTGACGGTGCGCTGCCTGGTGCTGCCCGACGGTTCGGTCCCCGACACCGATGACATTGCCGCCCAACCCGATTTGTTGGCGATCGTCGCGCGCGCCTACTGACCCTGCGGTGGTCGATCGGGCCGCTGGGCTACCCCCGCTGCGGTCGGTTGGACGGCCGGACATCGTCCGCTCCAGTCGATCAGCCCGCGCTGCTACATCCTCGGCGGTCCTGTCGTCTCGCCGATCAGAAAGGTGGTGGCAAGCATCGCTCGTCTGGCGTGCTGACGCTGGGCGGGGTCGAGCAGCATCCGGCCGGCCTGCCTGCCCTTCTCCACCACCGGCTGCGCCACCGTCGTCAAGCCGGCGGGGATGGCCGCCCTGATGCCGTCGAATCCGGTCACCGACACGTCCTCGGGTACCCGCTGCCGGCGGCGCTGCAATTCCTCGATCGCACCGAGTGCCAACACATCCGAGGTCGCCACCAGCGCGGTGATTCCCGGATCGAGGCCGAGCACCTCGGCCGCCGCCGATGCGCCAGCGCCCAGCGAATGGTCGAACCGCTCCACCACCGGGATGCGATCCCAGGCGACGCCGGCGGCCTCGAAACCGTCACGCAGTCCGGCCAACCTGTTGCGCTGCACGTGGTACGCCGCGGATTCCTGTCTCGGCAGATCAGCCGGTCCGTCCGATCGGTTCCGGCCCAGCCGCATACAGATGACGCCGATCCGCCGGTGTCCGAGTTCCACCAGATGTTCGGCCAGCCCGCGGATGGCGCCCCTGTCGTCGATGCCGACCAGGTCCGCGTCGTCCAGTGCCGGCTGGTCGCAGATCACAGTCGGGACCGGCCTGGCCAACATCGCTGCCAGGTGTGGGTCGTCCTCCGGCATCGAATAGGCGACGAACCCGTCGACCGCGGCGCTGGACACGCTCAACACATCCTCGGAACCGGGACTGGCCGGCACCAGCAACAAACCAATCCTGGCCTGGTCGCACTCCAACGTCAGGCCCTCAAGGAAGGCCACCGCCGCCGGGTCCCGGAACGCGTACGACAGCTGTTCGGTGAGCAGCAGTCCGATCGCGCCCGCCTTACGGGTACGCAACGAGCGGGCCATCGGGTCCGGACCCGCGTAGCCAAGCCTGGTCGCCGCCTCCATCACCCGTCCGCGCAATGCAGGGGACAACTGATCGGGCCGGTTGTAGGCGTTGGACACGGTGGTCCGTGACACGCCGAGGTCCTTGGCCAACAAAGCCAACGTTGCTGGCTGGCTGCTCCCCCAGCGGCGTTCCATTTCAGCACCGTAGCCGAGCGGGCAGGGCAGCCCTGCTAAACCGGCCCGACGACCGGCTGTTTCGGGCATCCAGGGCTCGAAACGGGCATGTCGGCCGGCGTGCGTGTTTCTACGCCGAACGGGTGGATCTGGCCGCCCTCGGAAAGCGCTTTCCAGGTTGCCCTTCCCAACGCGGACCAACGCCGCTAATCTCGCGATCAGGGCGGCAGCACCGATGCCGTCGGCAACCAGCGGCGATGGCAGAACCTGCGCCGCATTAGCTTCAGGAAGGACACTCGATGGCAGAGGTCAGCTACGACGAAGCGTCCCGCGTCTACCCGGGAAGCCCGCCGGTCCGCGCGGTCGACAA
>JALYVF010000025.1 GCA_030853385.1 Actinomycetota bacterium | reverse complement strand
CTTCACCAGCGATCCGCGCCGGGTTTGTTGTGTCCCGGTGGTTAACGAGCATTGACTGGCGAACTGGGGAACAGAGTCGATGAGTGAACTCGCAGGCAGCAGCGCATTCCAGCTACTCAGGGTGCCGTGGGACGACCACCGCGCGATCGAGCTGCGAGCGGCCATGGACACCGAGATGGGCGCGCGCTATGCGGGTCGCTCGCTCGACACCGCCGCCGCCAGTGCCGCCTTTGCCATCGACCCGAGCACCATCGTCGCCGTCGTGATCGTCATCGACGCTGGCGGCACCGCCGTCGGGCACGCGGCCCTGCGTCGGCTCGGTGACGAGTGGGAGGTCAAGCGCGTGTTCGTCGACTCATCCCGTCGAGGCAGCGGGATCGGGCGGTTGCTGATGTCCGAGATGGAGTCGGTGGCACGCGACGACGGTGCCGAACGGCTGATCCTGCACACTGGCGACCAGCAGCCCGCGGCCGTGGCGATGTACCGGGGAATCGGCTACACCAGCATCGACGTGTATCCGCCCTACCGCGATGCCATTCCGTTCTCGGTGTGCTTTGAGAAGCGGCTCGACCCGACCTAGGCTGACCGGCGAAGAGGAGTGTGACCATGTCCGCGAAATCGGCCGCACAGCAGCGTTTCTGGGTGAACACCATCAGCCTTGAGCACGCCGAGCTGGGCGTCGCCGGCGGCTTCACCCAGGCCGACCATGGCAAGGACACCAGGCTGCGGAAGCTGACGGCCGGCGACGGCATCGTCTTCTATTCGCCGCGCACCGCCATCCGGGCGGGTCAACCGCTACAACAGTTCACCGCCATCGGCACCATCACCGGCGACGAGCCCTACCAGGTGACGATGAGCCAGGACTTTCGACCGTGGCGGCTGGCCGTGCAATTCCGACCCTGCACGGCGGTGGCGGCGAAACCGCTTGTTCCGCAACTGTCTTTCGTCTCCGATCCGGTGCACTGGGGGATGGTGTTTCGTCGTGGGCTGTTCGCCATTCCGGAAGTCGACTTCACCACCATCGCCGCGGAGATGACCCCGGCCGGCTAGCCGACATCGCACTGCGGTCACGGCAGGTTGCTCAACTCACCACAATGCTGTCGACGCCGGGGAGATCCCGGTCACCCGCCACCAGGTTCCGCCGGTAGTGCCACTTCTAGGTGCCACAATCTGGGCCGCGATGACAACGTCTGGGGTGCAGGGCGTAGCTGACAAGGGAATGAATCGCCGGTCCTTGGCTGTAGCTCTCGGCGGCCACCCCGCGCCGAAGAACCGTTCAACTCGACCATGGCAGCGATGCGGCTCCAATGCCGAACAGCGAGCCCGTCAGAGTCCGGGACGGGTCCGTGGCGACTAGCAGGCATGCCCCTGCCCCTTCCGCCCAGGCCTGTGCACTGAGGCCTTGGACGACAAGTTGGCCACCGGCCGTCGGGTCCGGCATGCGGGTCACGATCTTGGCGTACTTCGTGCAAACGGTCGTGTAATCGTTCGGGCCCAACGAACCACCGGTCTGATCTTCAATGCCCAGAATCTGGGCGACATGGGGCTCCGAGCACGAGATGCCGGTGCTGACGGCGATCTCGATCGTGTATGGGTTGTCTTCGGCTGCCCGTAGCCCTGTCACGTCAAGGCACGAGGTGAGCTGCCCCCAGGAGTCGGCTCGAGTCAGATCGAGCGCCAGCGGCGTCCCGCTGTCGTCGGCCGCCACGCAGGCCAGCCAGCGGCTGTGAGTGCGTGCGTCAGGCAATACCAGGTGACTCTGCAAACGAACGACGGGTTTGACGACGGCAAAGGTAGTCGATCCCTTCCAGGCGTACACACTTGCTCCGGACACCCGGTAGGCGTTGACCAGCGCCGCGTCGCACACTTGCGTTTCCGTCGTGTACGGATCGGCACTCGATGGTCTGGACTTGCCGAACGTCACCCCGAGCACTCTGGCAGCGTTCGCAGCCTGACAGTCCCCGACCCGGGCCGAAGGCAGCCGATAGCCCCTGACCGGGTCGATGTTCGTCGGCATCACACCTTCTGGCGCCAGCACGCAGCCGCCGATGACGGGCACATCGCGTGCGGCAGTCGCTGTCCCGGTGACGCTCCGGCCGATAAGCGCAGGCAAGACCGCCGCGGCCAGCAGCGCCACGACGAGCACCCCGATGCCGGCGAGCCGTCGGTCCATTGCCACAGTTTAAGGTGGTGTCTCCGGCAGGCCGAGAGGTGGAGCTACGCGGGCTGGATCGCTGTTCTTGCAGAGCGTGTGCTGGTTTCCTTGCGTGGTCACAAGTCCTCATGGGACGTGATGGCTCGAGAGCGCCACGACCACGGGAGCCGATGACCCCAGCTCGGGCTACCGGTTCCTCGTGGTCGCGTCGCCTCGGAGTGTGCTAACTGTTGCGGATCGCCGCTCGGCGCGCCTGTGCGGTGACGTGCACGGGGATCACCAGTGCTGGCCGTGAGGTGCGGTGCAGCACGTTGGTCGAGGTGCTGGGTAGCCCGTCTCCGGTTCTCACACACCAAGCAGCGCCCGCCACCCCGGACCGGCCCACGCACTGATCGGGGTGCAGCCGTGTTGACTCCTCGAAGGCGTCACCACAAGACCCTGGGCTTTGGCCGGAACGGCGAGGGGTGACCGTCTCCCTCATTCAGCTGGACCGATGGAATCCACAATCAGGTGACCGGCGTAGCTCCCGGCCACCTGCTCGCCGACTCAACCGGCCGGGCCGGCCTTGATGGGGCCGCCGGGGACCTGTTGTACCTCCGGATCAGCGGCCGCGGCCGAGTGTGCGGGCTGGCGCAGGGTGACCCAGGCCAGCAGCCCGCCGGCGGCGGCGATGGCGGCGGCGCCGATGAACGCGGCGGAGAACCCGTTGGTGAGCGCGGCGGGGTGCCCGAGCGCTCCGGCGCCGTTGGCGGCGGCGAGCGCCGTCATCGCGGCCAAACCGAGCGCCGAGCCGACCTGATAGGAGGTGTTGACGATGCCGGAAGCCAGGCCGCCTTCCTCAGGCCGGGCCGAGGAGAGCGCGGTGCCCAGGGTAGGGATGAACGCCAACGCCATCCCGACCGCCGCGAGCAGCGACGGTCCGAGCACGTCGACGGCGAAGGTGCCGTTGGGCCGGGCGAAGGACAGCCACACCAGCCCACCGGCCAGCACGAACAACCCCACCACGGTCGGTGGCTTGAACCCGAAGCGGGCCATCACCCGTGGGGCGACGACGACCATCAGCACCATGATCGCGGCGGTCATCGGCAGCAGCGCCGCGCCACCGGCGAACGCGCCATACCCGAGCACTTGCTGCAGGTAGAGGTTGAGGAAGAACCACATCGGGATCCAGGCCGCACCGAGCAGCAGCTGGGCCAGGTTCGCCGCCCCCAGGTTGGCGGAACGGAAGATCCCGAGACGGACCAGCGGAGCCCGCCGCTTGGCCTCGATGGCCAGGAACCCGGCCAGCAGCACGACCGCACCGGCAAGTGTGCCGATGGTGGCGGCCGAGCCCCACCCCTGCGCCGGGGCGCGCACGATGGCGAACACGGCCAGCGCGAGACCGCCGGTGACGGCGATGGCGCCGGTGACATCAACTCGTCCGCGCAGTCCACGCCCGGCCGGCATCAACGCCGGGATGGCAGCCAACGCGAGCAGAGCGAGCGGCACGTAGAGCCAGAAGATCCACGGCCAGGACAACCACTGGGTGATCACCCCGCCGAGAAGCACCCCGGCGGTGCCGCCAGCTGGGGCGGCCGCGCCGTAGAGCGCGATCGCCTTGGTCAGTTCCCGCGGCTCGTGTCCGAACAGCATCATCAGCAGCGTCAGCGCGGCGGGGGCGATCATCGCCGCGCCAACACCCTGCACCGCACGGCCGAGCAGCTCTACCCAGGCGGAGCCGGCCAGCGCCGCCACTACCGAGCCGGCCATCAGGACGACCCAGCCGGTGGAGAACACCCGGCGGGCGCCGAACAGGTCTGACAGTTTGCCGCCGAACAGCAGCAGCCCGCCGAACGCGACGACGTAGGCGTTGAACACCCAGGACAGGTTGGCTTGGGAGAACCCCAGGTCGGCCTGCATCTTGGGCAGCGCAACGCCGATGATCGACGTGTCCATGATGACCATGAACTGGGCTAGCGCGATCACCGCGAGCGCCCACCAGCGCCGCGGATGCGGCGTCGACTTCTCTACCATCACAAAACCTCCACTGTTGCCTTACCCCGGTTGGGTACCTGCTCAGAAGGTAGACCCGTACCGGCACTGGCGCAAGTACGGCACGGGGGTATGGTAGAAATATCGCTGCCGGGGAAGTTCCGGCGGCACCGGGCGTCGAGTAGGAGACAACCGTGAACGGCTACACAGCCAACAAGGACGACTACCTCAAGCGGCTACGCCGGGTGGAGGGGCAGCTGCGAGGTCTGCAGAAGATGGTCGAGGACGACAAGTACTGCATCGACATCCTGACCCAGATCAGCGCGGCCACCAAAGCGCTGCAGGCGGTCGCGATCGGGCTGCTCGAAGAGCACATGGCCAGCTGCATGGTCGACGCCGCCAAGGTCGGCGGCCGCGAGGCCGACGCCAAGGTCCGCGAAGCCTCCGACGCGATCGCCCGCCTCGTCCGCTCCTGATCCAGCGCGACGAAACCGTCCCCGTCACGCCTAAGACATGCCAACAAACCGAGGAGAGCACTGCGATGACCACCATGACCTACACCGTTACCGGGATGACCTGCGGGCACTGCGTCAGCGCCGTGTCCACCGAGATCGGCAAGCTGCCCGGGGTCAGCGACGTTCAGGTGGACCTACCTACTGGTGCGGTCACCGTCACCAGCGCCGCGCCGCTTTCCCTGGCCCAGGTCGCCGACGCGGTTGACGAGGCCGGCTACGAACTCGCCGGTGCCGGCACTGACACTGGCGCCGGAACGGAAGATGAGCGGTCCGGATGAACGTCGCGGCCAAGCTGGCCGGATATGGGCTGGTGCTGGCCGCCGCTTTCGGCGCCGCAGTTGGCGTCGGGTCTGCGGTGGGCCCGGTCTCGGCCAGCACTCCATCCGCGCAGGCACACAGCACCAGCCACACCACAGCGGGGATGAACGACATGAGTGACTCGACACAAACACCCGCCGGCACAGTTCGCCGGCGGCGACTTTCAGCCCACTGCCCTCTCCGCCGCAACCCGAACGGCGGTGGTGGACGGCTACACCGTCACGCTGACCGGCGAGCTGCCCGCCGGGCGGGCGTCCGAGCTGACATTCAGTGTCGCCAAGGACGGTCGGCCGGTGACCGATCTGCAGCCCTACCTCGGCGCCTACGGCCATCTGGTCGCGCTGCGCGTCGGGGATCTGGCCTACTCCCACGTCCATCCGCAAGGCACCCCGGGCGACGGCGCAATGCGGCCTGGTCCGGAGGTCAGTGTCACGCCGAGTTGCCCACCGTCGGCGGGTACCGGCTGTTCCTGGACTTTCAAACCGCCGGCACCGTGCACACCGCCGCGTTCACCGCTACCGCAGGAAAGTGACCCCATGACCACCAGCCACCCGGCTAGCAGTATCCCGACCGACGCGGACGAAGACACCACCGCTGCGGCGCCGCGGCAGCTGGCGCTGGCGATCGGCGGGATGACCTGCGCCTCGTGCGCGGCCCGGGTGGAGAAGAAGCTGAACAGACTTGACGGCGTGACCGCGACGGTCAACTACGCCACCGAACAAGCCCAGGTCACCTACCCCGCCGCCGTGGCACCGGAGCAGCTGATCGCCACGGTGGAGGCCACCGGCTACACCGCCCGGCTGCCTCGGCCGGCCACCAGCGACACGGACCAGGCCGGCCAGGACAGCGAAGGTGCCGGCCAGCCGGACCCGACCCGGTCGCTGCGCAACCGGCTGATCGGGTCGGCGATTCTCGCCATCCCGGTGATTGTGCTGGCGATGGTGCCCGCAACCCAGTTCCGCAACTGGCAGTGGCTGGCGCTGATGCTCGCCTTCCCGGTGGTGGCCTGGGGCGCCTGGCCGTTCCACAAGGCCGCCTTCACCAACCTGCGCCACGGCGCGGCCACCATGGACACCCTGGTATCCCTTGGTGTGCTGGCCGCGTTCGGCTGGTCGCTGTATGCGCTGTTCGTCGGTGACGCCGGCATGGCCGGGATGAAGATGAGTTTCGCGTTCACCATCGGCCAGGCCAGCGGGCACGACGAGATCTACCTGGAAGCCGCGGCCGCCGTGACAATGTTCCTGCTGGCCGGGCGGTATTTCGAAGCCCGCGCCAAGCGCCGCTCTGGCGCCGCACTGCAGGCGCTGCTGTCCCTCGGCGCGAAAGATGTCGCGCGGCTGCGCGACGGCATCGAAACCCGGGTACCGGTCGACCAGCTCGCGGTCGGGGACAGCTTCGTCGTCCGCCCCGGGGAAAAGATCGCCACCGACGGGACCGTGCTCGAGGGCAGTGGCGCCGTCGACACCAGCCTGCTCACCGGCGAGTCCGTCCCGGTGGAAGTCACCCCGGGCGATGCGGTCACCGGCGCCACCGTCAATGTGGGTGGCCGGCTGATCATCCAGGCAACGCGGATCGGTGCCGACACGCAGTTGGCGCAGATGGCCAAGCTGGTCACCGACGCGCAGAACGGCAAGGCGCCCGTGCAGCGGCTGGCGGACCGGATCGCCGCCGTGTTCGTCCCCGTCGTCATCGTCATCGCGATCGGCACCCTCGGGTTCTGGCTGGGCACCGGCGGCGGCGTGACCGCGGCGTTCACCGCGGCCGTCGCCGTGCTCATCATCGCCTGCCCCTGCGCCCTCGGACTGGCCACCCCGACCGCGCTGCTGGTCGGCACCGGCCGCGGCGCTCAGCTCGGCATTCTCATCAAGGGCCCGGAGGTCCTCGAATCCACCCGCCGTGTCGACACCATCGTGCTGGACAAGACCGGCACCGTCACCACCGGCCAGATGAGCCTGCACCAGGTCATCCCCACCGCCGGCGAGGACGCCGATCAGCTGCTGCGGCTGGCCGGTGCGCTGGAAGACGCCTCCGAGCACCCGATTGCCCGCGCCATCAGCACCGCCGCCGCCGACCGCACCGGGCCACTGCTGAAGGTGGAGGATTTCGCCAACCTCGAAGGGCTCGGGGTACAGGGCGTCGTCGACGGTCACGCCGTGCTTGTTGGCCGGACCAGCCTGCTGCAGCAGTGGAGCCAGCGGCTGCCGGCCGACCTGCTGCAGGCGAAGACAAGCGCTGAGGCCGAGGGCCGGACGGCGGTCGCAGTGGGCTGGGACGGCGCCCCCCGCGGGATTCTCGTGGTGGCCGACACCATCAAGCCCAGCAGCGCGCAGGCCATCACCCGACTCCGCGCGCTCGGGCTGCGCCCGATGCTGCTCACCGGCGACAACACCGCCGCCGCGCAGGCCGTCGCCGCCACGGTCGGAATCGACCCGGGCGACGTGATCGCCGAGGTGCTGCCGCAGGACAAGCTCGACGTCATCACCCGCCTGCAAGCTGAGGGCAAGGTGGTGGCGATGGTCGGCGACGGCGTCAACGACGCCGCCGCGCTGGCCCAAGCCGACCTCGGCCTGGCGATGGGCACCGGCACCGACGTCGCGATCGAAGCCTCCGACCTGACCCTGGTGCGCGGGGATCTGCGCGCCGCGGCCGACGCCATCCGACTGTCCCGGCGCACGCTGGGCACCATCAAGGGCAACCTGTTCTGGGCCTTCGCCTACAACATCGCCGCCATCCCCGTCGCCGCGGCCGGATTCCTCAACCCGATGATCGCCGGCGCCGCGATGGCATTCAGCTCGGTATTCGTGGTGTCCAACAGCCTGCGGCTGCGCCGCTTCCACGCCGACACCGAACTCGTCACCGCTCAGTCCACGGCGGCCCGGTGATGAGTCAAGCCAGTCGGCGGTGTATCGCCAGATAATTCGGGTATCGCCACCGTTGTGGCCCCCCACTGCAGTGGAAGTTTTTTGCTCACCTCCACCGGTGTTACCCCATCGCGAACTGATACGCCACCGGCACCGACTCTGTTGGGCAGACCTGTTGCCACAGAACGGCAATGGAGTCTTCGCCCTCGCGCAGGTCGGCAACCTCGATGCCGGCTCGCAGGATAGCTGCCGCTCCGTCCGTATCGCCGGTGCGGGCCAGCGCCGATGCCTGCAGGAACCGGACCCGGCCGCTGGCGTTCGGGTCCAGATTTGCGGCGACGATCAGCCGCAGCGCCTCCTCTGCATCGTCGGCCGTCAGCGCCGCGGTAGCCGCCTCGACGAGCAGCGGAATGCTGGCCGGCATCAGCCCGCAAGCAGCCCGATAGTGCGACAGTGCTTTGTCCAGGGCGCCGTCGACCAGCGCCAAGAGCGCCAGCCCGCGATGCGCCTGGGCGCCGTCGGCTGCGGCCAGTGGGTCGGCATCCAGCGTCTGCAGGTAGAAGTCGGCGGCCGTCTCGTGGTCGCCGGCCGCGTGCTGGATGACGCCGCGGTGCAACAGCACCCCGGCGGTGGGCTCTTCGGCGGCCAGCAGTGCATCCCAGTCGGCGCCGCCGACGAAGGTCGCCGCACCGGCGAACCCGTTGCCCTGCAACAGCTTCCACCACGGTTGTTGGTGCGCAGTCAGCGTCTCGACCGCGAACGGGGTGCCGGCCTCGTCCACCCATGGCCGGTCCAGGCGTCGCCGCAGTCCGGCCTCGAGGGCCCCCCAACCGGTGCCACTCAGGATGGATTGCGTTGGTGGCTGGTCTTTCCCACCGTCGGCCGCCGCCAACGCGGCCTCCAGCGAGGCAGCGTCCAGCAGCTCCGCGGTGCGGTCCCCGCACTCGTGAACGGCTGCGCCCCAGTCGGACCCGTGGGCGATGGCCGGGTCGACGGCGGCGTTGCCGTAGGCCTCCACCCACGACCACTCGGCGCCGGCCGGCATCGTCAGGTGCTGGAACTGGGTCTGGGCCAGACCTGCCTGGATCTCGGCGTACTGCCCGCCGGCGGGACTGAGCCAATGCTGCCAGCGTTGACCGCCGGCGCCCTGGCCCCAGACGAACAGCTTGCGACCACGCAATCCAGGAGTGGACAGCATCGCCAGCCCGTCCCCGTCGCGATCGGTGTTCACGATCCACGGCGAGTCGGCCGGCGCGATGTCGAAGAAGAAGTCCCTGGCCCGCCCGTTCCTGGCCGGCCAGCTGCCGTCCGCGCCGTCGTCGTCGGTCGGGTCGACCCTACGGATGCCGCCCGAGTAGTCGCTGGCGAAGGCCGAGATCGCCGGCGCCAGCACCCGGCTGTCGGGGTCCTGCGGCACCGCCGCATTCGTCCACCAGTACATCGGCACGTCGACGGTGTTGGGGTTGCGGATCCGGATCGCCACCAGCAGCACCGGCGAGTCCGCCGGCAGCCACGCATCAATCTGAAACACCACCTGCCGCAATCGGTCGAACTCCCACATCCGCAACACATCTCGGCCGTCGGCGGTCCGCACCGTGCCGGCATGCAGCGGGCTGCAGGTAGTGGGCGAATGGCCTCGTGTCCCGATGTTCCATTCGATTCCGCCGGCGAACCAGGCGTTGCGCAAGGCGAGGTTGGCGAACTGAATGGTGTCGGTGCTGTGCAGCAGCTGCTTACCCGATTTCTTGTCGAACAGCCGCCACAGCCGACCGCCCAGCTCCGGCAGGAACTCGGCCAGCAGCAGGTCGTTCTCCAGCACCACCGTCTGCAGCTGGCGCTGCGATCGATTCCTGGTGTAGTCGTCCTGCAGTTGGTAGGGGTGCAGGTTGGCCGGGTTGCCGTAGTGGGATGCGTCGATGATGTCCGGCGGCAGGTCTCCGGTGATCTCCTGCGGGTTCTCCAGTGGCGGCCCGACCATCGGCAACGGGTTGACTTGGCCGAGCGCCGCGATCGAGAAGGTTCGCGGCTCGGTCCGCAGCCAGCACCGGCCCGTCATCGCAGTCCCGCCACGTCCGCGGCCAACCGCTCGAAGATCGCCCGGTCGACGTCTACCCCGGTACTGCGCAGCGCCAGCACCGCGGCGCCCACCACTCCGTCGCGCACCGAATGCAGCTCCGCCGCGGCCAGCTGCTGCGCTAACCCGGCGCTGCGCGCAGAACCGGGGGCCAGCAGTCCCTCGTTCAACACGCTGCCGCCCAGCACCAGCGGACCAGCCACCGTCGGATCCTTGACGGTGGCCAGCATGCCGACGAGCGCGGCAGCGGCAGCGGTCAGGATCTCGGCGGCCACCGCGTCGCCGGCTGCCCGAAATGCCAGCGGGGCAAAACGGGAAAGCTGGACGGGGCGCATCGCGTACAGCGCCTCGATCAGCCGGAACATCACCATCGGCCGGCCTTCGTCACGCTCCGGCGTCTGGACCAATTGCAGCGAGTCCAGCAGCAGCTCGGTCAACGCGGTCGGCGGCCCGAGCCCGTCGAGTTGCGCGATCACCGCCCGCACCACCCGGTGGCCGATCCAGAATCCGGAGCCGTCGTCACCGAGCAGCCAGCCGGTGCCGCCGGCCACCAGGTCCAGCTGGCTGCCGGCGACCCTGGCCGCCACCGAGCCGGTTCCGGCCAGCAGCGAGTATCCCTGCGTGCACCAGGTGCCCGAGCAGAACATCGCCAACAGGTCCGATTCGACCTGCACGTGCCCGCGAACGCCGAGACTCTCCAGCCGAGCCGCGATGTCCGCGAGCGGAAGTTGCGCGCTCTTACCGGCCATGGCGATCAGGATGGTGGAGAACTCCTCGACAGCGGCCCTACCGGCGCCTAACGCCATATCGGTTGCAGCAGAAAAGGATTCGAGCGCACGGTCGCGCCCGGCCGAGATCGGATTACCGCCGCCGGCCAGTCCGAACCCGAGGCAGCGACCATCCGGTTCGACGATGACGGCCCTGGTGCTGGTGCCTCCCGCGTCGATCGCGAGAATCCGGCGCGCACTCATGAAGCGCTGCATCGCTCACCATTTCGCTCGGCCGGCCGGATCTGACGCACAGAGTATTCCGCGCCGCGTCGGCCACCGGACGGCGACCGTTTGCCGGGCCGACGGCGACAACCGTTATCGGGTCGATACCGCCGGATCATTGACAGCGCGCAACAGCCGCCTGAGAATCAGTCTTGCAATACGCCGAGAAAACTGAAACGGAGTCTCAGTTGGTCACTGTCCGGCCGTTGTCGCCCCGCACCGGGGTCATGGTGCCGACCGAGCCGACTTCGGACGTGGTCAACCGGGTCCTCACCGGACTGCCGGACATGTCGTGGACGATGCGCAAGATCGCCACCCTGCTGATCGAGAACCCGCGCGCCCCACTGGAATTGTCCATCGGCGAGCTGGCCAAGCAGGCAGGAACATCGGCCGCGACCGTCACCCGATTCTGCCGGCTGATCGGCCTTCCCGGCTATGCCCCGCTGCGGGTCAGCATCGCCACCGACCTCGGCCGGACATCGGCGCGGGAGACCTGGACGGCCGACATCGGGCGCGCCTTCGGGCCAGACGACTCACCGAGCGACGTGCTGAGCACGTTGGTGAACGCGCACACCCGTTCCCTGCAAGAGACGGCGTCGACGATGGATCTGCCGTTGATGAAGGACATCTCTGGCCGCATCGCGAAATGCCGGCACGTCGACATCTACGGCGTCGGCGGCTCGTCGATGCTGGCCGGCGAGTTGCAGGCCAGGCTGTACCGGATCGGCATCAATGCCCATCAATGGTCCGAGGTGCACTCGGCGCTCACCAGCGCCGCCATCCTCGACAAGGACTGCGTGGCGATCGGCATCTCCAACACCGGTCGTACCGAAGAGACGATCCAGATGCTGCGGCAGGCGCGCAAGGCGGGGGCGCTGACGGTGGCCATCAGCAACAACCCGCGCTCGCCGTTGGCCGAGGCGGCAGACCTGCGCATCATCACCTCGGTGTACGAACGCTTTCTGCAGCCGGACGACCTATCCGCCAAGCACGCCCAACTGCTGGTACTCGACCTGCTCTACCTGCTGGTCGCCCAGGAGAACTTCGAGCGCTCGACCAAGAATCTTGCTGCCTCCACCGTTGCCGTGTCGGCGCACCGAAGGCCGCAGCGAACCCGCACCAAGCCGCAGCAGCGCACGCGCGAGCTCCGCGCCTCCGCGATGAGCAACTAGGACAGCTATGCCCGCATCCACACCCGCCACCGACCTGGCCGGCAACTACCTGCACGAAGTGACCTCCCGGATCCAGCAGCTGGCGGCCAACGCCCAGTCCGGCGCGTTCGACGCCGCCATCGATCTGATGATGACGGCGATCAACGCCGGCGGGGTGATCCAGGCGTTCGGCACCGGCCACTCGGAGGCCTTCGCAATGGAGATCGCCGGCCGCGCCGGCGGACTGATCCCGACGAACAAGATCGCGTTGCGAGACGTGGTGCTCTACGGCAGCAAGGAGGTGGACCTGCTCGGCGGCTCCTCGCTGGAGCGCAGCCCCGCCATCGTCGACGAGCTGTTCGAGGTGACCCCCGTCGGGCCGCACGACCTGTTCATGATCGCCTCCAACTCCGGCGTCAACTCCTCCATCGTCGGGCTGGCGCTGCTGGCCAAGGCCAGGGGACACCAACTGGTCGCCGTCACCAGCATGGAACACACGATGCGGGTGGAACCCAAGCACGCCAGCGGCAAGCGGCTGTGTGACGTGGCCGATGTGGTGCTGGACAATCTGGCCCCGTACGGCGACTCGACGCTGCAACTCGGCAGCAACATTTCGGCTGGAATCTCGGTCGGAGCCGTCTCCTCGATCACCGCTGCCTTCATCGCCCAGCTGCTGACGATCGGGACCGCGGACCGCATTGCGTCGACGGGCACCCTCCCGCCGATGTACATTTCTGCAAATATCCCCGGGGGTGACGAGCATAATCACGCACTCGAGGATCGCTATCGCGACAAGATCAGGCGCAGCGCCTGACGAGGAGGCACCAGTTCACGGTAAGACGGCACCAGCGAACATCGCAGCTACTACACCGACCACCAGCACAGCACCGAACTTGACGGCATTCACGACACGAACGGAAGGCGGCACAGCATGACGAAGCAGAAGCAACCGATGGAATGGCGCGACTACCTCCGCAGCGGACCACTTGAACGGCGCACCTTCTTGCGCGGTGCGGTGGCGACAGCGGCCATCGTGCCGCTGGGCGGGTTCCTGGCATCGTGCGCCAGCAGCGGCACCACTCCCCCGTCGACCACGTCGACCAGCACGCCCACCAGCGTCCCGGCGGCCAGCGGCGGAGCGAGTGCCGGTGCCGGCAGCAGCAGCAGCGGCGGCGCAGCCAGCGGCGGTGGCGGTGCTGCGAACAAGACCAACCCGTTCGGGATGGCAGCGAACTCGACGGTCGACGCGGTGATCTTCAACGGCGGCTACGGCTTCGACTACGCCACCTTCGCCGGGAACGAGGTAGCGAAGATGCAGAAGGGTTCGACCGTCAAGGTCAGCCAGACCACCACCATCTCGCAGACGCTGCAGCCGCGATTCGTCGGAGGTAACCCGCCGGACGTGATCGACGACAGTGGCGCCGGCCTGATTGGCCTGAACACCCTCGTCGACCAGCTCGAGGATCTGAGCTCGGTGATCGCGGCCCCCAACTACGAGGGCAAGGTCATCAAGGACACCCTGTACGCCGGCGTGCTGGCTCCAGGCACCCTCAATGGCAAGCTGGTCGGGCTGAACTACGTGCTCACCGTCTACGGAATCTGGTACTCGGCGGCGCTGTTCGAGGCCAACGGCTGGACCGTGCCGAAGACCTGGGACGAGATGTACGTGCTCGGCGGCAAGGCAAAGGCCAAGGGCAAGTACCTGTTCACCTGGGGCAAGGAAGCGGCCACCTACTACCTCACCCTGGCCATCTCTTCCGCGATCAAGGAAGGCGGCGACTCTGTCCGCCTCGCCCTGGACAACATCGAGGCGAATTGCTGGTCGCAGAAGCCGGTGCAGGACGTGTTCACCGCGATGAAGAAGATCATCGATGCCGGCTACTTCAAGCCGGGCGGTGCCGGCACCCAGTTCACCGCTGCACAGGCCCAGTGGAGCAACGCCGAAGAGGCCATCCTGTACCCGTCTGGATCCTGGATCGAGAACGAGATGAAGACCCAGACCAAGGCGGGCTTCAAGATGACGGGTGCCCCGGAACCATCGGTGACGGCCAGCCCCAAGTTCCCGTACGAGTCCATTCACAGCACCGCCGGCGAGGCGTACATCGTGCCGTCGAAGGGCAAGAACGTGCCCGGCGGCAAAGAGTTCCTGCGGGCCATGTTGTCGCACGACGCAGCGGTGAACTTTGCCAAGACCAAGCTGTCGTCGACGATCGTCAAGGGCACCATCCCGACCGACGGGTTCGGCTCGACAGCGCTGGTCTCCCAGGTCAAGATGTTGGACGCGGCTGGTACCCACGTCTACACCTGGAACATGGACGACATCTACGGGCTGAACACCCAACAGTTGGTGCTGTGGAACACCTTCCTTGACGGCAAGTCGAGTGTCGCCGACCTGACCAAGGGCATGCAGGACATCACCGACAAGGTTCGCAACGACAGCTCGGTGAAGAAGGTCAAGGTCACATGACCGTCGCGATCGGCGTGCCGATTGGTCAACCGGGTGGCGACAGCAGTGTCGCCACCCGGCGGTGGAGCCGGCGCGACCTGACCTTCGACAAGATCAGTTTCATGTTCGTTTTTCTGGTCGTCCCGGTTGTCGGCTACATCCTTTTCGTGGTGTCGCCGTTCGTGCAGGCCTTCTATTACTCGCTGACCGACTGGTCGGGGTTCACGTCCAACATGAACTTCATCGGGTTGGACAACTACAAGACCCTGTTCACCGACGACACCTTCCGCAAGGCCATGTCCAACAGCGTCGTGCTGGGTGTTGTGCTGCCGGCCGTCACCATCGTGATTGCGCTGGTACTCGCCTCGCTCGTCACCGTCGGCGGCCCGAGCCACGGACCGGTGCGCGGCTTGCGCAACTCCAGCATCTACCGGGTGGTGTCGTTCTTCCCGTACGTGATTCCGGCCATCGTCATCGGTCTGATGTGGAGCCAGATCTACGATCCGAACCAGGGGCTGCTCAACGGGATCCTGACTCATCTCGGATTCAGCGGCTTCAAGTCGTTCGCCTGGCTCGGCGAGCCGAGCACCGCCTTGATCGCCACCATGTTCGTGATCGTCTGGGGGCTGGTCGGCTTCTACATGGTGCTGTTCGTCGCCGCCATTAAGGGCGTGCCTGCGGAGATCTACGAGGCGGCCCGTATCGACGGTGCCGGCCGCTTCCGCACCGCCGTCCGCATCACCATTCCGCTGATCAGGGACAACATCCAGACCGCCTACATCTACATGGGCATCGTGGCGCTGGATGCGTTCGTCTACATGGCCGCGCTGAATCCGATCGGCGGCCCGAACAACTCGACACTGGTGATGTCGCAGGATCTGTACATGACGGCATTCAGCCAGACCAACAAGTTCGGTCTGGCCTGTGCCATGGGTGTGGTGCTCGCGCTGATAACCCTGCTCTACTCGGCAGTTGTCTTCCTGGTGAACAAAGCCACCGGCGGAACGAACGAGGTGTCCGAATGACCGATGTGACTGACACCCAAACGCGACTGCCGACGGGCCGCACGACGGACACGATGGCGCCGAGGACCCCGAAGTCGACCACCGGTGACAAGGTCGTCGGGACGGTGTCGCACACCGTGCTGACCCTCTGGTCATTGATCGTGGTGCTGCCGTTGCTGTGGACGTTCATGTCGTCGTTCAAGACCAGCGCGGAGATCTTCGCCTCGCCGTTCAGCCTGCCCGAGCACTGGAACTTCCAGAACTACGTCAACGCCTGGACAACGGCCGGGATTGGCAGCTTCTTCGTCAACTCAGTGATCGTGGTGGTGGGCGCGTTGATCATCACCATGCTGTTCGGGTCGATGTGCGCCTACGTGCTCGCCAGGTTCCGTTTCCCGGGCAGCCGGGCGATCTACTACCTGATGCTCGCCGGGCTGACGTTCCCGATCTTCCTCGCCGTCGTCCCATTGTTCTTCGTACTCAAGGGCATCGGGCTGTTGAACACGTTGCCGGGGCTGATCCTGACGTACGGGATGTTCGCGCTGCCGTTCACCGTGTTCTTCCTGTTCTCGTTCTTCAAGTCGCTGCCGAACTCGATCGCGGAGGCGGCGGCGCTCGACGGTTGCGGCGAATGGGGCACGTTCTTCAAGGTGATGCTGCCGATGGCCCGGCCTGGCCTTGCCACCGTCGCGATCCTGAACTTCGTCGGGCTGTGGAACCAGTTCCTGCTGCCGATCGCGTTGAACACCAACGAGGACAACTACGTGCTGACCCAGGGCATGGCCAAGTTCGCCTCGCAGGCCGGCTACTCCGTCGACTTCGGAGCCCTGTTCGCTGCCGTGGTGATCACCGTGGTACCGGTGTTGATCGTCTATCTGATCTTTCAACGTCAACTGCAGGGGTCGGTCAGCCAGGGCACCTCGAAGTAGCAGCTGGGCCGCTCGCTCGTCAGCTGCCGATGGCCCAGCCGAGCGCAACGGCGGCGAAGCCGACTACCAGGTTCGCCGCCACGTTCAGCACCGCTCGGCCGGTCGCCCTGGCCTCGATGAGCTGCCAGGTCTCGTAGCTGAACGTCGAGTAGGTGGTGAGCGCCCCGCAGAAGCCGGTGCCGATCAGGGCGGCAAGCGCCGGGCCGGGCTGGGCGCTCACCGTCCAGCCAAGGACGAACGAGCCGACGACGTTCACCGCCAGCGTCCCCCAGGGCAGGTCCAGCCACAGCGGCGACGTCACCCTGTCCAACCACTTGCTGGACAAGAACCGCAGCGGCGCGCCGACCATCGCGCCCAGCACCACCCAGAGCGCCGTCATTGCGGCTTCCACTCCGGCTCGGCGGCCGACGAGATGTGCCAACCCCAACCGGCGGCCAGGATTGAACCCACGGCGGCCACCAGCAAGAGCAACAACGTCACCGCCGGATGCCCGGCGGTGAGCTGCGACCGGAGATCGACCATCGCCGTCGAGAAGGTGGTGAAGCCGCCGAGCACGCCGACGCCGACGAACGGTCGCAGCAGTGGGTTCGACGAACCCTGGGACAGCACGCCCATCAGCAGCCCCAGCAGCAACGAGCCCACCACGTTGATCACCACGATGGCCCACGGCGAGGACCAGAGCTGCGCCAGTACGTATCTGGCCACCGACCCGATCGCACCGCCGGCCGCCACCACCCCGATCACCGCTGGCGACACCCGACTGCTGGGCCGCGATCCTCCCCCGGTGGATGCCATGGCCATCACCCTAGGGAACGGCGTTGGCTACGGTCGCCTGACCTCCACCCGCACCTGCTGGCCGGCGCCGGCCGCCGGGCCGGCGATCTCCAGGTGATAGTTGCCTGGCGCGAGCGTCGGCGTCTGCGGTTGCCCGCAGACCCGCATCCTGGGTGACACGGCCGCGCCACCGGCATCGAACAGCCGGGCAGTCGCGACGTCGGGGCCAGGGTTGGCCGGATCGCCGGCCTTGCAGCCGGCGAGAAACTCGAATCGCACCGCACCACGGGAGGCGACAGGCACGGTGTACAGCGTCTGTGAGCCGGCGGCGGCCTGGATGTCGATCACCGCGGGCAGCGGCTGCTCGGTGGCCGTCGAACCAAGGACCAGGCCCGGCCAGCGGCCGGCGATCGCCGGGGAGATCCGCTGCATTGCCGGCCGCGTTACGGCGACAATGCCGGCGACGAAGCCGTCGTCGCCGGTCAACCCGACATCGAACTCACAGGCCGCCAGGTCGCTGACGTTGCTGATTCCGCCTGCCCGGCAAGACTTTTCGGCGAAGCCGGCGGCCGCCGGCGGCGCGACCGGCGGCGACGACGGGAACCCGGAAACAGCACTGACCTGCTCGACGAACAGCGTCTCCGCCGGCCGGACCATCCAGTCGCGCACGGTGGCGTCGGTGGCGGTGACGGCGCGCCCGCGGTTCTGGAGATCGGTACCTGTGTCGAATCCGCCGACGCCGAACAGCCCGGACGTGCCGGCTACTCGAGGGGCAAGGACCACTGCCGTCATCCCCAGATCCGGGTTCGCCGACATCACCACCGACGATCCGTCCGGCCAGAGCACTACCGCGTGACGGGTCCTCTCGGCGTCCGCCTGCCACAGGCCGACGCGCGGACCGTTCGGCGTGACAGTCAAGCTGAACGGTTGGGGCGCTGCAAGTACCTGGCCGTCGAGGGTGGCCGCCCCACCCTCGGTGTACTCGAGTCTGGATCCCTCCGCCTCGATGGCAACGGCCGTCACCACCGAAACGTTGGGCTGATGCGCCAGCGGCTCCAGCCGCACCTGTACCTTTCGTTGCGGGTCGCCGATCCTTGCCTGGAATTGGCCGGTGAGTTGGGTGGTGTAGCGGAGTCCGGCACCGGTCACCACGTGTGGGTCGCCGCCGATGCCGCCGGCGTACGGAATCGGCCGGGTGGCCCTGTCCAGCAGACCGGCCAGGTCCACCCCTGTCGATGCGATGGCGGCGGACAGCGACGGAACCGCGGCGCCGCCGAGGCGACGGCCGTTGGCAGCGAACCTGCCGACCGCCTTGCCGTCGGGCAGGTACACCAGCCTGGTCGAGCCGTCCTGCACCACTGCGGTGTATCCGTCGGCGTCGATGCCGATGCATTTGCCGACCGCCGCGCAACCGACGGCGCTGCCGTCGGCACCGAACCACTGGTAGGACGACTTCGCCCCGACCAGCGCATACTCGCCAGGAACCGTTCCCTGCCAACGGGTTGCGTTCGGCACCCCGACCTCCACCCCGTCGAGTTTCGGTCGCTTCCCCAGCCAGGCCAACCGCACCACCGCAGGGACGGTCGGCCCGGTGGCGACCGGATTGGTGGTCCCAGGAACGGGTGCCGTGCTGACCGCAGTGGCAGGTTGCGAGACCGAAGCCGGCGGACCCGTCGACGTGCTGGTCGAGGCAATGGTGGTCGGTGCTCCGGTGACGGTGCTCGGCGGGACGGCGGGCTGCGAGGTACAACCGGACAGCACAGCCGTCGCCAGCAGCACCGACAGCGCCGGAACAGCCGGCCGGTGCCAACCACGCCTGGGCCACCGACGACGCCGCCCCCCACCCCCGCTGGCTTGTTGCATAGACGCATGGTTACCCGACAGCGGCCGATTGGTCCACCACCGCGACCCGGTTCGTGCATCGACCGACGGCGACTTCACTTCGCCTCCGCGTAGTTGCCGACGATCAACGGCCGGACCGGCGTAGCCAGGGTGGACCCGGGAAAGACCAGCTCCCGGGCCTGTTCCGCGGTCTGGCGAGTGAGCTCAGCGACCTGAGCGGCCACCTCGGTGGGCGCATGCACGACCAGCTCGTCGTGCTGGAAGAACACCAGCTCGGCGCCGGCCACCGACCGCAGCTCCCTGCGGAGCGAGGACAACCAGACAGCCGCCCAGTCGGCCGCCGACGCCTGCACGACGAAGTTCCTGGTGAACCGGCCCCACGATCTGGCGTACTCGCGGGCCCGTCGCTCGCCGGCACCGTCGCCGCCGGCGGCCACCACGGACCGCCAGCTCTCACTGGGCGGCGGGCTCATCCTGCCCAGCACCGACCGGACCACCCCGCCGGCCTCGCCCTGCCGGGCCGCAGTCTCAACACAGCCCATCGCCGCTGGGTAGCGCAGTCGCAGCGTGGCCAACAGCCGGCCGGCCTCCCCCGACGTCTGGCCGTACATCGCGCCGAGCATGGCCAGCTTGGCCTTCGCCCTGTCGCCGCCGAAGCCGTCGGCGGCCAACCCGGCATACAGATCCTCGTCGGTGGAGAGCGCCTGCAGCGCACGGTCTTGGGAGATGGCGGCCAATACCCGTGGTTCCAGTTGCGCCGCGTCGGCCACCACCAGCCGATACCCAGGCTTGGCCATCGCCGCCGCCCTGATGGCTCGCGGGATCTGCAGTCCCCCACCGCCGCGGGTCGCCCAGCGGCCAGAGACCACCCCGCCGGGAAGGAACTCCGAGTGCAGCCGGCCGTCCGATACCCACTCGTCGATCCAGTTCCAGCCGTTGGCGGTGTACAACCTGGACAGTTCCTTGTACTCCAGTAAGGGTGCGACGGCCGGATGATCGATATCCCGCAGCACCCAGCTCCTGGTGCTCTCGAGGTCGAAACCCAAGCGGCGGAAGGCGTTTCGCAGGTCGACGGGGGAATCTGGATTGACCGGCCAGCCGAACTCCACCACGATCCGGTCGGCCAGCGCCGCCAGTATCGACGGCCGCACCCCGGCGGCCGGCCGGGCGCCGAGCAGCGTGGTGAGCAGCCGGTCGTGCTCGTCGACATCCCACGGCAAGCCGGAGAATCCCATTTCCGCGGCGGCCAACGCCGACGCCGACTCCGCTGCCACCAACAACTTCAATGCGTTGTCGTCACCGATCCTCGACAGCTGATCCGGTAGCGCCGACGTCAGCGCCAGCAGCTGGTCGACCCGAGCGGCGCCCGTCGCGTGCTCGTCGAACAGCCCGGGTTGGCCTCCGGTGGTCGGCGGGTCAGGATCGGCGGGGACGGCGTCGCCGTTGGCGCGGGCCAGCACCGCAGCGGCCGATGACGGTTCGCCGAACCTGCCCCGCCGGCCCAACAGAATGCGCTCGGTGAGCCGGACGTCGTGGCAGCGCTGCACCGCGACGCCAGCCGCCAGCAGCGCCGGGTACACCGCGGCCACCCCATCGAACAGCCAGCGCGGCTGCTGCCGCTCGGCGGCCAGCAGCCCATCGATGTCGACCAGCCGCTCGGCGTCGACCGCCGATCCGTCGGCCGTCAGCTGTTGGATGCGCCACCGGACAGGAATCCCATCGACCAGCTGAGGGTGCAGGGCCAGGTACATCAGGGCAAGATGCGCACGGCTGAACCGAGCGTCGCCAGGTCCTGCGCCGGCGCCGGTGCGTAGGCACCGATCCACTGATGACCCTCGAGCAACAGGTACAGCTGCACCGTCGACGGGACGTACCCGGTCACTGCCAGCCCGTCGAACCTGCCGTCCAACCGCACCACCAACACCCGCTGCGACAAGTCGGCCCCGTTGACCGTGATCTCCGGCGCCTGCTCGGTGACCACCCGCAGCGACGCAACCGCGTAGCGGACGCGGGTGGCCCTGGCCGGCCCGAACATGGTCGAGCACTCGTTGACGGCCGCTCGCAGCGCTCGCGGATCGACCAGACCGGCGCCCGACACCGGCCACGCCGACATCACGCCGTCGCAATGGGAGATCGGCCCGTACATGTCGTCGGGCTGCGCCAGCCTCGGACGAGGCGCCGCTGCCGTTCCGGCCGTCGATTGCCTGCTGGACGGCCGATCAGTGCTGGGCGCCGGCCGATCAGTACCGGACGACGAGCTGCCGCCCACCGCCGGAGCTGCCGTCGGCGCTGCCGCACTCTGGCTCGCCGGGGTGAGCGGATACGAATTCGTCGTCCAGGTGTGAATACTCAGCTGGCCGTCGGCAGAGCCGGCCGACCCCGACCGATCGTCATTGGCGCGCACTCCGGCCAGCGCGATCACCGACCCGACCACTAACACGCAGGCCGCCACCAGACCGGCTGCCGCGAGGCGGTTCCGGTTGCGCAGCGCCCGCCGCCGGCCGAGCACCTCGCGGCGGACGCCAGTGAGGTCGGGCAGCAGCCGCTCGTCGTCGTGGAGCGCCGCGCTGATGTCGGCGTCGTCGGCCGGCTCGTCTGTGTCGTTAGGGTCGTTAGGGTCGTTAGGGTCGTTAGGGTCGTTAGGGTCGTCGATGAACATGCCGCTCACCGCTCCGCTGCCGACGGAGCGACACCGATCGCCGACTCGCGCAAACCGGCAAGGGCCCGCGAGATCAGGGTGCGGACAGCACCGGCAGTGGCGCCGAGCTCGATACCAATGGCCGCGTCGTCGAGGCCGAGATAGTAGCGCAACACCACAGCAGCCCGTTGCCTGGCCGGAAGTTGCTCGAGCATCCGATGGATCTGATCACGGTCCACCACCCTGCTGGTGGCATCCGGCCCGATCCCGTCGAGCACGCCGGCGTCCGCGGTCGGCTGGGTTCTGCGACGCGCCTCCCGGCGCCGGTCGGACAGGAAGGTGCTGACCACGATCCGGCGCACGTAGGCGGTCGGGTACTCCATCACGCCGATCTGCGACCAGCGGCGGGAGGCGACCAGCAGCGCATCGGTGAGCACGTCGTGGGCGAGTTGCCTGTCCCCGGTGAGCACCGCGGCGAAGCGGCCGAGCGCGGGCAGCTCGTCGGACAGAAAGACCTCGAAGTCCACCGCCGCCACCACCTCCGCTCCCGACCCAGCTGGATCATTACACCCGATGGACGGTTCCTTGCGAACGCTACTGGCGAGTAATAAGCTCCTAGTTACTCGTCAGTAACTTAGCCGGAGGCCCCTCATGAGCCACTACCGTCCGAACGTCCGCGATCTCGAGTTCAACCTCTTCGAGGTCTTCGACGCCGGCAAGCGACTCGGCACCGGCCCGTTCGCCGAGATGGATCCGGACACCGCCCGCGGGGTGCTCGCCGAACTGGCAACGCTGGCCACCGGCCCGTTCGCTGACTCGTTCGTTGATGGCGATCGGAACCCGCCGACGTTCGACCCACAGACGCACAGCGTGCACGTCACCGAGTCGTTCAAGAAGTCCTTCGCCACCATGATGGACGGTGACTGGTGGCGGCTCGAGCTGCCGACCGAGGTGGGCGGTTACGGGGCGTCACCGTCGCTGCGGTGGGCGGCGGCCGAGCTGATTCTCGGCGCGAACCCGGCCCTTTTCATGTTCGGCGGTGGCCCGAACTTCGGCAACATGCTGTACCAGCTGGGCACCGAGGACCAGCGCGCGCTGGCCATGTTCATGATCAACAAGCAGTGGGGCTCTTCGATGGTGCTCACCGAGCCGGACGCCGGCTCGGACGTCGGCGCCGGGCGCACCAAGGCGATCCGGCAATCGGATGGCAGCTGGCACCTCGAGGGCGTCAAGCGGTTCATCACCTCGGCCGACCAGGACATGACCGAGAACATCGTGCACCTGGTGTTGGCCCGGCCGGAGGGTGACGCCATCGAGAGCCGACCGGGCAGCAAGGGGCTGAGCCTGTTCGCGGTGCCGAAGTTCCACGTCGACCTGGCCACCGGCGAGCTGGGCGAGCGGAACGGCGCCTTCGTCACCGGCCTGGAACACAAGATGGGGCTGAAGGTTTCGGCCACCTGCGAGCTGACCTTCGGCCAGCACGGCACGCCGGCCGTCGGCAGCCTGGTCGGCGATGTGCACGACGGCATCGCGCAGATGTTCCATGTGATCGAGTACGCCAGGATGATGGTCGGTACCAAGGCGATCGCCACCCTGTCGACCGGTTACCTGAATGCGCTCGAGTACGCCAGGCAGCGGGTGCAAGGCGCAGACCTCACCCGCAACACCGACAAATCGGCACCGCGGGTGACGATCATCCATCACCCGGACGTACGGCGAATCCTGATGCGGCAGAAGGCTTATGCCGAAGGGCTGCGCGCTGTCTACTTCTACGCCGCCGACCAGCAGGACCGCATTGCCGAGGGGTCAGCATCCGACGCCGCTGGGGAAGCCGTCGTGTTGGCCAAGCGGATCAACGACCTGATGTTGCCGGTGGTCAAGGGTGTCGGTTCCGAACGCGCCTACGAGAATCTCGCGCTGTCGTTGCAGACCTTCGGCGGCTCCGGCTACACCCAGGACTACCCGATCGAGCAGTACATCCGCGATGCCAAGATCGACACGCTGTACGAGGGCACCACCGCGATCCAGGCGCAGGACTTCTTTTTCCGCAAGATAGTCAGGGACAACGGGACGGCGCTCGGCGCCATCGCTACCGAGATCTCCGCCTTCGTGGAGACAGCCGGATCGCACGCGACGGACGGCCGGCTCAAGAACGAGATCGCCTTGCTGGCAACGGCTCTCGGTGAGGTTCAGGCGATGGTCGGCACGCTGGTTGGCTACACGGTGGCCGCGGCCACCGAACCGTCCAGTCTGTACAAGGTCGGCGAGCACGCTGTCACCCTGCTGATGAGTGTCGGCGACCTGATGATCGGTTACCTGCTGCTGCGGCAGGCGATGGTGGCACAGGCAGCCCTTGACGCCGCCGGCGGCGAGGCAGCGGCGCTGTCCGCCAAGGACACCGAGTTTTACACCGGCAAGCTGGCCGTCGCCAGCTGGTTCGCCCGCAACATGTTGCCGGAGCTCGCTTCTCGCCGATCCATCATCGAAGCGGCCGACAACTCGCTGATGCAGGTCCCCGAGACGGCGTTCTGACTAGTTTCTAACATCCGTCTTGTGCACCGCGATCCCAGACTTCCGGTGTCCTCGGCGGCCTAACTCAATCGGGTTGAGGTGCGCACCGGCCTTGGGAGAGCTACTGTGCCGGGCGTGATACTTTGTGATACTTTTCTGCAAGTATCCTAAAGTATCGGAGAATGCCTCATGCAACCGAGTCCGTACACCCCTGGCACCATCGCGCCCGAGCTGCCCGGCCGCGATCATCAGCTCGCTGAGTTCAACGATCGGCTGTCACTGATGGCAGATCTGCGGCGGTTCGTCGGAAGGCCCCGCATCGAAACTGCACCCCGGGGGCTGGGGAAGACGTCGATGTTGGCAGAGGCCCGGCGGATGGCAGAGCGACGTGGAGCGGTGACGATCTGGGTGGCCGGCGACGGGAACGGACAGCTCATCGCCGATATCGCCGCACAGATCGAAACGACCACTCAGGGTTGGGCGCCTCAGACTCGCGGCAAGCTGCAGGATCTGGCCAATCGAGCCAGCGTCAAAGTCGGGGTCGGCGTTCCCGGCATCGCGCAGATCGAGGCCACCGTCGCGGCAAAAGGCGTCGCAGGCAGCGTCGCTGCCCCAGCCGGTGCAGGCGAAATGACAACTTTCCTGGCAGCAGCCGCAGCCTCAGTGCAACAGGAGGGGCGCTCCGGGCTGGTGCTATTGATCGACGAGATCCAGGACGCCGACAGCGCCGGACTGTCCTCCTTTGCTCATGGCTGGCAGAACCTACAACACCTTCCCGGCGCCGGCGCCGCCCCGGCCGCGGTCTTCGCCGCCGGACTACCCAATTCCGACACCGTGTTACGCGCTGCAGCCAGCTTCACCGAACGGTGGGACTACCAACCCCTGGGGCTGTTGTCCCAAACCGCAGCGATAGATGCATTGGTTCAACCGTCGGACCGGTTAGGGGTGACCTGGACCCCCGACGGGCTGCTTACAGCAGTTGAGTACGCCGAGGGTTTCCCCTTCACCCTGCAACTTCTGGGCGATGCCGCCTGGCGTGCCGCCGGCCGACCCAATGCCAGGCAACAGATCACCAGCGCACATGTCGCCGCTGCGCAGGAAGCGATCGCCACCGATCTTGACACGCTCCATCGGGCCCGTTGGAACGCCGCTACACCCGCCGAACAGACCTTCCTGCAGGCGATGGCGACCATCGGTGGGGGGTCTGTCTCTCGAAACCAGATCGCCAATGGACTGAACCTGCCGAGCCGCAGTATCAGCGAAACTCGCGAACGCCTGATCGCCAAAGGCATCATTCGAGTCACCGGACACGGACAGCTCGGATTCACCATTAACGGATTCGACACCTACATTCGCGACCGCGCAGACAGCTGACCCAGGCCCATAGTCCAACCGCCCAGGGCTATCCCGCCAAACAGGCGTGGTGCGGAGAATCGACCAATGTCACACCAGCCTTTCGTGACGGGCCTGCAGCAGCACCTGAGGGCTGCAGGCCGCTCACCCCCGACCGACATGGCAGCACAGTGCCCGTCGCGCGGTCTCGTGCCCAGGGACGGAGTTGACCATCACACCCGCCACGGACGAGTGTTCACGGTGCCGGAGAGCACCCCCCGGCGAGGGGTTGTCGTCAGCATCAGCTCGGCTACCCAACCGAGGGCGCCGCGGAAGGTTCTACGGCCTCACACAGCCCGACCATCGGACCGCCGGTAAGCCGAACCTTGGTTCTTGCGGTGACAATTCCGACTCCTCGACCCAGATGATCGTGTGTCACTTGTCGATCGGTTTCCGGGCAGGTTGGCCGGTCGTCGCACTGTTTGCCATTCCCGGCTATAGGCGACCCACAGCGCAAAGCCGGGGATCAGGATGAGCAGGTATCCGATAGAGATGTCGCCTCGCCCGGTCGGTCGGGTGTGGACCCGGTAACAGCTGTGATTTGTCGACGGGAGTCGGGCGCCGCCCGACAGGAGCCCGACGTGATGGTGGTTTCGCTGGTCGGGATCGGAGTTCTTCGGTCCTTCGGGACCCTGTCCCCGCCGCGGACGGTGAACTCCGACACCGTCGACAGCTCACGGCCCGCTGTGGGGGGCGGGAGTGCGGAGCCGGACCCGGTCGGGGCCGGCGATCGCTTCCATCCGATCGCCGTGCTGGCGCACCCAGGGCACGACCCGCCCATAGTCGAAACGCAACCGCAGTTCCGAGCGCATCTCGACACTGCCGTGGACGCCTTCCACGATCCGCACCACGTCGGCGGCGTGCCCGCGCGGTGGCATGAAGTCGATCACCCGCACGTGCCGTCGTGGCTGCGCCACTCGGTCTCCAACACCAGGGTGTCATCCACATAGCGGCGGGTCGGGCAGACCCCACCGCCAGCCGGAGCGACGGTCCAGTGTCCGGCGTCGGGGGAGTCGAGCAGCGCAGCGAAACAGGCCGGGGAGTCGAACTTGGGCAGGCACAACCATTCGATGGAGACGGAGGTGCTGACCAGGGCGGCGGTCTGCAGATCACCGAGCAGGGCGTAATCCTCGATACGGCTCATCCGTTGATCGTGCCAGCCCGCGCCGTGCGGCACCGGCTCCGACGCAGAAGCACAGCCAAGCGGCGTCATAGGCTTAGCGTGCCCAGCGTGGGGCATGCCTCCCACCGGGTTGTACACAGCGCGAGCAAGACACACTGGATCGTGAGATGCGCGCCCATGCTGGGCGAGCCCGTCATTGATGCTTCGGAGGAGTGCCCATGTTGTTGTCGGGGAAGTCGGTTGTGGTCACGGGCGGCAACAGCGGTATCGGGGAGGCAATCGTGCTCGCCGCCGCCGGCGAGGGCGCGAACGTCGTCATCGACTACGTCGCCCACCCCGAAGAGACCACCGCTCTGATCGCGAAAGTCGAAGCCGCCGGCGGGCACGCGGTCGGCGTCCAAGCCGACGTCTCCCAATCGGCGGACTTACACAAGATGGTCCAGACCGCTGTCGATACCTATGGCCGGCTGGACGTGCTGATCAACAACGCCGGCATCGAAACCCGCACCGGGCTGCTGGACACCACCGAGGCCGACTTCGACAAGGTCATCGCGATCAACATGAAGAGCGCGTTCTTCGGCGCCCAGGCCGCGGCGCAGCAGTTCATCAGCCAAGGCGGCGGCGGGCTGATCCTCAACATCTCCTCGGTCCACGAGGATTGGCCGATGCCCGGCAACATCGCCTACTGCGTCTCCAAAGGAGGGATCCGGATGCTGACCCGCACCGCCGGTGTCGAACTCGGCGCCCACGACATCCGGATCGTCAACATCGCCCCCGGGGCGGTCGCGACCCCGATCAACGCCTCCACCGAAGCCGACCCGGCCAAGATGACAGCCCTCGACGCGGCGATTCCGCTCGGGCGGATCGCCCAACCAGGCGAGATCGCGGACGTGGTCGTGTTCCTGGCCAGCGGCAAAGCCGGCTACATGACCGCCACCACCGTGTTCATCGACGGCGGGATCATGCAAGGCAGCGTCGGCCTATGACCATCTCCTCCCTCGAGAACCAGTCCGAAGGGTCGGGACGGCGACCGAGGGTGATCGTGGTGGGCGCGGGATTCGGGGGGTTCTTCGCTGCCCGTCGGCTGCAACGCGCCGATATCGAACTCACGGTGCTGTCGCCGACCGACGGGATGCTGTATCAGCCGCTGCTGCCCGACGTCGCCGTCGGCGCCCTGGATCCCCGTTCGGTGCTCGTCCCCCTCACCGCCACGCTGCGCAAGGCCCGTCTGGTGCGCGGGCACGCCACCGCCCTCGACCCGACCGCCCGCACCCTGGCTTACCACGACCTCGACGGGGTCGCCGGGCAGCTGCCCTACGATCGGCTGCTACTGGCACCCGGTGCCGTCACCAAACTGCTCGACATCCCCGGCCTGGCCGAGCACGCCATCGGGTTGAAGACCGTCACCGAAGCGCTCTACCTGCGCGATCACCTCCTAGGCCGCCTGGAAACCGCCAGCGTCCTCACCGACCCAGTCCGTCGCCGAGCCGCTCTGACGTTCATTGTCGTGGGCGCCGGCTACGCCGGCGTGGAACTGACCGCGCAAATGGCCCGCCTCACCGCCAACCTGCTACCCCTGCACCCCGGCATCGCCGCCGGTGACGTGCGCTGGCTGCTCATCGACGTCGCCAAGCAGGTAATGCCCGCACTCGGAGCCAGCCTGGGCGAGTCCGCGCTGCACCTGTTGAAACGCCGGGACGTTGACGTGCGCCTGGGCGTCAGCCTGACCACGGTGACCGACGCCCAGGTCACCCTCAGCGACGGCGACGTGCTGGACTGCAGCACCGTCATCTGGTGCGCCGGCGTCACCCCTAACCCCCTCATCGCCGCGGTTGGACTGCCCACCACAAAAGGCCGCCTGAGCGTCGATGAGTTCCTCCGCGTCCCCAGCCACCCCGAGATCTACGCCCTCGGCGATTGCGCGGCCGTCCCCGACCTCACTAAACCGGTTGACGAGCACGGTCAGCAGCCGCTGTGTCCGCCGACCGCGCAACACGCCATGCGGCAAGCCCACGCCGCCGCCCGAAACATCCTCGCCGACCTCCACCAGCACCGATACGCCGCGAAGCCCTACCGTCACCACGACCTCGGCCTGGTCGTCGACCTCGGCGGACCCGACGCGGCGGCCACCCCGCTGGGGGTGCACCTGCGGGGTCGGGCGGCGAAACTGGTCACCCGCGGCTACCACCTCTACGCACTGCCCACCGGCAAACGCCGGGTCCGGGTCGCGCTCGACTGGGCGCTGGCCGGACGCCGACCCGACGACGTCTCCCTCGGCCTCCCTGCCGGCCCCTCTGCCCTGATCACCCACGCCGAAGATGACCAAGGGTGACCCCTCCCGCGGGCCCCCTGACATCGACCGGGGCGTGTGAGGACGAACCCGTCGCAACCGCTCCGGTCATCGCACGCTCCGGCGCCCACCCTCGCAGTGTTGCCGCCAGCGAGGCACCGGAGGGCGGCTGGCGCTGGACGCCGTGGCCATGTCAATACTCGGCCGCGGACAAGATCCTGGGCGAATGGTCGTAATGCCAGGCGACTAGTACTACAGGGCTTGATCATCTAGCGATGGGCGTGTTTTCGCAGGTTGGTGGG
>JALYVF010000286.1 GCA_030853385.1 Actinomycetota bacterium | reverse complement strand
GCCGCGGCCGAGGGCGCGCTGCGCGCCGATGGATCGGCGGCGCCGGCCGGTCTCCACCCGTCGCGGGTCGGAGAAGTGGGCCAGCGCCGACAGCTGCCGGCCGGCATAGGGACCGAGCAGCGAGACGAGCGATGGCTCGTCGGTGCGGGCGACGTCGGCGACGGTGCGCAGCCCGAGTGCGTGCAGCTTGGCGGTGGTCGCCTTGCCGACACCCCAGAGTCGTTCGACGGGTAGCGGGTGCAGGAACTCGCGCTCGGCATCGGGTGGAACCAGCAACAGGCCGTCCGGCTTGCTGACGGCGGACGCCACCTTGGCCAGAAACTTGGTCCGCGCGACACCAACCGAGATCGGCAACCCGACGTCCTCGGACACTCTGCGTCGCAACCGTTCGGCGATCTGCAGCGGCGAACCGGACACTCGGCCGAGGCCGCCGACGTCCAGGAACGCCTCGTCGATGGACAGTCCCTCGACCAGCGGCGTGGTGTCGTCGAAGATTGCGAACACCGCCTCGCTGGCCTGCAGGTAGGCGGCGAAGTGCGGCTCGACCACAATGGCGTCCCTGCACAGCGCCCGCGCCTGCCGGCCGCCCATCGCGGTGCGCACCCCGTACGCCTTCGCCTCGTAGCTGGCCGCCAGCACCACACCGCCGCCGACGATCACCGGCCGGCCGCGCAGCCGTGGATCGTCCCGCTGCTCGACCGATGCGTAGAACGCGTCCAGGTCTGCATGCAAGATGGCCGCCGCAGGCCGGGAATGCAACACGAACAAATGTTCGCATGCGGGTGAGACATCGGCAAGGCGTCCGAAATTTTCGGCATCGAATCGTTGGCAATGTCCCGCTACGAGCGCGGACCGATTGCGGGTGCGGCCCGGCCCCGTCACCGTTGGGCGACTTGACCAGGTCGCCGGCTGCCACGGTTCAGCAGACCAACCGGCCACCAGGGTGATCAGCCGCGGAACACCGAATCCGGGGTGACGGAGGCGATGCCGTGCGCGGCGCCGACGGCTTCGTTGGTGATATGTCCGGCATACGAATGCAGGCCGGCCCCGAGGGCCGGGTCGGTGGACAGCGCCTCGCGCCAGCCGTGGTTCGCCAGCGCTGTGATGTAGGGCAGGGTGGCGTTCGTCAACGCGAAGGTGGAGGTGCGCGGCACCGCGCCCGGCATGTTGGCGACGCAGTAGAACACCGAGTTGTGCACGGTGAAAATGGGATCGGCATGGGTCGTCGGCCTGGTGTCTTCGAAGCAGCCGCCCTGGTCGACGGCGATGTCGACCAGCACCGAACCCGGCTTCATCTGGGCGACCAGGTCGTTGCTGATCAGCTTCGGCGCCTTGGCACCTGGGATCAGCACGGCGCCGATCACCAGATCTGCCTGCGTCACCTCTTCGGCGATCGAGAACGCTGTTGAAGCAAGGGTTCTGACCGCGCCGGAGAAGTGGGAATCGAGCCGCCGCAGGGTCGGGATGGATAGGTCAAGGATGCTGACCTCGGCGCGCATGCCCAGCGCGATCTCGGCAGCGTGCATGCCGGAGACACCGCCGCCGAGGACGACCACCTTGGCGTTCGTCACCCCTGGGACGCCGCCGAGCAGCACCCCGCGGCCGCCTTCGTTGCGCATCAGCGAGTAGGCGCCGACCTGCGGCGCCAGCCGGCCGGCGATCTCACTCATCGGCGCCAGCAGTGGCAGCGAGCGATCGGACAGCTGCACCGTCTCGTAGGCGATCGAGGTGGTGCCGGAAGCCAGCAGCTGGTCGGTGAGTGGTCGATCGGCCGCTAGGTGCAGATAGGTGAACAGCAGCAGGTCCCTGCGCAGCCGGTGGTACTCGGAGGCCACCGGTTCCTTCACCTTGATGATCAGGTCGGCGTTCGCCCAGACCTTGTCCGCCGCGTCGTCGCCGCTGACGATGGTCGCGCCGGCAGCGGCGTACTCCTCGTCGGTGATCAGCGATCCGGTACCGGCGCCGCCCTGCAGCTGCACGCTGTGCCCGGCGCGGATCAGGTGGTGGGCGCCGGCCGGGGTGAGAGCTACCCGGTACTCATGGTTCTTGACCTCGCTGGGGACGCCGATGCGCATGCCTGATCCCTTTACTGTGCCGGTGTTGGGGTGATCCGCCGCGGAGGCGAAATCTCGGACAAGTATGAAGTTTCCGACGCTCCAGGCCAAGATTTGTGGAGAAGATTCATTACGATCGGTCAATGTCGATGAAAGATTCGGATAGCGGTGGTGCGAAGCCGGTTCGATCGCAGGATGTTCGGCCACCGTCTGTCGCTGGTCGGGGAGTGGGCCGGCGGGTGCGGCCGGATAGTACGGGCGTTGCCGGTGGGCCGGTTGCCGGCAGGGCCGTTGGCACCAGCGAGCGGACTCTGGACGCCACCGACCGAGCGATCCTTGCGGTGCTGGCAGCCGACGGCCGGATCGCGAACAATGCACTGTCCGAGCAGGTCGGGATCGCCGCATCCACCTGCCTGACCAGGGTCAGAGCCCTGCGCGAGTCGGGGGTGATCCGTGGGGTGCACGCGGACATCGATCCGGCGGCCGTCGGACTACCCCTGCAGGCGATGATCGCAGTGCGCGTCCAGGCGGGATCCCGCGACCATTTGATGGACTTCGCCGAGCGGGTCCGCCGGCGGCCAGAGGTGCGCAGTGTGTACTTCCTGGCCGGGGCCGACGATTTCCTGGTGCATGTGGCGGCCGCCGATTCGGCGGCGCTGCGCAATTTCGTGGTCGACCAACTATCGGCCCACCAACAGGTCGCGTTGACCGAGACGAACCTGATCTTCGAGCACCTGCGGGGAGCTGGACTGCCGGACTGAACTGTGGGTGGGTGCTGAACGTGTTGGTGTCGCAGAGGTTTCGCGGCTCGACGCGTTTCGCGGTGAGAGTTCGGTCTACCCGTTCAGTGGTACGAAGTCGGCAGTGGCATGCCGCGCGACTTCATGATCGCCCGCAATTTCGTCGGGAAGTCGGTGATGATGCCGTCGGCGCCGGCATCGATCTGGGCCGTCATCGCGTCCTCGTCGTCGACGGTCCACGGCAGCACCCTCAGGTGGGCGGCATGCGCGCGTTTGACGAACGCCGCGTTGCTGAACAGTCCGTCGCTGGTGGCCAGATCGTCGCCCGGCCAGTCCGCCGCCGCGTAGTCGGGGGAGATCACCTGCACGCCGAGCTGGGTGGCAGCGGTGATCAGGTCGCCGTGCACCGCGTCGTAGTCGACGGTCCCGATCCACGGTGAGCCCGATGTCCAGTGGGTGCTGTCGGCCAGCGCCACCAGTGGAATGTTCGGATCTGCCTTGTGCACCAACGGCAAGGTGCGCCAGTCGAAACTCTGAATGTCCACCTCCGAGGTCTTCTTCGCGGCCGTGATGGCGCCCAGGATCACGTCGACGTATTGCTGCGGGGTCGCGGACAGCTCCGGCTTGTCGGCTTCGATCTTGGTCTCGATGTTGTAGTGCACCTTGGCACGCAGGCTGTCGGCGAGCGCGAACAGGTCGGGCAGCAGCGCGATCTTGTTGTCGGCCACCACTTGTGCATCCGGGAAGGCGGTCAGCTTCTTGCCGCAGTTCAACGTGCGGATCTGCGCGTAGCTGAGGTCGTGCACCGTCTTGCCCACATACGGGAACTGCGGATCGCCCTTGGTGAGCGGTTCGGTGTCCGAGCACTTGGTCGGGTCGATGGTCGGGTCGTGCCAGATGATCGGCTTGTTGTCCTTGGTCAGCACGATGTCCAGCTCGAGCGTCGTCACGCCCAGCTTGATCGACTTGCCGAAGCCCGTCAGCGACTCCTCGGTGGTCTCGCCGCGGCCTCCTCGATGGGCCTGCAGATCGAAATTCGCCGGGTTGACGTACCTGGTCGGGCTTGCCGACGCGCCTGCCGATGCACCCGCGGTCGGTGCTAGCGAGCCGGATCCGTTCTGACTGGTGCTGCCACTGCCACTGCTACCGCAACCGGCCAGCACCACCCCGGCGACCACGAGTGGGACCGCGAACCGCGCGGCATTCGGGGTGGATTGGCTGTGGTGAGCTCGACCAGGCATGGTCTGGACACCGTAGTCGGCGTGATTTGCCGCGCACCGGCCGAACCGCCCAACTTGGTCAGTTCGGGTGATCTTGGTGCCGATTCGTCAGCGCAAGTGTCCAAGTTGGTCGTTGCGGTTGGTTTTCGGGCTGCAGGGTCAGCGCAAGTGTCCAAGTTGGTCGCTGCGGTTGGACGGGACTTCGCCACCGGGTCAGCCGCCGGTGAGGGTGGTGCCGTCGGCGACGGTGGCCACCCCGTCGTCGGTCAACGAGGCAGCTCCGGTTACCACGACGTCACCACCGAAGGTCCAGTCGCCGCGCACCGTCAGCGATTCGGCGCCGATCAGCGACGGCGGTCCAGCTGGGAACCGGGCGTCGAACCCATCAACCAGCTTGTAGAAGCGGGGGTCGAGATCGATCAGCGGCGCCGCCGAAACCTGTGGCAGCAGATGTGCCTGCTCGTCCAGTTGGTAGACGTCCGACCGCACCAGCAGCAGATCGTTGGTGGTCTTGACCGGCAGGAACCTGGTCCGTGGCACCTCGACAGCGGTGGCACCGTCGAACACCTCGACCGCGGCGCCCATCGCCGACTCCAGCTGGATCACCGGCGTCGAATCAGGATCGCTTGGGTCAACGGTCTTTTCGTTGCAGATCAGCGGCAGGCCGAGTACACCGTCGCGCTGCTCGAGGGTGACGGCCAGCACCCGCAGGTCCATCCACAGGTTGTTGGTGTGGAAATAGCGGTGCCGCTGGATGTCGTTGGCGGCCGCGGCATCCTCCTTCGGCGTCTGGGCCGTCTCCCGCAGCACCAGCCGACGGTCGCTCTTGCGGACAACCAGGTAGCCGCCCTTGACGTCAGATGCGTTGCGGCGACACACCTCTGCGGCGTAGGGCGCGCCGGACGCGGCGAACCAACCGGCCATCCGCGGGTCGGGCGCCGCGCCGAGATTGTCGGAGTTCGAGACGCTGGCGAAGTGGAAGCCCTGGTCGAGCAGGGTGCCGAGCAAGCCGGAGGTCTGCAGTGCGGTGTAGAGGTCGCCGTGGCCCGGTGGGCAC
>JALYVF010000276.1 GCA_030853385.1 Actinomycetota bacterium | reverse complement strand
GGCCGAGCCGGTAACGAGTGCGACTCGTCCTGCATGCGTGTCCATCGTGTTACTCCAGTCTGAGATCGCCGGAAACCGTCAGGCGGGCCAGTCTTCGGTCGTCATCGGCGAGCCATCGAAGCCGGCGGCCGGATGCAGGCTGGGATCGTTTCCGTCCCGCGAACCGCCCGAGGCGTCGGGGTGATCGTCGAACCACCGGTCGGCCGGGTACTTAAACATCCAGTCGACCACCAACCGGCGCCGCGCGATCAACCACTTGCCGTCGCGCTGCTCAAAGCGGTCCAGATAGCGGGCCCACAGCTTGACGGTCTCGCCCTTCCAGTGGTGGCGCTCCGAACTTTGATGATCAGCGTTGAGGTAGGTCTCGACGTGCGCAACGTCGGGGCCGTCGAACTCGATCAGGCTGTTGCCGAGAAAGTGCATGGTCCGAACGAATCGCAGCATTTCGGCGGAGAGGAACTCGACGAAACCATCGAGGGAACCCTGGTGCAGGCTTTCGGGAAACTGAATCCAGGCATCGGGATGAAACGCTCCGCGGACCAGCGTCATGTCCACCCGGTCCAGGCCGCGGCAGTAACGGAGCAGGACATCGTGGATCTCCGCTCGGGCACTCAGTTCTTCAACATTCATCACGCTCTCCGATCGGGGTGACGTCGGCGTCCAGGCGCAGTCGGCACGGACTCAGCTCGCCCTGATGGGCAACTGCGACGTCCTTGTCCAGCACGATGTCCGCCGGCAGACTGCGGAATCGAGGGCCGAGTTGCGCGCCCGCCGAGAGCGTTCGAGTACCTGGTTCGAATGGGCTCAATAGTCCATGCTCGGCCCCGGCCCCGTACTGCGTCGGCTCAAAGAATTTCTCTTCCTGACTCATGCTCTCCTTCCTCAGGTGCGCCGTTCGAGGACGCTCGTCGATATCGCGGCCGACTCGGCGCCGCACAGCTCGCGTCCGAGGTTCTCCAACCAGGTGTCGATGTTGTAGGCGGCGTGCAGGCTGCCGGCGCGACAGTTGCGAGCGATCAACTGCAGCGGCTGCCGTTTCATGATCGCCGACGCGCCGGAGGCGCGGAACAGCGTCTCGATCGCGGAGCTGCAGGCGTCCCAGATGTAGGCCACGTCGGTGTGGTACTGCAGCGCCTCGCTGTCGGAGAGGTCCTGCTTCTCCAGTTCGCAGCGGTCCAGCGCGGCCGCAGCGGCGTCGGACAGTGTGCTTGCGGCTCGAATCTGCATCTGCGCCCGGCCGACTGCGTGGTGGATGATCGGGGCTTCCGACGCGTTTGGGTAGGCCGAGTACGGGACGCTGCGCTTGCCGACCGCGGCGAGGTACACCTCCATTGCCTGATCGGCCATGCCCAGCGCCACCCCCGTGCCGCTGACCAGCGAGCGGACCAGACCTCCGCGGCGGGGCCCCAGGCCCTGTTCGGTCATCTCGCCGATCCGGGCCGCCAGCTGCTCGGGAGTGCTGAAGCGCTCCTCAGGTACAAAAAGCTCGCCGTCCGTCGCGACCGTCTGGCTGCCGGTGGCGGCCAGACCCATCGCATCCCAGTCGTCTCGCGCGATGAGCTCGTCCTTCGAGACCAGCGCCATGCCCACCTTGGCATCGTCGGTCTCGTCGTAGAAGGCCGCCACGTACCCGTAGGAGGCGTGAACGCTGCCGGTGGCGAAGGGCCATACGCCCTTGATCAGCCAGCCGCCCTTGACCCGCCGGGCGGTCCCGGACATCCGCCGGCTGGTGCCGCCCAGCGCAAAGGTGCGATTGCCGACCCACGGCGAGGTGTATACCGGCGCAATGACCTCGGCCGGGAAGGCGTAGCTCCACAGGTTTCCCCCGGCGGCGGCCCACACCACCCAGGCCGTCGCCCCGCACCCGGCGCCCAACGCCCGGTAGGTGTCCCGCAGCTCCCGGGTAGTGAAGTCGGCACCCCCGAACCGCGCCGGCGTGGTCAGGCTGAACACGCCGGCCGCGTCGAGGCGCTCGATGCTGTCCTGGGGGACGCGGCGTTGGCGTTCGGCTTCGGCTTGGTGCTCGCGCAGCCACGGTCGCATTTCCAGTACCTGATCCAGGAGCTGCGAAGCCTGCGGCCGATCGATGTCCGCATCGGTATGCGTCAGCGTGGTCATCCTGATCTCCTGTTGGCTTTCGACGTCTGGTGACGTCATGTCTTCGACGCGGGCAGTACCGGCAGTTGTAGGTAGCTCAGATGCTGCGGACCGGTGTAAATCGTGTTCTGCGCGCCGGCGTGATAGGTCCCGTCATAGCCGTGCCGCATGCCGTGGCCGACACCGGTGTAGGGCTGGATGTCGACGCGGAGGCGGTGTCCCCTCCGGATGAGCCCGGTGTTCGGGATGATCTCCACCTCGACCGGCACGACCTCACCGTCGTGCAGCGGGGCATGATCGGCTTGCAGGTGGGTGTGCTTCGGTCGGAACTCGGTGGACCGCTCGGTGTCCAGCGTGCGGTGCGACACCTTCAGCCAGCCTTTGGCCAGCGGGTAGAAGTCGGTGGAGATGCCGGGGATCAGCGCCGGGCCACAGAAATCGACCTCGCGATCCTGCTCGTTCAGCACTCGCAGGGAGACGTAGATGTCCATGTCCTGGCTGGTGGACGCCACCCACACCACCAGCTTGCTGTATCCGGCGAGCACGGTGTCCTCCTCGAACGGCTCGCTCACGAACGTGGCGCCGGGGCCGCAGCTCGCGGTGGCGGGGCTGCCATCCGCAGCTGGCGGCCGGGGCGACGCGGTGACGTCGACTTCGGCGGAATAGGTTACCGACCGCTCATATGCGGGGACCGTGCTGCCGAGCCGAAGAACGTTGTCGCAGGGCAGGTCGCCGCGATGGTCGGAGGCGGACGCGTCGAGATACCACTTGACGTACTCGGTGCGCGCCACCGGCCACTCGTTCTCTTCCAGGGTGTAGGAGCCCCCACGGCCGGTGCGGATCTCCAGGCGCACCGGCGGCGTGTCCATGATCCCGTTGTCGACTCCCTTGAGCCAGTGATCGAAGAACGCGACGTGGTCTTCGACGGCTTCGGCTGAGTAGGACTTCATGAACCAGTCCTCCCAGAAGTCGAGCTTCTTGTCCTTGGTGGGGGTATTGAGGTAGGTCTCGCTGCTGCCGAGTTGGTGGAAGTGGCTGGGATGCGTCGTCACCGCGATCGTCCAGAGCGGCACCGACACCTTGCTGAGATCGGGACTCATCAGCACTTCAGCCCTCGGGCCGAAAATCGCAGCGGGGTCGGAGTCCTTGAACGGATTTGCTCGGGCCGTTGCCAGGAAGTCTTTGGCGTCGACGTCGCCGCAGATTGCCGGCACGATCCCGTGCTGGAACCACCCCGGGAAGAATTGTTCGTTGAGGATGCCGCCGGTGTACATGACCTCCTCGTACAGGTCAGTGTCGGTGCCGATCGCGATCATCGCCTTCAGATGCGGCGGCTGCAGGCTGGCCACCGCGTGTTGGTTGACCGCGTAGTAGGACATGCCCCACAGCCCGACGTTGCCGTTCGCCCAGGGCTGCACGGCGGCCCATTCGATCGCGTCGTAGAAGGCCTGCGCCTCCTCGATACCCCAGATGCCGAGGGTCCCGGGACTCTTTCCGGCGCCGGGGCCGTCGACGCGGACAAGGGCGTAGCCGCGCGGGATCCACGTCGCTGTGTTGATGCTTTCGTGGTTCTCATACTCGTACCCGTCCGGGTTGCCCGAGAAGTAGCGTTCTTCCATCTGCTCGTGGTGCTCGGCGTCCTGATCGCCGCAGATGGAGTGGTGGACGAAGGCCCGGCCGTAGACACCGCAGTTCATCACGACCGGGAGCGGCTCATCGCCGTCTGGACGATAGACGTCCGCGTACACGAACGAACCGTTCCGCAGCGGGATTTTCACGTCCCGGTAGCGCCGGATACCCAGGATGTTGCGGCGGACCTCGTTGCGCGCGGCGGCCGGGGAGGTGAGTGTGGACGGCGCGGCTTCGCCGAAGACTCTCGCCCGGTTGAGGTCGTCGAGCAGCTTCGCGACGACCGGATCCTCCGTGAACGACTGGACGGGATCGGCCGGGGCGCCGGGGAGCGTCGCCGGCCGGTAGCGGAAATCGATCGCCCGATCTCCGACCAGCTGGTGGATCTCCGGTGTCAGGACGATTCCGTCGCCCGGATCCGCACCCCGATTCAGCGTCTGGAGAAAGCGGGCAATGTTGGTCAGGGCCGGATCAGCCAGCTTGCTCAGGCTTCCGTCTACCCGCCCAACGATGTCGGCGACGGTCAGTCGCGGCTTTCCTCGCGCCGCGCCCACCACGACATCACCGACCAGAAAGGTGATCACCTCGTTGGGTTGGTACTCGAACGTCCCTTGCCGGTCCGTGACGCCCGAACAGCTCGGAGATTCGAACCGCAAGCCGACGATCGGGCCGGCAAATGTTCCCTGACAGATCATCCGCGTCCTCCGCTACCTCGACGCCGCCGAAAGCTAACGACAGCCGGCGTCACTGTGCTCAACTGCTTGTGTGCCAGAGCTTCCCGTATCGAGTCGTGAAGTCCGGGTAACCGATCCAACCGTTCGTCGGGTCGAAGGTGATGTCCTTCTGCTCCAGGAATTGCTTATCCAGCTCGCCGGCCTTCTCGCTGGCGGTCGGCTGACCGCCTTCGATCAGCCGCGCCGCGGCGTCGACTGCGGTCCACGTCGACACCGGTGCATCGATAGCCAGCCCGGCCGTCAACGCGCCGCTCTTGATGTCCTGCAGGTTGCCGGGAGTAGGGCCACGACCGATTGTCGTGATTCCCGACAGGCCGGCGGCTTTCATCGCCGCGGGCAGACCCTGGGCCAGCTGGAGGCTGACGAAGACCGCGACCTTTGTCGAGGGGTGCGCCTGCAGATCGGCAACAATCGTGCTCGGTGCCTTCGTGCCGATCGTGGAGGCGTCAATGGACACCGCACGCACCGAGCAGGACGAGCAGTTTGCTTTCATCTCGTTCTCGAACGCCTGCTGCAGAGGAGCCGAGAAGTCGAAGATGGGCAGACCGTAAAAGACGACGTTCGACTTGGCACCGTTGTGGGCGATCACCCAGTCGGCCATCAGCTTGCCATCGGCCCCGATCTCGTCAGCACCGATGTAGTTGAAGCTGACGCCGTAGGGTTGCACGTCCTTGGTGAGCGAAATGGAGACCACCTTGATGCCGGCGGCCGACAGCTTCTTCAGCCCATCGCCGAACAGTGATGGATCAACCGTCATGAAGACTGCGTCCGGCTTCAACGCGAGGGCGCTCGAGGCGGCCGCCTGCGCCGTGGACGCCGTCGTTCCCGCATTCAGCTTTGTAAAGGATCCGCCGATCGCCACGACGGCCGCCTGCAGGGACATGCCGGCGAGGGCGCAGAAGGGTGTGCCGCACTGTAGGAACACAAACTTCTTGCCGGCCGGAAGCTTCTCGGGCAGCGGGTCGGTCACCGGAAACGCGCTCGGCTTGCCCGTGTAGGCCACCAGTGCTGCTTTCGCGGCGGCGATGTTCGCGCCCTGCGCCGCCGCCGACGAGCCCGACGTCCCCGACGAGCCCGATGTCGACGAGGAGCCTGACGTCGACGAGGAGCCTGATGACCCCGACGAGTTCGGGCCCGAGCCGGACGAGGAACTGCAGGCCGCCACCGACACCACCGCCAAGACCGACACGCACGCCGCGGCTACCCTCCAGGCGGTACGGCGGCTCGATCTCCTTGCACCGCTGGCCCACCGGTCACCGAGCATTCCGAGCATGTCCCACTCTCCTGTCTGTGGAGGAATGACGTGACGCGCCGGAGCATCGCCCGGCGACGGTCCCGAACGTGCGAGAGGTTCATCGCCCGACCCGGACCACGCCAATTGAGCCGAACCAATAGGTCCTACCTTGCATCGAGTTCATGGGCGTGTCAAGGGAGCTGACGCAGACCAGCGCTGGCGTGAGCCGAAACGAGGCTTCAGACTCAACCGTTAGGTCTATTTGGAGGCTAAAGAGGTGGTCCCGGGAGCAGCGCAGCTGCGCCGCGGTCCGCGGCTCGGTTAATCGCGGCAGTCCCGGACGGCGTCGGGCTAACGGGGATTCAGGCCGAGCCGGCTTCGTTCGGGTGACGGTGCGCGTCGCCGGCGTGCCGGGCCGCGGTGACGTCGCCGGCGATGATGGCCGCGACCAGCTCGGTGTGGACCTTCAGGCGCTGGGCCATATAGACCATGTCTCGGGGCTGGGGGTTCACCAGCGACACCTGGTTGACGAACTCGTAGAGGCCGACGTAGATGCCGCGCAGGACGGCGTTCGGCGAGATTGCCGCGATCCGGGTATGCAGGTCCCAGTTGAGCGAGACGAACTGGGAGACGTCGTCAAGGTTCTTCCGCATCGCGGTGATCAGCGACTTGAGCTCGCGCCCGTCCTTGGCCGTTCGGTGTTGTGCGGCATCGGCGGCAACGAGCGGCTCGAGCTGCTCGCGCACCTCGATAGCTCCGGCGACTGCCAACGGTTCGCCATGCACGGTCAGCAGGGTGCGCCCCAGCCGGACCACCGGATCGTTCACCGCAACGAACAGTCCCCCACCCGGACCAGGCCGGACCACCACCCGCCGTCGCTCCTGCAGCAGCCGGATCGCCTCGTTGACCGTAGCCTTCGCGACACCTGTCTCGTCACGCAGATCGGCGCGGGTGCCGATGTGGTCGCCCGGACGAAGCCCGCGCTGATCGATCGCGCCCTCAACGTAGGCGACGACGTCCTCAGAGCGACTTCGGTGGACAGGTAACGCCATGGATGGAGCCTAACGGATACCCCCCATGCTCGATCCAACTTGGTGACGAGCCGATCGGCCCGGCCGGTAGTCAGTCGTTCGGACACCTTGACGGAACCGCTGGTAGGTCGGATGATAGGTCAGGCCTAATGGTTATGCTTATTTGGTACCGTACTCGAAGGTGGCCGGAACCGACCTCGTAGCTGGCCGGACCCGGCCGGGTCCCAGGCAGCACGGATGAGCTGAGTGCCCACCAGCGCAAGTAACAGCAGGGCCGAAGCGGGAAGGCGTTTGCGATGAGACTCGTCGGGTACCACACGGCGACGGGCGGCGCGATTGGCCGGCTCGACGGCGAATGCACACTGGCGCCGCTCGGCAGCATCGAGCAGTTCTGGGCCGACCCCGCACGGTCCATCTTGGCCGCGCCGGAGAATGTTCTTGATATCACCCAACTCACCTTGCTGCCGCCCGTGCCGCCCGCCGCGCGCGTCCTCTGCGTCGGGCTGAACTATCCCGAGCACGTGGCCGAAGGGGTGTTCAAGCGGCCGACCCACCCGGCCGTCTTCGGCCGCTGGACCCGGTCGCTCAGCGTCTCGGGGGCCGCCGCGCCGGTCCCGACCGGCGAGCAGGGGCTGGACTGGGAGGGTGAACTAGTGGCAGTCATCGGCAGCGAGTCGAAGCACGTCTCCGCCGCCGATGCGCTGCACGCCGTGTTCGGCTACGCCGCTTTCAACGATCTCACCGCTCGCAACACCCAGCACCGGACGACACAGTGGACCGTCGGCAAGAACGCCGATCAGAGCGGTCCGATGAGCGAGATCGTCACCGCGGAAGAAGTCGGTGACCCGGGGGCCGGCTTGCGCATCGTCACCCGCGTCAACGGCGAGATCGTGCAGGACGGCAACACCGCGGACATGATCTTCAGCGTCGGCGAGATCGTCGCGTATCTCAGCGAGACGATGACGCTGTATCCAGGTGACTTGGTGGTCACCGGCACGCCCAACGGCGTCGGGTATGCCCGACGACCACCCCGCTTCCTCCACCCGGGAGACGAGGTGACCGTCGACATCGAACGTGTCGGATCCATCCGCACACCGATCATCGCAGCACCTGCGAGGTCGTCATGACGGCGCGGCTGCACCGGCTCGGCGACGCCGCGGCGTTCCAACCCGAAGGGCACAGCGGGGTGTCCCCCGTCCGGCTGACCGGGAACACCGCGGACGAATCCCTCAGCGTTGTGCTGTCCACCTACCAACCCGGCGCGCACGCCGAACGGTCGCCGGTCCCCGTCGACACCGTCTACCTGATCTTCACCGGGCAGCTGACGATCAGCCTCGACGACGAGCAGATCGAACTCACCCACCTCGACTCGCTGTTCCTGCCGGCCGGCTGCGTCCGTGCGGTCGACAACCTCACGACAGACACGGCGAGCATGTTCGTCATCCGGCCCAATCCATGACCGCTGCGTTGCCCCGCTGGCCGACGTGCGGGTTCAGCACGCGCCTGGACAATGATCCGCCACCCGTGCTCGACGCCAACGGTCCGGCGATTGCTTACTGGCTGCAATGACGCGTACTGCTGAGCACAGCATGCTGGCGGCGATCATCGACGCGCCCGGTGCCGAACCGCGGCTGGGCTCCGTCGTGTTGGCGCCGCAGTCGGCGGGCACGACTCTGGTGGGAGTAATCGCGGCGCCGTTGAACCCGCTGGATCTGCTCATCGCCTCCGGGACGTTCCACGCGGCCCGCCACCAGGCGCCCTACGTGCCGGGTAGTGAGTGCGTGGGTACGGTGCTCGCCTCCGACTCCTTCTCGCCCGGCTCGTTGGTCTACGCCGAGTGCCATGCCACGCCGGCCGCCCCCGGTTGCTTCGCCGTGCAGGTGCTCGTCGCGGACGAGGACGTGCTGCCGCTGCCCAAGGGCATGGACCCGGTGCTGGCGGCTGCAGTCGGCAACTCCGGCACGGCGGCGTTCTTGCCGCTGATCGAGCAGGCCGGCTTGCGTCCCGGCGAGACGGTGCTGGTGCTCGGAGCCACCGGCGCGGTCGGGCAGCTCGCGATCCAGATCGCGCGCCGGCACACCGCGGCGGTCGTGATCGGCGTCGCCCGCGACAAGCTGGCCCTGGCGCGGGTACTCGCCCTGGGCGCGGACACCGTGGTGGAATTGCGGGCCGGCGAAAGCGCCGAGGAACTGGCGGCGCGGCTGCGGGCGGCGACCGGGCCGGTGGACGTCGTCCTCGACAGCCTGTACGGGGTGCCGCTGGAGGCCGCGCTGCAGGTCTGCGCCCCTCGGGCGCGAGTGGTCAACGTCGGCAATCCGGCCGGTGCCACCGCCCAGATACCAGCCGGGCTGCTCCGCGGCAAGCAGCTCACCCTGTCCGGGTTCGCCGGGCTGCACACGCCCTTGCGCGACAAGCGGACCGCGTTGACGTGGCTGTGGAGCGCCTTGGCCAGCGGCGAGCTGGAGCTTGCGGTCCGCACCTTTCCGCTGACGGAAATCCCGGCCGCATGGCGGTCGCAGGCGGCCTCGCCGCACGCCAAGTGCGTCCTCCTGCCCGGGGGCGTCCGCCGCCCCCGCTCACCCGAACAGTCGGCGGAACTGCCCGCATGACGACCCAACCCGAGCCGACGGCCACGCCGTCTTCCCGGCCGGTGGTCGACTGCGTCGTCGTCGGCGGCGGCCCCGTCGGCCTGCTGACCGCAGTCTTCCTCGGCCAGGCCGGCCTGCAGGTGTCCGTCATCGAGCGCCAGCCGAAGCGGTATCCGCTGCCACGGGCCTGCACGATCGACCATGAGTCGCTGCGCATTCTGCAGGCCGCGGGATTCATGGCCGACCATGCCGACTTGTTCGAGCCGTCCCAGGGTCCACGGGGCGGGTACGAGTTCCGCAACGGCGCGGGCGAGCTGCTGCAGGCCATCGACTGGAACCGCGTCGCCGAGTCGGGGTGGGCGAACACCAACGGCTTCCACCAGCCTGACCTCGAGGCGGCCCTCGAGGACGTGGCAGTCGCAACGCCGGGCGTGACTGTCCACCGCGGGTGGGCCTTCCAGGCCCTGACCCAGGACGACGAGGGCGTATCGGTTCAGCTGGCGGCCACCGAGGCGGCGGCCGAGGCCGTGCCGATTCGGGCGCGCTGGCTCATCGGCGCGGACGGGGCCAACAGCTCCGTCCGGTCCCACCTCGGCATCGAAATCGGGGACTCGGGGTTCGAGGCCGACTGGTTGGTGGTGGACTATCAGCCGCTGGTCGAGGAGCGGTGGAGCGCTTTCGTCACGCAATACTGCGACCCGGCCCAGCCGGCGACCGCGGTCAACAGCGGCCCTGGACGGCGGCGGTTCGAGTTCATGCGGCGGGCGGAGATGACCGTCGCGGAACTCGGCCAGGACAGCACCGCCTGGCGGCTGATGCAGCCGTGGGGGGTGACCCCGGAGACCGCCCGGCTGGAGCGGCACGCGATCTACACGTTCCGGGGCCGGTGGGCACAGACCTGGAGGCAGGGAAACGCCTTCTTGGCCGGTGATGCGGCCCACCTCATGCCGCCCTTCCTCGGGCAGGGGCTGTGCGCGGGCCTGCGGGACGCGCGGGCGCTCGGCTGGCGGCTGAGCATGGTGCACCGCGGGCAGGCGACGTCGGCGGTGCTCGACACCTACGAGCCGGAACGCGGCGGGCACGTCCGGGAGATCATCGACGAGGCAGTCGCCGCCGGCCGGGTCATCTGCGAACTCGACGTCGGCCGAGCCGCCGCCCGGGACGCCGAAATGATCGCGCGATCGCGCGATCCCGACGCTGCCACCCGGCAGCCGCCGCACCCCCGGCTCGGCGAGCCGTCACTGACGATCGCGAGCCAGGGCGCCGACGGGCGGCTGGCGCCCCAGGGCTGGGTCCAGGTCGGCGACCGCATCGGCCTGTTCGATGACGTCGTGGGTGGCAGCTGGCAGCTCATCAGCGGCAGTGCGGATCCCACTGAACTCCTGGGCGAGGACGACCTGTGCTGGTTCCGGGAGATCGGCGGTACGGTCACCGACGTGTCCGGTGCGGGGCCCGTCCAGGACCTCGACGACGGCTACCAACGCTGGTTCACCGAGCACGGGTGCGAGGCTTTCCTGGCCCGGCCGGACTTTTACGTTTTCGCGGCCGGCGAGCACACCGACACCCCCCAGTTCGTGTCGCGCCTGCGCCAGGCCCTGCAGGCTCCGGGGCCGGATCGAATACTTCCCGCCAATGACCAGAAGGGACGTCATGACGACAATGCAGCATCCGCACGGTGAGCTGCCGGAGGCGCACCAGCCGCGGCCAGCTGGTGCCTTCGACGCCACGGTGCTCACCTTCGCGGCAATGGGCTTCTTCGACAGCCTGACCACCGATCAGCGCGCCCGAGCGCTACTGCCGTACGAGGACACCGGCCGCACGCACTGGAACTTCCTGCCCGAGTCCGGCCGGCACGGCCTCGCGCTCGGCGAGCTCGACCGGCACCAGGAGTTCCTCTCGCACCGGCTGATCGCCGAGTCAATGTCGATCCCGGCCTACGCCCGAGTGGTGCAGGTGATGGCCAACGAGCATTTGCTCCGCGAGCTCAACCTGCCGGTATTCGGTCATGTGGCGGCCACCTTGCGGGACGCTCGCGGCTACTTCCTCACCTTCTTCGGTCAGCCGCAGCCAGACACCACCTGGGGGTGGCGGCTGGTCGGCCATCACCTGTCGATCAATGTCACCGTCATCGACGGTGACCTGGTGAACACAACCCCGTTCCTGCTCGGCGCCGAACCGGCCCGCTTCGGTCCCTTCCGGATCCTTGGCGAGGAAGAAGACGCGGCCTTCATCCTGTTGAACGACCTCACTGCTGCCCAGCAACGGCAGGCGGTCATCCACGCCACACCGCCGGCGGACTTCGTCACCCGGACGGTCGCGACCGTCGGCGAGGTTGAGTACCCCGCGTACCACGGTGTCGGCCGTCGTGACGCGATGATCACCGACGAGGACCGAAAGGCCTTGGCCTACTTCCGCGCTCATCCCCGGGGAGTCAGGGTCGGTGACCTCTCGGCCACCCAGCGCGGACACTTCGACGATCTGCTCGCCCGGTTCGTTGAACGCGCCCGCCCGGGCCTGGTTGGTTTCGAGATGGACCGCATCGCATCCGCCGGTGGTGCCGAGGAACTGCACTTCGCCTGGGCCGGCGGCACCGCCATCGACCAGCCCCACTACTTCCGCATCCAAGGCCCAGCCACCCTCATCGAGTTCGACAACGCCGAAGACAACGCCAACCACGCGCACAGCGTCTGGCGCGACCCGTCGAACGACTTCGGCGCTGACCTGTTGATGCAGCACCATCTCGAGCATGACCACGGCCGCGCGGAGGAATCGGAATGACGGCGCTCGTCACTGCGGCAAACGGCAATCAGGGCAAACTGCTGATCCCTAGGCTCGTGGCCGCCGGCGTTTCGATTCGCGCCTGCGTTCGCACGGACGACTCCGCGCGCGCTCTTAATGCAGCGGGCGTATCGGACGTCATCGTCGGCGATATCACCGACCCTGACGTGCTCGCCCGCGCAATGAACGGCATGGAAAAGATCTATTACATCGGGCCAACGCTGCATCCGCAAGAACGAGAAATGGGCTTCGCGGTCATTGACGCCGCGAGCGCCGCCGGCGTCAAGCATTTCGTCTTCAGTTCGGTGCTACACGCGATCATCACCGATCTCGTTCAACACGAGATCAAGCGCGACCTCGAGGAATACCTGCTTTCATCAGGGCTCGAGTTCACCATTCTTCAGCCCGCCAACTACATGTTGCGCCACCGGCTCACGCCGGCCTTCGAGCAAGGCGTGTTCCGCCTCTCTTGGGCGCTCGATCGCTACCAGTCGATGGTAGATCTGGGGGACGTTACCGAGGTGGCCACCACCGTCCTGGTCAACAGTGAACTGCATGCGGGGGCCACCTACGAGCTCGTCGCGCCAGGACGCTACACAGCCCACGACCTCGCGAAAATCATATCTGAGGTGATAAGTCGAGACGTCGCTGCTGAGCAGATCGACTCCGACGTGTTTACGAAAGCCGCACTTGGAACCGACGACTTAAGTCAGTTTCCCTACCGGACCCGAGCGGCTCGGGCGATCAGCAAGCGCTACGGCAGCCACGACTTCATCGGCAACCCAAATGTGCTCAGCTGGCTACTTGGCCGAGAGCCGACGACGTTCGACCAGTTCGTGCAGCGCGAGTTCGACGCCTCCAAAGCTAGGTGATCTTGCTGCTCGCCGCAGGCGGCGCGAAGCGGTCCAGGGTGGTGATTCCCGCGAACTGATGCGGTTGCATTCCCGCCATCAGGCGCCCGTAGTTTTCCGAGAGAGCTTCAAGATTGAGCGCGCCATGCAGGGTAATAACGCGCGCGTCGCGCCACGCTCGCTGAATCGGCTCGAAGTCCATGATCGCGGTCGAGCCAGAGTTCCGTTGGAGGAGTTCGATTGCCTCCGCGCACCATTTGGCTGCATAGGCAGTCTCTACGAGGACTCGGGCGCTGAACCGTTGCAGGTACGCCGGATCGGGCAGGGCGCCGGCGGCGGCGAGCGCACCGAGTTCATCGGTTTCGTCGGCGTTCGCACGGGCCATCAATGTTGCTGACTGGAGCTTGGCGTGGACTTCGGCGAGCATCAGATGCGTCAGGGGAGCGTCCAACTGGTTCTTGTACGTGGTACCGCGAATAGGTCGCCCGGCCGAGCGCTCGAGGAAGCGTTCCAGGGCGCCTTGCGCGATACCGATCGACATCCCCGCCATCAGGCTGAAGGCCCATCCGAGGGTGGGCGCCTTCCAGAGAGATCCCTTCAGGCCGTTGTCCAGAGTTCCGTTGGTGATGTCACGGAAGTCGACGCCGCGGTAGTCCGGAACCAGGAGTTCGTCATTCTCGAGCGTGATCGACACGCTGCCGGTGGCGCGCATCCCGGCGACCTGCCAGTCGTCGAGAAACCGGAGCTCGTCGATCGGAACCTGAACGCCCACCAGATGCGCCCCCTCCCCGTCATCGGCGATGCATCCGAGGTTGGTAAAGGGTGCCCACAGCGAGTCGCTGCCGAAAGTCCAGGGCCCACCAGAGATGATCCAGCCATCCTCGACGCGCCGGGCGCGGCCGCGCGAGGCTGGAAAGTGGCTCGAGCCGGCCACCCGCGGCCCCACCCAGCTGGGAGCGAAGACCTCTTCAACGACGCGGGCACCCGACCCGGCGGGAATCCAGTTCGTCGACGCTCCTACCCACACGCTCCATCCGCACGAGCCGTCCCACTTGGCAACTTCGGATACCACATCTAGCTGCTGCCGCACCGAGAACTCGTCGCCGCCGTACTCAGCGGGACTGCCGATATTGAACGCGCCGGTGGCATCCAGGTCCGCGATGGTCTCGTCCGAATGGCGACCAGCACGTTCGGCTTCGAGCGCGCGCTCCCGCAGGGTCGGCCCAAGCTCGCGGATCTTGTCGAGAATTGTCCTGAGCCTGTCGGACGTTTCCTGAATCGCAACCGTCATCGATACTCCTATGTCGTTCAGCCGGACCATGGAAACCAGGGGGCGACCCGGTGATGCTGCGTTAGTCGCGCTCCTCCGCAGCACGAGTCGGAGACACCATCGACCGGCAGCCGCAGGGATCGCTCGACTGGGATCGGGACGAGCCTCCCGTTTGCGGCAGCGGTGGTCGGGACGATCGGCCGAAGGTCCCCTCGAAATCTGTTTGACGCAGTTAAAAGAACCGAACCATTAGGTCTTACTCTGCATCGCAACAACGGGCGTGTCAAGGAAGTCTCGACTACATTGTGGAGGAACCCGATGTCGAGGCCATGGTCGCTGCCGCGCGGGATGAGCCGACCGGGCTGCAGCAGATGTTCTGGCGGCTGCAGGCTGGTCGCAATATTGGAATGCCTATGGTCGATTGCAAGTCCAGGCCGATGGCTACGACTGGCAGACGCTGGTGAGCTCGATCGAGGCGTAGCCGTGGTCCACCTGGATCTCGACGGCGGCGGTGTCGTCCTCGACGTCGCGGTAACCGTCCAGCACCACGGTGGTGCCGTCGCGTTCGTTGTCGAACGAACCGTAGCCGGCACGGGTCAGGATCGCCTGCGCCTGTGGCACCGCATTTGCCATGCCAGGAGCCGGTTGATCATTGAGCACCATGACGTGGCGCAACCAGCCCGGCGAGTTCAGGTTTCCGCCTCCGTCGCAGGCTTGCAGGGTGGCCTGCTCCGGGCGCCAACCGCTGCCCCCGAGCACGGCCTTCAGATTGCGGACGATCAGGTTCTGGTCGGCGATCGTCGTCGCCGAGACCTGCGCCGGGCCCCGGTTGACCGGAGCGTCCCCCACCGTCAGCACCAGCACGACGGCGGCGATGCCCGCCCCCAGGAGTACTAGACCGGCTGCGGCGAAAGCCGTCCGGTATGGATGCCGGGCGATCGCGGTCGTGGTGCCTGGCACCCGCTCTTCGATCTGCCGGGCAGTGCGGGGCAGGTCCGTCACCTCGAGCTGCAGTTCGTCCGAGATCTGCAGCAGATCGGTCTCGGCCCACAGCCCGGCCACCAACCGCACTCGGTGCTGCCCGTCGGTGAACATCAGCATCCGCACGGACCCGGCTCGCGGCTGGATGACCGGCCCGTACACGCCGCGCAGGTCCGGCCCCCGACGCAACTGCCGCCGCTTGAACACCCCTTGCCAGTTCACTTCGGATTCGTCGACGGTGATCCAGCTCCGGCGGATGCGCAACGCCTGCGACCCGAACGCGACGAGACCGGTCCCGACGATGGCGACCTCGAGCGGCGCCATGGCAAGAATCGCGTTCCGCGAGATCAACGCGGCAACCACGCCGGCCAGGATCGCGATACCCACGACGATCAACCCGGCGCGGGCGAAGGCAAGATATCGGGGCCACGACGGCCGCCATGTCCGGACCATTGGATCGGCTAACCCTTACGACGTCCGATCTTGGATCCGAGCCAGACCAGCGGGTCGTAGGTGCGGCCCACCACGCGTTCCTTCATCGGGATGATCGCGTTGTCGGTGATCTTGATGTGCTCGGGGCAGACCTCGGTGCAGCACTTGGTGATGTTGCACATCCCGATGCCCTGCTCTTGGCGGGCAAACTCGGCCCGGTCGGTGCGGGTGTCCAGCGGGTGCATGTCCAGTTCGGCCGCCCTGATGAAGAACCGTGGCCCGGCGAAGGACTCCTTGTTATCCTCGTGGTCGCGCACCACGTGGCAGACGTCCTGGCACAGGAAACACTCGATGCACTTACGGAATTCCTGCGAGCGCTCGACGTCGATCTGCTGCATCCGGTACTCGCCCGGTGCCAGGTCCGGCGGCGCGAAGGCTGGGATCTGGCGAGCCTTGGCGTAGTTGAAGGACACGTCGGTGACCAGGTCCTTGATCACCGGGAAGGCCCGCATCGGCGTCACGGTGATCGTCTCGTCCTGGGTGAAGGTCGACATCCGGGCCATGCACATGAGTTTGGGTTTGCCGTTGATCTCGGCGCTGCAGGAGCCGCACTTGCCGGCCTTGCAGTTCCAGCGGACGGCCAGGTCGCCGCTCTGGGTGGCCTGCAGCCGGTGGATGATGTCCAGGACCACCTCGCCCTCGTTGACCTCGACGGAGTAGTCGACGAGATCGCCGCCGTCGGCGTCACCTCGCCACACCCGGAAGTGCGCGTCGTAGCTCATGATTCGCTCCGTTCCGGCAGCTTCGCCAGTTCGTCGTCGGTGAGGTACTTGGCCAGCTCGTCGCGTTTGAAAAGGGCGAGTAGGTCCTCGCGCATCGGGACCATCGGCTGCTCTTCGACGGTGATCTTCGCTTCGCTGCCGCTGCCTTCTAGCGAGCAGACCAGGTTCTTCAGTCGCCAGGCCGGGTCCATCGTGGGGAAGTCGTCACGGGTGTGGCCGCCGCGACTTTCCTGCCGCAGCAGGGCGGCCCTGGCAACGCATTCGCTGACCGCGAGCATGTTGCGCAGGTCGAGGGCGAGGTGCCAGCCAGGGTTGAACTGGCGGTGGCCCTCGATCGTCAGGTGCGCGGCTCTGGCCTTGAGCTCGCCGAGTGTGGCCAGCGCCTGCTCGATCTCCTCGGCCTTGCGGATGATGCCGACGAGGTCGTTCATCGTCTGCTGCATCTCCTGGTGCAGGGTGTACGGGTTCTCGCCGCCCTCCTCCTCGAAGGGGGCGAGGGCCAAGGCTGCGGCGGCCTCTATCACCGACTGGTCCACCGTCGGCCGGTCGTCACCGAGCCCCTTGACGTAGGCGGCGGCGCCGAGGCCGGCCCTGGCCCCGAAAACCAGCAGATCGGACAGCGAGTTCCCGCCGAGCCGGTTGGAGCCGTGCATGCCGCCGGAGACCTCGCCGGCCGCGTACAGCCCCGGAACCCGCGCGGCCGCGGCCGTGTCGGGGTCGACCTCCACCCCGCCCATCACGTAGTGGCAGGTCGGGCCGACCTCCATCGGCTCGGTGGTGATGTCGACGTCGGCCAGTTCCTTGAACTGGTGATGCATCGACGGCAGCCGCTTCATGATCTCCGCGGGGCTGCGCCGCGAGGCGATGTCGAGGAAGACCCCGCCGTGCGGCGATCCTCGGCCGGCCTTGACCTCCGAGTTGATGGCCCTGGCCACCTCGTCGCGGGGCAACAGCTCGGGCGGGCGCTTGTTGTGGTCCGGGTCGGTGTACCAGCGGTCGCCCTCCTCCTCGGTCTCGGCGTACTGACCGCGAAAGACGTCGGGCACGTAGTCGAACATGAACCTCTTGCCCTCGGAGTTCTTCAGCACTCCGCCGTCGCCGCGTACCGATTCGGTGACGAGGATGCCCTTGACCGACGGCGGCCACACCATTCCGGTCGGATGGAACTGGACGAACTCCATGTTGATCAGCGTCGAGCCGGCGCGCAGGGCGAGGGCGTGCCCGTCACCGGTGTATTCCCACGAGTTCGAGGTGACCTTGAAGGACTTGCCGATGCCGCCGGTCGCCAGCACCACGGCTGGCGCGTTGAAGCGGACGAAGCGGCCGGTCTCACGCCAGTAGCCGAAGGCGCCGGCGATCGCGCCGCGGGAATCGGTGAGCAGCTCGGTGACGGTGCATTCGGCGAACACCTTCAGCCGGGCCTCGGCGTCACCGGACTCGGCGCGGTCGTCCTGTTGCAGCGACACGATCTTCTGCTGCAGGGTCCGGATCAGCTCAAGACCGGTGCGGTCGCCGACGTGGGCGAGCCTGGGGTACTCGTGGCCACCGAAGTTGCGCTGGCTGATCTTGCCGTCCGGGGTGCGGTCGAACAACGCGCCGTAGGTCTCCAGCTCCCAGACCCGGTCCGGCGCCTCCTTGGCGTGCAGCTCGGCCATCCGCCAGGAGTTCAGGAACTTCCCGCCCCGCATGGTGTCGCCGAAGTGCACCTGCCAGTTGTCGCGAGAGTTGACGTTGCCCATGCTGGCGGCGATGCCGCCCTCGGCCATCACGGTGTGCGCCTTGCCGAACAGGGATTTGCAGATGATCGCGGTACGCAGGCCGGACTCGCGGGCGGCGATGGCCGCGCGGAGTCCGGCGCCGCCGGCCCCGATGATCACTACGTCGCACGAGAAATGCTCAACATCGGCAGCCATCAGTTGATCAGCCTCAAGTCACTCAGCGTCCCGGAAGAGACCAGGGCGATATACGCATCGGTCAGCATCAACGTGGCCAGAGTGGTCCAGGCCAGCTCCATGTGTTTGGTGTTCAGTTTCGAGATGAAGGTCCAGGCGCGGTACCGAACAGGGTGGGCGGAGAAGTGTTTGAGCCGCCCGCCCATCAGGTGCCGGCACGAGTGGCAGGACACGGTGTAAGTCCACAGCAGTACGACGTTGGCGACCATGATGAGGGTGCCGAGCCCGATACCGAACCCGCCGTCGGCACCCCGGAAAGCCCTGACCATGTCGTAGGTGTTGATCAGCGACACGATCACTGCCGCATAGAAGAAGTAGCGGTGCAAATTCTGCATGATCAGCGGGAAGCGGGTCTCCCCGGAGTACTTGCGGTGCGGTTCGGCCACCCCACAGGCCGGCGGCGAGAGCCAGAACGCCCGATAGTAGGCCTTGCGGTAGTAGTAGCACGTCAACCGGAAGCCGAGCAGGAACGGCAGCACCAGCAGGGCGAACGGCAGAAACGACGGGAAGTGCCCGAACCAGGTGCCGAAGTCGCGGGCGGCCGGGTCGCACGACGCCGAGACGCAGGGCGAGGAGAACGGCGAGAGGTAGTGGTACTTCTCGACGAAGTAGGCGCGCTGGGAGGCCGTTCTGACCAGCGCATACAGCAGCCAGATGACCAGCAGGGTGAAGGTGACGGCCGGCTGCAGCCACCAGCGATCCGTCCGCAGAGTTCTCTGCGCGATCTGGGCCCGTCCTGCCGACCCGACACCTGCGGCCGCCGATCCGGACGATGCCTGCTGAAGGCCACTGCGGCTCATCCTCGACTCCTGACCTGAGGTGGTCCTGACCGTCATTGGTCGAACACCGGGGTCACTGTAACGCGCGTGACTGGGGGTGCCTGGGCTGCGGGTCCTGCCTGCTGACCGCCGGGTGCCAGACCTGGTCCGCGACAAGGACTTCGGGCCGGACACATCGCTGCGACACGTTGGGGATCGGGCCGATCCGGCCCCGATCGGGTCAAGTGCCGCTGAGGACCAGAATTTCGACGATTCAGGCCCGAACGGCTCGCATGCCCTCACGGGCAGCTACCAACCGGCGGCGGACGGCTCGGCTCAGCGGACAGCGCTGCGGACGACCGCGGCGATCTGGTCGGCCTCGATCAGGAAGCCGTCGTGGCCGTAGTCTGAATGCAGGGTGATCAGCGGCCGGGCCGTCGGGGCGGTGGCGAGCTCGGCGCCCTGCGCCGGCGGGAAGAGCCGGTCGGAATCGACGACGGCGACGGTAATCTCGGCGCTGATCCTGCGCAGCGCGGCGGCCGTTCCGCCTCTGCCGCGGCCGATGTCGTGCAGGTTCATCGAATCGGTCAGCACCAGGTAGGAGTTCGGGTCGAATCGGCCGGTCAGCTTGTCGCCGTGGTGGTCCAAATAGGACTGAACGGCGAACCGGCCGCCGGAGAAGGGATCTTCACCCGGCTGCCGGTCGCGGCCGAACCTGGTGTTGAGCTCGTAGGCCGACCGATAGGTGGTGTGGGCTATCTGCCTGGCAACGGCCATGCCGGCCGACGGTGGGCCGCCGCCACCGGATTCGGGGTAGTAATCGCCGCCGCGGAAGTTCGCGTCCCCGCGGATCGCCGCCAGCTGCGATGCGCTCCAGCCGATCTGGTCGCCGGAGAAGGCCGCGCAGGTGGCGATGGCTACCACATGTCGAACCTGTTCCGGGTACATCACCCCCCACTCGAGCGCCCGCATGCCGCCCATCGAGCCGCCGAGCGCGGCGGCGAACGAGGTGATGCCAAGGCTTTCGGCGACCGCCGCCTCCGCCGCAACCTGATCGCGCGGCGTGATGCGCGGGAATCGGGAACCGTACGGGCGCCCGTCGCTGGCGGTCGAGGACGGCCCTGTACTGCCCCGGCAGCCGCCGAGCACGTTGGCCGCCAGCACGAAATGCCTGGCCGGATCCAGCGGGGCACCGTCGCCAATCAGGCCGTCCCACCAGCCGGGCGTCGGTTGCTGCGGGCCGACCTCCCCCACCACGTGCGAGTCCCCGGTCAGTGCGTGCAACACCAGGATCGCGTTGTCCCCCTTGGCATTCAGCGTTCCCCAGGTTTCGTACGCCAGGGTGACGTCGGGGATGACGACGCCCGACTCGGTCCGCACGTCTCCGATCGATGCGTACCGGCGATGATCGGCGGCCAGGTGCTCCGCACCATCGGTTGGTGCCGCCGCGGGACCGGCTGAAC
>JALYVF010000256.1 GCA_030853385.1 Actinomycetota bacterium | reverse complement strand
ATCCCGCAAGCGGCGCACGGCAGCTCGGCTGTCGTCCTGAGTAGCGCCGCAGTCGGTGCTCTGCCGCAGCTGGACGCCTGGTCGGTGACGGCCGAACGAGGGGTGCCGTCGCCCGCCGCGGTCCGCGCCGCCGTCCCTGCCGCCGCTGCGGTCCCTGCCGCCGCTGCCGCTGCGGTCCGTGGTGGCGATGCTCCTGCGGTCCGTGCCGGGGATGTTGTCCCTGGGGTACAGGCCAAGAATGTTGTCCCTGCGATGCGTGCCAGCGCTGCCGCCCAGCTTGTCCGGCGTGGCGACTCGGTGGATGTTGATTGGCCCGTCCGCCGACCAACAACAGTGCCGCGGACCGCGACGCAGGTCGACGTCGATTGGCCGACCACGTCGTCAACGGCAACCACGAGAGTACAACACCAGCCCGCCAGCACCGAGATCGTCATCGTCCGGCCGGGCGACAGCCTGTGGCTGATCGCTGCCACCGAGCTCGGGCCGGGCGCCGACGACGCCAGCATCGACGCCGAGTGGCGGCAGTGGTATGAGGCGAATCGCTCTGTGATCGGGTCCGATCCCGACCTCATCGAACCCGGCCAGCAGCTGCACTCCCCGCACCCACCGACCGATCACTCCACCGATTCCGACTGACCGAACGGAGCATTCAGATGACGACAGCACTGGCCACCGTGCCCAGCCGGCCGACAACAGCGAAGGCCGCACCCGGAATCGCCCTCGTCGCCGTTCCCGACACCGAGCCGCCGTTCGACGACGAACTCTCGGCGACGAGCAGGGTGCGCAAACTGCGATCAATCCCCGCTCACGACCCCGACGCGAGCGCTCCGGCCGGCGCGCTGCGGGCCGCCTCAACCAGCGCCGCCCCGTTGGTGGTTTCGCCGACGGTTCCCGACCTGTCGCACGCAGTGGACATTGGAGTCCGACACACCCCGACCGATCGGTTGCCCGCAGTCCGGCAGACCGCCACCACTCTTGCCAGGGCGCTGGCCGAGGTCCTCACCGGCGCCAGGCCGGTCAGCCAGCTGCAAAACCATTGCACGCCACCGATTTTCGCCGGGCTGGTGAAACGCGCGCCGCTGCCCGGGCAGGGGCTGGCCCGGCTGCAGTCGGCGCACGTCTGCCAACCGGCGGACGGCGTGGCCGAGGTCGCAGCAGTCTTTCGTCGCGGTCCGCGCGGCCGGGCAATGGCGTTCCAGCTGACCGGGCTGGACGGACGTTGGCGGATCACCGCGTTGCAGGTCGGCTGATGTTGTTCTAGGCCGGTGTGGTGCGGCGATCGGTCGGGGCGGTTGTTCGCCGTCGGGGTGCAGGTCGTCCTCGGGCAGTCCCAGCTGCTGCCAGTAGTGGGCCAGGCCATGTCCGCCGACACTTCGGCTAACCACCAGTGGTTCGACCTTGGGCGAGCGCGATTCGACCGCAGCCGCTGCCGAAGCGGCCGAACTGAGGTGGTCTGGCCAGGGATGGTCAGCGCAGACAGTGCGCCCCCGTCGAGTGCTTGACTCTCCAACCGCTCAACTGTAGGCGTCGACTCTGACCTTGCTCAGGATGATCCATGCCGCGATGGAGAGCGTCCAGGCGATCCCTGCGGTCCAGCCGCCGGTCTTCACACTGTTCATCTTGGTGATGACCAAGACACCCAGCCCGGCGAAAAACGGCACACCGAACTGGACCTGGATCGCCCAATCGGGAACCACCCGACACGGCAGGCCCGGCTGGTACCCGCAACCCGGCGAGTCCATCAGGAACGGCGACGACAAAAAGTCCACCGCTATGACGATGGGAACGGTGCACATCAACACGGTGGCAGCAATATAGGCGCCCCGTTTCGATTCCGCCGCCGGCAGCGGTGTGTCAGTCGGCTGCGCGACCCCTTCGGGCAGTTCGTCCATGTGGCGCTTCAACCCTCAGATCTGGCCGGGAGGAATCGGTACGGGAGGAACCTAGCTCTTCCTGAGCAGCACGCAGTCGCCGGGCCGGTAGGGGCATGGAGATCGTCGGCGCCCGCGGCCCGGGCGCGGTGCTGGCGCTGGTCGGTCCGCCAGGAGTCGGCAAGACCTCGCTGGGCGAGAGCGTGGCAAGGGCGCTGGGTCGCAACTTCGTCCGGGTCGCCCTCGGCGGCGTCCGGGACGAGGCGGAGATCCGCGGCCATCGCCGCACCTACGTGGGCGCTTTACCCGACCGCATCGTCAGGACGATCGGTGAAGCAGGATCGATGAACCCGGTGGTGCTGCTGGACGAGATCGACAAGGTGGGCACCGACTACCGCGGCGACCCGGCGGCCGCGCTGCTCGAGGTGCTCGACCCGGCGCAGAACCACACCTTCCGCGATCATTACCTCGACCTTGATCTCGACCTGTCGAATGTGCTGTTTCTGGCTACCGCCAACGTGATCGACGCCGTTCCGGGTCCGCTGCTCGGCCGGATGGAGCTGACCCAGTTGGACGGATACACCGAGGACGACAAGGTGGCGATCGCTTGCACCCACCTGCTGCCACGGCAGCGGGAACGGGCGGCGCTATCCGCCGACGACGTAACGTTGACCGACGACGCGCTGCGGGAGATCGTCGGCTCCCACACCAGGGAGGTCGGCGTAAGGCAGCTGGAACGGTTGCTAGCCAAGGTGTTTCGCAAGGTTGCTACCAGGCTGGAGACCGAACCCGGCCAGCTGACGGTGGACTCCACCGACCTGCGGGGTCTACCGGGGCGGCCACGGTTCACCCCCGAGACCGAAGAGCGGACGGCCCCCGGGGTGGCCACCGGACTGGCCGTCACCGGACTGGGCGGCGACGTGCTGTTCATCGAGGCAAACTCGGTGGACGGCGGCGACAAGGCAGACCGCGGGCTGACGCTGACCGGCCAACTGGGCGAGGTGATGAAGGAGTCGGCGCAGATCGCGCTGTCCTACGTTCGTTCGCACGCCGAGGCACTCGGTGTTGATCCTGCGGTGCTCGACCGGCGCATCCACCTGCACGTGCCGGCCGGGGCTGTTCCCCAAGGACGGACCGTCCGCCGGCGTCACCATGGTGACGGCGCTGGTCTCGATGGCCACCGGCAGGCAAGTGCGGGCCGACGTCGCGATGACCGGCGAGGTCACCCTGAACGGCAGGGTGCTGCCCATCGGTGGGGTTAAGCAGAAACTGCTCGCCGCTCAGCGGGCCGGGGTGAAGACGGTATTCATCCCGCTGCGCAACGAGCCGGATCTGGGCGACGCTATCCGCCGTCCGGCGCGACCCGGGCGGCGCTGGGTTCGGTTGGCCGGCTGGGTTTGGATCAGGATGTGGCACGCCGCATCCGAACCGGGAGGCCCCGCGAGGTCGCCTCGGGTTCGGAGCGATCGAGTAGGGCCACGGATGACATTGCCGAGCACGGCACGGCTCGGGCACGCGCTCGGGCTTCGGCGTCCCGGTCCCCGTTCCCCGTTCCGGCTCCCGGCTCCCGGCTCCCGGCTCCCCGGCTCCCCGGCTCCCCGGCTCCCCGGCTCCCCGGCTCCCGATGGTGCACGGTTCGCGGTAGTCCGGAGTTCAGTGCAAGTAGGGAGGGTGCGCTCGGAATCTGTCAGCGGCACGGTGGATAGTCGGGGTGACCATGCAGCCCGACTTCGCGACAGCACTGCTACGCCCCCGAGATCACTTTGGGTCGTTGATAGGAGCCGGGTCTTCGGTCCCACAGCACGTGCCCGTCGACGATGGTGCCGGCGAGTTGATCGCGGTGAACAATCGTATGGTGCCGGCCGCAGAGCAGTGCTGCGTTGTCGAGATCCGTTGGGCCGCCATCGATCCAATGTTTCAGATGATGAGCGTGACACCAGTGCGCCGGTGCTTCACAACCCGGGAACGTGCAGTGTTTGTCCCGCAGCCACAGTGCTTTCAGCTGCGGCGGGGTGAACAGCCGCTGCGCGCGGCCCTCATCCAGGATCTCACCGTCGGATCCCAACACGACCGGGATGATCGCCGCGTCGCACGCCAACGTCCGGACCGTCTCCGGTGCCAGGAGCGCACCGCCGT
>JALYVF010000205.1 GCA_030853385.1 Actinomycetota bacterium | reverse complement strand
GTCCTTCCGATCCGCGCCAATCCGGTTCTCAACAAACCCATTGTCGCAGGTCAAAGGGCACTTTCTTCACATCACACGCCGCTCAAACCCCTGCGTGTCCCACCGATTCAGGCTAAGAAGTCGGGCTGCTTGGTCACTCCGACCACCCACTGCGCAGCTGGCGGCTTCCGAGCGCGCTCTCTCTCCAGCCTGGGGTGCAGAACTCCGCGCCACGCCGAACCATGCACCAGCGGGAGCCGGGAGCCGGGAGCCGGGAGCCGGGACGCCGAAACCCGAGCCCGTGCAGGTGCCGTGTCGTCTGTGGTCCTGCTCGATCGCTCCGAAGCCATGCCGTGCCAGGGAGTATCGTCCGCGGCCCCTCCTCGATCGCTTCGAAGCCGCGCCGCGTCGGACGTCTGCCCCGGGTCGAATGGCGCGTGCCACATCCATCAAACAGCAGAGCCGGCGGCACGCAGGGTGGCCCGGAGAGGCGCGTAAAGGTGAAGCGAAGTGAGCGCTAGCGAGCGAGACCTCGCCAGCGCCGTCCGGGTTACCCGGAGGGCCGCCGGCGGTCCGCTGCAGGAAGCTCGTTACCCGGAGGGCCGCCGGCCGCCCAGCCCACCCTCGCCAGCGCCGTCCGCGTTACCCACCAAACGTGAGCCCCCGAGCCGCGACTGGTGCGTTGGCATGTGTTGACGACGCACCGCGCCCTCGACCCGGCTTGAATGTGCTGATGGATCGAGCCAGCAACTCCCGCACCGGACACATCCGGATCGGGGTGGACACCGGCGGCACCTTCACCGACATCGTTGCCGTCGATACTCGCACCGGCGATGTGCGCACCACCAAGACGCCGTCCACCCCGTCGAACCCGGCCGATGGATTCCTCACCGGAATCCACAAGATCCTCGACCTCATCGACGCCGCACCAGGCGACCTGGAATCGATCGCACACGGCACCACGGTCGCCACCAACCAGCTGCTGGAAGGAAAGGTCGGCGACCTCGGGTTCATCACCACCGAGGGCTTCGAGTTCGTGCTGGAGATCGCCAGGCAATCGGTACCGGACGGCTATGGGAACTCCTACTTCTGGGTCAAGCCGGACCGTATCGTCCCCGTCGATCGGGTGAAGACGGTGCGCGGCCGCCTGGACTACACCGGTGCTGAGGTGACGCCGTTCGATCGGGAGTCCGCGGTGGCCGCCGTTCGGTTCTTCAAAGACAGTGGCATCTCCACCATCGGGGTCTGCCTATTGCACTCTTATGCCAACGACGATCACGAGCAGCAGCTGCTGCTCGTGATCAACGACGAGTTCCCGGAAGCGGTCGTCTCGCTGTCCTCACAGGTGCTGCGGGAGTACCGCGAGTACGAACGCAGCATGACCACGCTCGTCGACGCGGCGGTGAAACCCACTGTGGCCGCGTATGTTTCGGGTATCGCGCAGCGCTTGGCCGCGCTGGATACGTCACACTCGATCCCGTTCTCGATCATGCGATCCAACGGCGGTGTGCTGTCCGCGGACGAGGTGGTGCATCAGCCGATCACCACCGTGCTGTCCGGTCCGGCCGCCGGAGCCTTGGGTGCGGCGGTGATCGCGGCCCGGGCCGGCTACCCGTCGGTGGTGACCTGCGACGGTGGCGGCACCTCGACGGACGTCACGGTGATCTCCGATGCGAAGCCGACGCTCACCACCGAGGGCATGGTGGGCGCGTACCCGTCGAAGATCCCGATGATCGACGTGGTGACGGTCGGTGCCGGTGGCGGCTCGATCGCCTGGCTTTCGCCAGAGGGAACGCTGAAGGTCGGCCCCCGTTCGGCGGGTGCGGACCCTGGCCCGCTCTGTTACGGCAAGGGCGGCACCGAGCCCACCATCACCGACGCCCACCTGGTGCTCGGCCGCATCCCACCGCATCTGCTCGGCGGCGAGATCGGTTTGGACGCAGCGGCTTCGCAGCAGGGTATCGAGAGGCTGGCCGCTGAACTCGGGCTGACGGCGTCGGCCTGCGCCACCGGGATTCTGGAGATCTCCGCGTGGAATCAGGCGAACGCGCTGCGTCAGGTGACGGTGAAGCGCGGCCTCGACGTCCGGGACTTCCCGATGGTGACCTTCGGCGGATCCGGTTCGCTGCTGGCTTGTCGGCTGATGGACATCCTCGGGTTGCCGGCCGTGCTGGTGCCACCCAATCCCGGGAACGTGTCCGCCTACGGCCTGTTGACCGTCGATGTCCGCAACGACTACGTGCAGACCCACGTCGCCAAACACGACGCGTTGGACCTACCGACCGTGGCCCATATCTACGCCGACCTCACCAGGAAGGCTCGAGAAGCGTTGCAGCGTGAGGGATTTCCCGATACCGAGCAGATCGTCGAGCGGACGGCCGACCTACGCTACTTCGGGCAGGCCTACGAGGTGCGGGTGGATTGCCCGGCCGGTGAGGTGACCGCCGATTGGACCGATCTGGTGGCCGCAGCCTTCCATCAGTCACACGCCGCTCTGTACGGCTACGACTTCCGTGGCCGCGCCGATCAACCGGTTGAATGGGTCAACCTGCGGGCTACCGGCATCGGGCCCATCCCTCGACCGGAGATCCGCGAGATCGCCAGCACTACCGGGAATCTCGCGGGAGCGGTACTGGAGGAGCGCCGGGTCTTCTATGACGATTGGGTGGATGCCACCATCTACGACAGAGCCGAACTCGCTGCTGGAGAAAAGATTTCGGGACCGGCGGTGGTGCAGGAGTTCGGTTCGACCCTGCCGATCCACCCTGGCTTCAGGGCGCGGGTGGACGCCTGGGGCAACCTGATCGTCGGCCGGGAAGTCGTCGGCCGGGAAGCAGAGGCATCATCATGAACACCGCCGCAACGCCAGAGGTCGATCCAGTGCTGGTGGAGATCGTCGCCGGCACGCTGGCATCCGTCGAGATGGAGGTGGAGACGGCGATCGCCCGCACCTCGCGCTCTCCGATGATCAGGGACGCGCACGACTTCCGGGCCGGCATCCACGACGTCAAGCTGCGCAAGCTGACCGGTCGCTCGTACTCCGCGCTGGTGCAGCCGGTGGTGCGCGACTACCCGATCGACAGCATGGTGGCCGGCGACGTCTTCTTCCACAACGACGTCTACCTGTCCGAGGGTGGCATTGGCCACCTGCCGGATCTGTGCGTCACCGTTCCGGTGTTCTCCGGCGGTGAGGTGGTCGCCTTCGTGCAGGCCTTCGGTCATCACGACGACATCGGCGGCGCGGTACCAGGTTCCATGCCCTCGCATGCCACCAGCGTGTTCGAGGAGGGGCTGATGGTGCCGCCGATCAAGCTGTGGTCGGCGGGGGTGCCGAACGAGTCGGCGCTCAAGATCATGACCCGCAATTCCAGGATGCCCGAGTCGCTGACTGCCGACCTCGATGCCGAATGCTCGGCCTGCCTGATGGGTGCCAGGCGGCTGGCTGAGCTGTTCGATCGGTACGGCCGGCAGCAGGTGGAGGCCTGCTTCGAGGCCATTCTGGCCAACACCACCGAGATCTACCGCACCGAGATCCTGTCGAAGATTCCGGACGGCGACTACGTCTGGGAGGACTACGCCGAACACGACGGGGTCGACGAGCCAAAGCTGCACACCCAGCGGATCACCCTGACCAAGTTGTCCGACGGCGACGGGGTGACGGGCGCCAGGATCATCCTGGACTTCACCGGAACAGGGCCGCAGGCCAAAGGCCCGATCAACCATGCCGCCAACTATTCCGACGGTGTCTTTCTGGCCAAGTGGCTGGCCCCGATCCTGCGGAACCTTGCCGATACGCCTGAGCGGATGGCCGAGCTCGACGTCAACGAGGGGGTCGTTCCGCTCATAGTGATGCGCTTCCCAGAGCCGGGAACGCTGCTGACGCCGATCTTTCCGGCCCCTACCAATGCCAGGACCTTCGTCATCCTGCGGCTGCTGGGAGTCTTCGCCGGGGTGCTCGCCAAAGCCATGGACGGCAAGATGCCGGCCGACCAGGAGACCATCAGATACGTCGGCTTCCACGGCGTCGATCGGGACGGCCGGCCGTACCTGATGCGCGAGATCCTCGGCGGCGGCTCCGGCGGTCGCTACTACGCGGACGGTGAGGACACCATTCACGTGGTGCCGGATTCGTCGAACGTCCCCACCGAGGTGACAGAATCGAGATTCCCGTTTCGGATCGAAAGGCTCGGTCTGGCAACGGATTCCGGTGGTGCGGGACGCTATCGGGGCGGCCTGGGCTATGAGAAGCACTATCGAATGCTGATCGACGCCGACTTCATGTGCATCGCCGATCGCTCGATCCTGTCCTGTTGGGGCGTCAAGGGCGGCAAGGCCGGCAAACCATTCGCGGTGACCATCGACCCCGGCGGCCCGAACGAGCGGGAGATCGAAGGCCTGGTCGATGCGGCGCCGATGAAGGCGGGTGAGGTGGTCAGGGTGCGGACGACCGGCGGCGGTGGTTGGGGCGATCCACTCGACCGGCCGGTCGGCGAGGTAGTGCGAGATGTGCTGTGGGGCAAGGTATCCACCGATGGCGCCCGCACCGATTACGGGGTGATGCTGGCAGTCTCGAGCGCCGGGGAAGTAGTGGTGGACCAGCCCGCCACCAATGGCCGCCGAGTCGACCTGCGCGCCGCCATCCCGTCGGATGCCCCGTTCTTCGACCGCGGCCCCGGCTACGTCACCCTGTCCGGGGGACGCACCAGCGCAGAGCTTGACCATCTGTGATGAGCTCGTAACCCACAGCGTGTTGACGGGGGGAGCCCCGGTCGAGTGGACTGGTCGTTGAGCCGGTCGAGTGGGTGTCGGGCCTATTCGACCGGCTTGCCGCTGGTCGGCGACGGTTGCCGGTGCGCCATCGCGAAGCCCTGGCCGGACTGCCGATCGCCAGTGCCGCCTAGCCGTCCTAGTTCGGCGCGGATATTCCCGGCAGTTCCCGGCCGAGAATGACGGAACTGCTCGGCACTCCGGCACTGACGAGCTAGTAGTTGCAGAACCAATAGAACAAGTGCTGTCGACGGCATCGTGCTCCGGTGACCCGGTCGATGTCCGGCTCACGGCATCAGCCGCCCGCGGAAGCCTGCCTCTCGCCGCGGGTCGGCAGAACCTGCCATATCGGCGATCGGCGTCGCCTCGTAGCCTGGGCGGACGATCGTCGTGAAGCACGCAAGGACGCAAGGACGCAAGGAGGCCAGGTGCCGAATACCACCGGACCGCTGGGCGACATCACCGTCCTGGATCTGACCAGGGCGTTGGCCGGGCCGCACGCGGCGATGATGCTCGGCGACCTGGGGGCACGGGTCATCAAGATCGAGACGCCGGAACACGGAGACGACACCCGCGGCTGGGGGCCACCGTTCGTCGAACCAACTCAGACCGCCGACGGTTCCGCCGCCGATCCGGTGTCCACCTACTACCTGTCGTGCAACAGGAACAAGGAGTCGGTCGCGCTCGACCTGAAGTCCGACGACGGCAGGGCCGCTCTCACCGAACTGATCCGGCGCAGCGATGTGCTGCTGGAGAACTTCCGGCCGGGTGTGCTGGACCGGCTCGGTTTCCCGCTGGAGACCCTCACCGAGTTGAACCCACGGTTGGTGATCTTGTCCATCTCCGGCTTCGGGCACGACGGCCCGGAGGGTGGGCGGGCCGGCTACGACCAGATCGCCCAGGGTGAGGCAGGGCTGATGTCGATGACCGGCCCGGACCCGGAGACCCCGACCAAGGTCGGCGTGCCGATCGCCGACCTGCTGTCCGGGATGTACGGCGCCTACGGCGTGCTGGCGGCACTTCACGAGCGAGAGGTAACGGGCGACGGAGGCCTGGTTCGCACCTCGCTGCTAGCCGGAGTCGTTGGCGTGCATGCCTTCCAGGGCACCAGGTGGACGGTGGCCGGCGAGACCCCCAAGGCCGAGGGGCCGCACCATCCCTCCATCTGCCCGTACGGGCTGTTCCACTCGGCAGACGGCATCGTGCAGATATCCGTTGGCTCCGAAGGACTATGGCGTAAGTTCGCGCCGGCCTTCGGGATCCCGCTCGACGCCGAAGGGTTCGCCAGCAACCAGCAGCGGGTGCGCAACGGCGCCGCGGTCCGGGCTGCCGTGGAGACGGCATTCGCCGATTACTCCACTGCCGAGCTGCTGGCGAAGCTGTCGGAGGTTGGCGTTCCCAGCGGCCAGGTGAAGAACCTGCAACAGGTCTACGAGTGGGACCAGGTGCTGTCGCAGGGCCTGCTGATCGATGTCGATCACCCCACCCTCGGCAACATTCAGCTGCCTGGCCCCCCACTGCGGTTCTTCGACGGTGCCGGCTCCGAATGGCACCGCGACCATGTGGCGCCGCCGCTGCTGGGTCAGCACACCGACGCCGTGTTGTCGTGGTTGGCCGATGATCAAGGCCAGTCATGACCGCCGTCAAGCGACTCGGAGCCCGCGAACTGATCGACGTCGTACTGGACGACGGATCGTTCGTCAGCTGGGACTCACCGATCGAGCGGCCCACCGATCTCGATCCGGCCTATGCCGCCGAACTGGTTGCTGCGCAACAGAAATCCGGGTGTGACGAAGCGGTTCTCACCGGTGCGGGCACCATCGACGGACGGCGGGTAGCGGTACTGGCCAACGAGTTCCGGTTCCTCGGCGGATCGATCGGGTTGGCAGCCGCCGACCGGCTGGAACGGGCCATCCGGCGGGCCACCGCCGAGGGACTGCCGCTGTTGGCGGCGACCGCATCCGGCGGCACCAGGATGCAGGAAGGCACGCTGGCCTTCGTCCAGATGGTGCGCATCACCGACGCCATCGGCGCACACCGAGCTGCCGCCCTGCCGTATCTGGTGTACCTAAGGCATCCGACGACCGGTGGGGTGTTCGCCTCCTGGGGATCCCTCGGCCACGTCGCGGTCGGCGAACCCGGCGCGCTGGTGGGTTTTCTGGGCCCCAAGGTGTACCAGGCGCTGTACGGCGAACCGTTCCCGGACGGTGTGCAGACCTCGGAGAATCTCGCTGCTCACGGGCTGATCGATGCGGTGCTGATGCCGGAGAAGCTGGCCGATATCGCATCGAGGGCCATCACCGTACTGATGTCGGCGCGCCGCGGCGTGCCGCCGCCCGATGCCGAGGCAGAGATCGAGCAGCCCGACGTCGATGCCTGGGAGTCGATCCGCCGTACCCGCCGTGCTGACCGGCCCGGGGTGCGCGAGCTTCTGCGGTTCGCGGCCCGAGATGTGGTGCCCCTCAACGGAACTGGTGAGGGTGACGCGTCGGTGGCCGGCGAGCGATCCGGGCTGATGTTGGTGCTGGCCACGTTCAACAAGCTGCCGTGCGTGGTGCTTGGTCAGGACAGGGCATCGCAGGCAAGCCACGGCCCGCTCGGCCCTGCCGAGCTGCGGGTGGCGCGGCGCGGCATGCGGCTGGCGGCCGAACTGGAGCTGCCGCTGGTGTCGGTGATCGACACCCCTGGTGCCGCTCTCTCCAGGGGCGCCGAGGAGGGTGGGCTGGCCGGCGAGATTGCCCGCTGCCTGGCCGATCTGGTCCGGCTGCCGACCTCGACGGTATGCGTGTTGCTCGGCCAAGGATCCGGCGGCGGAGCGTTGGCGCTGTTGCCGGCCGATCGAGTGATCGCCGCCCGACATGCCTGGCTGTCGCCGCTGCCCCCGGAAGGCGCCAGCGCGATCATGTATGGCGGCGACCCGTCACACGCGGCAGAAATGGCTGCGGCGCAACAGGTGCGAGCTATCGACCTGCGGCGCAAGGGAGTGGTCGACAGGGTGGTCGCCGAGTACGACGACGCCGCGGACGAGTCGGCGGCATTCTCCCGCCGGATGGGCGGTGTGCTCGCCCAGGAGATCGCGGTGCTCGGTTCGCTGCCGATAACCCAGCGATTGGCCAGGCGCGCCGGACGTTACGTATTCTGACCGATGGACTACCCGATGAAAGCCTGGCAGGTGCGCTTAAACCCTCCGGTGGGCGGAACAGACGGGCTGCTCCGGATCGCCGTCAAGGACGCCTTCGACCTGGCCGGGGAGATCACCACCGCCGGCTGCGTCGCGGTGCGGGACCGAGCAGTCCCAGCGACGACGGATGCGGCCTGCCTGGCCGGGATGCGAGCCACCGAAAGGGTTTTCATCGCCGGCAAGACCACCCTCACCGAGTTGTGTCTGAGCCCGGTCGGGATCAACGACCAGTTCGGAACCCCGGTGAATCCTGTTGACGCCCGCCGGGTACCGGGCGGCTCGTCCAGCGGCAGCGCGGTCGCTGTGGCCGCCGGTGAGGCGGACATCGGGCTGGGCACCGACAGCGGCGGATCGGTTCGGATTCCGGCCGCTTGCTGTGGAATCGTCGGGCTGAAGACAACGTGGGGGCGGATATCGACCGGGGGGGTGTGGCCGTTGGCGCCCAGCCTTGATGTCGTCGGACCGCTTGCCCGCGACCTCGCAGGTATTCGGGCGGCTATGACGTTGCTGGAGCCCGGATGGACGATGCAAGCAACACCTGCCAGAACGGTGGGCAGGCTGCGGATCGATGGCGTCGACCCGATGGTGGAGGAAGCGATCGACGCAGCACTGGATGTCGCAGGGTTCACCGTCCGCCCGGTCACGCTGCCTGGGTGGGCGGATTGCTGGGCCGACCAGGACGCCATCCTGCTCGGTGAACTGTGGCGTGCGCATTCGACGCTGTTGGACGCCGACGATGTCACCGAAGCTGTCAACGACAGCTTGCGGGCTGGCAGCCGGGTGACCGACGAGCAGTTGGCGACAGCGATGTCTGGTCGCCGACGTTGGCAGGCCGAGGTGACGGCGGCGTTCGGCGACGTGCAACTGCTGGCGCTTCCGACGCTGGTCGGCAGCCCGCCGTTGCTCACCGAGATCGACGGATTTCCGTACACGCTGCTCACTGCGCCGTTCAATCTCGCCGGGTTGCCGGCGTTGTCCATGCCGGTGCCGTCACCAGGTTTCGAGGTGCCGATCGGCCTGCAACTGGTCGGGCCGATGAACGGCGAGGGACTGCTGTGCGCTACCGGGCTGGCGGTCGAAACTGCGCTTGCCGGCTATCGGCCCTGACGGACGGCTGATTCCTCGGCCGCCAACTCCTCGGCGGTGGCGTCGTCCAGCCGGCGTTGTTCACGAACCTGTAGCGCAGGGGAACGAGTGCCGATGCCGATCGGCAACAGGAAGATCGCCGCCAGTACCCAGAACATCTGATTGCTGGCGACAAACATGGTGATTAAGGAGCTGTGGCTGAAGTCGAC
>JALYVF010000182.1 GCA_030853385.1 Actinomycetota bacterium | reverse complement strand
GGGCCGCGCGTTCCGCGGCCACCCGCTCGGCCAACCCGGCCGGCGGCGCCGCCCCGGCGTCGACCAACACGTCCAGGTCGCCGGCATCCAGCTGGTCGGCGGTCAGCTTGGACAACAGGTCGGGACGATGCGCGGCCGTCCGGCGCAGCGACTCGTCACGCCGAAAGCGGTTAATTGCCGCATGATTACCGCCCAGCAGTACCGGCGGAATCTCCAGTCCACGGTAGCTCGGCGGCCGGGTGTAAGACGGCGCCTCCACCAGTCCGGGGAGCGCGGCGCCGAACGAATCGTCGACGGCGGAATCCGGATTGCCGAGGACGCCGGGAATCAGCCTGGCGATCGCCTCGACCATCACCAGCACGGCGACCTCGCCGCCGGCCAGCACGTAGTCGCCGATCGACAACTCGCAGACCGGCATTCTGGTGGCCGCGTCGTCGATCACCCGCTGGTCGATGCCCTCATAGCGGCCGCAGCCGAACACCAGCCGCGGCAGGGTTGCCAGCTCAGCGGCCACTGATTGGGTGAACGGACGTCCGGCGGGCGTCGGCACGATCAGCGTCGGCGGCTGATCGACGTCAGCTGCCGGTGCCGTCACCACATCCAGCGCAGCACCCCAGACGTCCGGCTTCATCACCATGCCTGGACCGCCGCCGTAGGGCGAATCGTCGACGGTGCGGTGCCGATCGGTGGCCCACTGGCGCAGATCGTGCACCCCGAGCTGTAGTACGTCATCGGCAATGGCCTTGCCCAGCAACGATTCTCGTAGCGGTGCCAGATATTCCGGGAAGATCGTGATGACGTCGATGCGCATGATGTGCGCGCCCGTCAGGCACCGTCGGTCGGCGCGAACAGACCGTCGGGTGGGTCGACCACCAGATAGCCGTCGGCGACGACGACCTCGGGAACGATGGCGGAAACGAAGGGCACCAGCACAGTGTCTACTGCGGTACGCACCTCAAGGACCGGCGAGGCCGGCGGGTGCAGCACGTCGGTGACGGTGCCCAGCTCGGCGCCGGACATGTCGCGGACGGTCAGGCCGATCAGCTGGTGGTCGTAGAACTCGTCGGGATCGTCGGAGGCGGGCAGATCCGCGGTGTCGACCATCAACAACGTCCCGCGCAGCCGCTCGGCATCAACCCGATCGTGGTAGCCCTCGAAGGCGATCACCATGGTGCCGCCGCTGAGCCGCGACTTGACGACGGTGAGTGGGCCCGTTACCGCCGGATCGGTGACCAGCACCGACCCGGCGGCGAACCGGGCATGCGGGTCGTCGGTGCGCACCTCGACGGTGACTTCACCACGTACCCCGTGCGGACGGCCGATGCGGCCGACCATGACGTCCATCGACGACGGCCTCAGTGAGCTGCGCTGTAGCTGTCGCGATCGGTGTCGACCACGTCGACCCTGATACCGCGCCCGCCGACGGCGGTCATCACCGTGCGCAGCGCAGTGGCCGTGCGGCCGCCCCTGCCAATGACCTTGCCGAGGTCGTCCGGATGCACCCTGACCTGCAGGGTGCGACCGCGCCGACCGGTTGTCAGGTCGACCCGGACGTCGTCGTCATGTTCGACGATGCCGCGGACCAGGTGTTCGAGCGCCTCGGGCAACATGCTCATTTCGCGGGTTCTTCCGCGGCATCAGCGCTGTCGTGGTCCTGCTGCGATTTCGGCAGCAAGAAGCCGGCCGCTTCCGCAGCGTCCGCTGAGGCGAACCAGACCTCGGCGACCGTCGAGTCGTAGAACTGGGTGGCCGGTCGGTGGTAGAGCTTAGACGAAGCGTTGCCCTTGATCGGGAAACCCTCCGGCATCGCGTCACCATCGATCGGGGCGTGCGAGCCTTCGCCGAACGGCGGCTCGGCCGGGTCGTCGGACTTGGCCTCGTCGGCCTTAGCATCGTCTGCCTTGCCCTCAACCTTTTCGTCCGACTTGGCCTCAGCCTTGTCGTCGGCTTTGGCGTCCTTGGCGTCGCCCGCCTTGGCGTCGTCGGCCTTGGCGTCGTCGGCCTCGGCCTTCGCCGGGGCGTCGACCAGTGCAGCCGGCTTCTCGGCGTCGGTCTGCGGGGCCTCGGCCGGTGCTGCCGCGTCGTCGGCCTTCTCGGCCTTCTTCGGGGCGGCCTTCTTCCTGGCTGTGGTGGCGCCCGAGCTGTCCTCGGTACTGCCACCGGCGAGAGCGATGGCGGCCTCGTAGCGAGCCCGCTTGTCGACCTTCTCCGGCTGCGGCTTCAGGGTGCCTTCGGAACCGGGCAGGCCCCTGAACTTCTGCCAGTCGCCGGTCACCTTCAGCAGCGCAACGACGGCTTCGGTCGGCTGCGCGCCGACACCCAGCCAGTACTGCGCGCGCTCGGACTCGACCTGGATGACGCTCGGCTCGGCCTTCGGGTTGTACCGACCGATGGTCTCGATGGCCCGGCCGCTGCGGCGGGTGCGGGCGTCGGCGACGACGATGCGGTAGTAAGGCTCGCGAATCTTGCCGTAACGGGCAAGCTTGATCTTGACAGCCACTGTGGTGGACTTCTCCTCGATACGTGAGGCGGAACACTCCGCCGTGGGTGCATGTCGGGCAGACGCGTGGGGGGCAGCGCTTGCCGACACACTGATGGCGGCCACGTCCGGAGAGAGGGCCGGGCGCGGGCCGTGACGGCCGTTATTGTGCCAGATGATGACCACCGTGACGAACGAGCGCCCGAGCGGCGCCGAGCTGCTGGCCCTGTACGACGCCGTCGGCTGGACGGCGTACACCCGCGACCCCGATACCCTGGCCGCCGCCATTGCCGGCTCGCATCTGGTGCTGACCGCCCGCGACCCCGACGGCCAGCTGATCGGCCTGGTGCGAACGGTGTCCGACGGCGCCACCATCTGCTACCTGCAGGACATCCTGGTGGACCCGGCCAGCCAGCGTTCCGGCGTGGGTCGAGCGCTGATCTCGGCGGTGCTGACCGAGTACGCCGACGTTCGGCAGTTCGTACTGCTCACCGATGACGACCAGGCGCAGCGGGCCTTTTACCGCTCCGTTGGTCTGGTCCGCTCCGACGAGTCGGGCGGGCACGCCTACCTGCGCAGCTGACGCTCGCTGTCAGCTCAAGCTGCTCGCACTCCCGGCAACGATGCGGCCGGCCCTGATGACGGCACTCGGGCTCCGCAAGACCGCCATGTCGTCTGCCGGATCGGTCGGGTAGACCACCAGATCTGCCGGGTCGCCGACGTCGCCGGCCGGTGCGCCCAGCCACCGGCGGGCATCGTGCGAAGCGGCCAGCATCGCTGCTCGCGGCGGCAGACCGATGCTGGTGAGCGCCGCCACCTCGTCGGCGATGCGGCCGTGCTCGATGTAGCCGCCGGCGTCGGTGCCGGCATGAACGGCGATGCCGGCCTCAACGGCCATCGTGAACGTCTCGGAGTGCCGGTCGTACAGGTCGCGCAGGTGCTTGGCGTAGGCAGGGAAACGTGTTGCGGCGTCTGCGAAGTCGGGGAAATTGACGATGTTGATCATGGTGGGAACCAGGTGCACGCCGCGCCGCACCATCTCGTCGATCGTCTCTACGGTGAGGCCGGTGCCGTGTTCGATGCAATCGATGCCGGCGGCCAGCAGGCCAGGCAGCGCATCCTCGGCGAAGACGTGGGCGGTGACTCTCACTCCCCCGGTGTGGGCCACCGCGATGGCATCGCGGAGCACGTCGTCCGGCCAGAGCGGAGCCAGATCGCCGAGGTCGCGGTCGATCCAGTCCCCCACCAGCTTGATCCAGCCACCGCCTGCCGCACCGCTGCCGTACTCGAGCTGCCGCGCCACCTCGGCCGGCAGCTCGGCGGGATCCTCAAGGTCGACGCCGAGGCCGCGGATGTAGCGCTTGGGCCGGGCGATGTGCTGGCCAGCCCTGATCAGCATCGGCAGGTCGTCCCGGCCGGCCAGCGGCCTGGTGTCGATCGGTGAACCGCAGTCCCTGATCAGCAGCACACCCGCCGCCAGGTCGGTGCGCGCCTGTTGCTCGGCGGTGGCCACGTCGACCGCGCCCTGCATCGAGTAGCCGACATGACAGTGCGCATCGACCAACCCGGGCAAGGTCCAGCCGGTGATCTCGACCGCGCCGCTAACCGGTCCGTCGACGAAACGGCCGTCGGCGACCCAATGCTCGACCGGTTCGCCGGTCGCGGCATCGGTTCCGGAAACGTGCAACGACGGGGACGATGTCATCCGGCCATTCTGGCGCGTCCCGCGACGCGGGCGGATCCCCGGCGGCTGGCGCGGCGGGTGGAACGTAACGAACTCGATCAACGCCACAATGCGCACAGCCGCGAGAAGTGTGGAGGATTTACAGATGAGCGCCCCGCTGTCCAGGCCGTACGGCCGACCGGCAACCGTCACCGTGCTGATCTTGCTGGCCAGACCGTCGAGCCTGCGTTACTTCGACCGCTGAACGGCGCAGCTACTTGCTCTTGGGCAGCTTGATCTGGCTGGGGTCGAAGCCGGCGGGCAGGTCGTCCAACGAGAAGCCGCCGAGGCCGTTTCCCTTGCCGGCACCGGCTCCTGCGCCACCCGGCAGCTGCGGCATTCCGGCAGGCATCCCTGCCATCCCAGGGAATCCGCCCGGCATTCCCCGCACCTTCGGCGGCGTCGGTCCGCGCCCGGAGCCCTTGCCCTTCTTGCCTTTTCGGCCCTTGACCTTCTTGTTGGACTTCGCGCCTGGCAGGCCGAACCTGCCGGCCATCGACGACATCATCTTGCGGGCCTCGAAGAACCGCTCGACCAGTGAGTTCACCTGGGAGACGGTCTGCCCAGAGCCGCGGGCGATCCGCTGTCGCCGGGAGGCATTGATGATCTTCGGGTTGGTGCGCTCGTCAGGCGTCATCGACTGGATGATGGCGGCTGTCCTGTCGATGTCGCGGTCGTCGACGTTCGCCAGCGCGTCCTTCATCTGACCGGCGCCGGGCAACATGCCCAGGATGCCGCCGATCGGGCCCATTCGCTTGAGCATCTGCATCTGCTGCAGAAAGTCCTCGAGGGTGAAGTTGTCGCCGGCCAGCTTGGCCGCCATCTCCTCGGCTTCGTTCTCGTCGAAAACCTGCTCGGCCTGCTCGATCAGCGTCAGCATGTCGCCCATGCCGAGGATCCGGGAGGCCATCCGGTCGGGGTGGAAGGTGTCGAAATCGCCGAGCTTCTCGCCGGTGGACGCGAACATGATCGGCGCGCCCGTCACCTGCCGCACCGACAGCGCGGCGCCACCGCGGGCGTCACCGTCGAGCTTGGTCAGCACCACGCCGGTGAAGCCGACTCCGCTGGCGAACGCCTCGGCGGTGGTCACCGCGTCCTGGCCGATCATCGCGTCCACCACGAACAGGATCTCGTCAGGGTCGACGGCATCCCGGATCGCGGCGGCCTGCGCCATCATCTCGGTGTCGACGCCCAGCCGGCCGGCGGTATCGACGATCACGATGTCGTGCATCTTCGACCGGGCCTCGGCGATGCCGGCCCTTGCTACTGCGATCGGATCGCCGACGGCACCGAGGGGAGCTTGCGACCCGAGCGATCCAACACCGAGGGGAGCTTGCGACCCGAGCGATCCGACACCGACGGGAGCTTGCGACCCGAGCGATCCAATATTCCCCGGCTCCGGCGCGAACACCGTTGCCCCCGCCTGTTGCCCGACCACCTGCAGCTGCGTCACCGCGTTGGGCCGCTGCAGGTCGCAGGCCACCAGCAGCGGCGTGTGCCCCCGGCCGCGCAGCCACAGGGCCAGCTTGCCGGCCAGCGTCGTCTTACCCGATCCCTGCAGGCCGGCCAGCATGATGACGGTCGGCGGGTTCTTGGCGAACTCCAGCCGGCGGGTCTCGCCGCCGAGGATGCCGATCAGTTCCTCGTTGACGATCTTGATGACCTGCTGGGCCGGGTTCAGCGCCTGGGAGATCTCGGCGCCGGTGGCCCGTTCCTTGATGGCGGCGACGAACTGCCGCACCACCGGCAGCGCGACGTCCGCCTCCAGCAGGGCGATCCGGATCTCGCGGCAGGTGGCATCGATATCGGCCGGCGACAGCCGGCCCTTGCCGCGCAGGCCCGCGAGGACGCCGGACAGCCGGTCGGAGAGAGTTTCGAACACGCCTGACAGGTTATCCCGGCGCGGCGCTCTGCCGGGTTCCGCCGACCGCCGCGGCCACCGTCGCGGCCAACCGGCGAGCTTCGGCGGCGGGAAGCGGCGCCCCGTCGGCGCCCTGCAGATACAGCACGTCCACCGCCTCGGCGCCCCAGGTGTGCACCAGTGCGCGCACCACCATGACGCCCGCCGCGGCGATCTCGGTGGCGGCCAGCAGCAGCATGCCCGGTAGGTCGTGCGCCCGGATCTCCAGCACCGTCGCCGCTGCGGAGGCGCCATCGGCCACCGTGACGGTCGGCGCCGGAAAGTTCCCGCGTCGGGCGACGGTCACCCGCTTCGCCGCCGCCGCCCTGGCCGCTGTCGGGTCGATCAACGCACCTCTGATGAACGCCCGCAACGACGCCAGCTCGGGTGGCTCGCCGAATTCCGGCGCCACCAGCCAGGTTTGCAGGGCGATTCCGTCTTCGGTGCGGGTGGTCGCCGACCTGATGGTGAGCCGCTGGGCGGTGAGCGCGCCGGCCACATCGG
>JALYVF010000116.1 GCA_030853385.1 Actinomycetota bacterium | reverse complement strand
GCTCAACGCCGCGCTGGCCGAGCGTCAGGTGGTGCTGGGCGCCGAGCGCGACGCCAGGGTGCTCGCCGAGGAGACCGTCGATGTCACCCTGCCCTACGATCGTCGCCGGCCTGGTGCCAGGGAACCGATCTCGATCATGATGGAGCAGGTCGGCGACATCTTCACCGCCATGGGCTGGGAGATCGCCGAAGGCCCAGAGCTCGAATCGGAATGGCTCAACTTCGACGCGCTGAACTTCCCGCCCGACCACCCGGCGCGCGCCATGCAGGACACCCTCTATGTCCAGGACGTCGGCGACGGCCGGGACCGGCCGGACGGCACGAAGATGGTGCTGCGGACCCACACCTCCCCGGTGCAGGCGCGCACCCTGCTCAGCAGGAAGCCGCCGGTGTACATCATCTGCCCCGGCAAGGCCTTCCGGACGGACGAACTGGACAACACCCACACCCCGGTCTTCCACCAGGTGGAGGGGTTGGCCATCGACCGCCACCTGTCGATGGCACATCTCAAGGGCACCCTCGACCACCTGGCCAGAGCCGTGTTCGGGCCGGAGTCGACGACCAGGCTGCGGCCGTCGTACTTCCCGTTCACCGAGCCGTCGGCCGAGATGGACTTTTGGTTCCCAGGCAAGAAGGGCGGCGCCGATTGGGTGGAGTGGGGAGGCTGCGGCATGGTCGACCCGAACGTGCTGATCGCCTGCGGCGTCGATCCGACGCAGTGGTCGGGTTTCGCCTTCGGCCTCGGCATCGAGCGGACCGTGCAGTTCCAACGCGGCGTCGCCGACATGCGCAACCTGGTGGAGGCGGATGTCCGCTTCACCACTGCGTACTCGGCCCCCGAAGGCCGGGTGTTCCGCTGATGCGCGCCGCCCTGTCCTGGTTAGCCGAATGGGTCGCGTTACCGGCATCGCTGACGGTGCAACAACTGTCGGATACCTTCGTACAGCTCGGCTTCGAGGTCGAGGACGTTCACCTCCCCGAGCCGACCACCGGCGTGCTGCTGGTCGGCAAGGTGCTGACGATCGAGGAACTCACCGAGTTCAAGAAGCCGATCCGGTTCTGCACCGTCGACCTGGGCGCCGGCAACGGCCCGGACGGTAGCGACGAACCACGCGGAATCGTCTGCGGCGCAACAAATTTCACGGTCGGCGACCTGGTGGTGGTGGCGCCGCCTGGCACCGTGCTGCCCGGCGGCTTCGCCATCGCCGCCCGCAAGACCTACGGGCAGCTGTCCGACGGGATGATCTGTTCGGTCGCCGAGCTCGGCACCGGCACCGATCACGACGGCATCCTGGTGCTGGGTGACGGCTCGGACGCCGGCATTCCCGATGCCCTCGTCGGCTCGGATGCCAGGGCGATGATCGGTGCCACCGACCCGGTGTTCGAGCTGGATGTGTTGCCCGACAGGGGATACGCCATGTCCATTCGCGGGCTGGCCCGCGAGTTGGCTGCCGCCTTTGAGCTGCCGTTCACCGACCAGGCTGCGATGCCATTGCGCGTTATCGACGAGGCAGTCGACCCGGCAGCGGCGCCCGCCTACCCGGTGCAGATCGAGGACGTCGATGGTTGCTCCAGGTTCGTCGCCACCAGGATCAGCGGGGTCGACCCGGCCGCCGCGTCGCCCTATGCCATCAGGCGCAGGCTGACCTCGGCCGGCATCAGGTCCATCTCGCTGGCCGTCGACGTCACCAACTTCGTGATGCTCGAGTACGGCCAACCGTTGCACGCCTACGACGCCGCCACGCTGACCGGCCCGATCGTGGTACGCAGAGCGGCACCGGGGCAGATCATCACCACGCTGGACAATGCCAAGCGCACGCTGGCCGGCGACGAGGTACTGATCACCGACGGTTCCGGGCCGATCGGCCTGGCCGGGGTGATGGGTGGCGCGGCCACCGAGATCTCCGGCACCACCACGGATGTGCTGATCGAAGCCGCGACGTTCAACCCGCAGGACATCTCCCGCACCGCCCGCAGACAGAAGCTGCCCAGCGAAGCCGCCAAGCGATTCGAACGCGGCGTCGACCCGCAGGTGGCGCCGGCAGCAGCGGAACGAGCAGCAGCCCTCATCGCGCAATACTCCGGCGGCACCGTCCAGCCGGGGCGTACCGACGTCGGAACGCCAGTGCCGCCGCCAGCGATCGAGCTGCTACTCAGCGAACCCGAGCGGCTGGGCGGCCGGCCGTATCCGACCGAGGTCATCGTCCACCGACTGCAGCAGATCGGTGCCACCGTGTCACCTGCTGCTCCGGCTCCCGGAGCGACGTCGGTGCAGGTCGCGCCGCCGAGCTGGCGCCCTGACCTGCTGCGGCCCGCCGACCTGGTCGAGGAGGTGGCCAGGCTCGAGTCCTACGACACCATTCCGTCCGTGCTGCCGGCCGCCCCTTCCGGTACCGGGCTTACCGACCGGCAGCGGCGAGCCAGGGTGGTCGCGGCCGATCTGGCCTCCGCCGGCCTCACCGAAACGCTCAGTTTCCCGTTCATCGGCCCTGCCGACCTCGATGGCATCGGGCTGGCGGCCGACGACATCCGGCGGCGGCTGGTCCGGCTGACGAACCCCCTCGATGCTGCCCGTCCTTACCTGCGGACAACGCTGCTGCCAGGACTGCTGGACACCGCGGTCCGCAACCTGTCCCGCGGTGTCCGCGAGCTGGCGCTGTACGAGATCGGGCAGGTCTTCCTGCCTCGCTTCGGGGCACCGCTGCTGGTTGATCTGCCCGTCGATCGGCGGCCGACCGATCTGGAACGTGCCGTGCTGGACGCCGGCCTACCGGATCAGCCGCGCCGCATCGCCATTGTGCTGGCCGGCGATCTGGAGCATGCCGGCTGGTGGGGGACCGGTCGCCGCGGGGACTGGGCCGATGCCATCGAACTCGGCAGGCGGATCGGTGCGGTCTGCGGCGCCTCGGTGCAGGTGGTGCCGATCGCCCAGCAACCGTGGCACCCTGGCCGCTGCGGTGAACTGCGGATCGGCGACTGGCCGATCGGGCACGCCGGCGAGCTGCACCCGTCCGTCATCGAACGGTTGGAGTTGCCGCCCAGAACGGCTGCCCTCGAGCTCAACCTGGACACCATTCCGTATCCAGCCGACAAGGCCGCCCCGAGCGTGTCGTCGTTCCCGCCCGTGCATCTGGACGTGGCGCTCACCGTTACCGAGTGCACCAGGGCTGCTGACGTCGCTGCGGCGCTGTCCGCCGGTGGCGGCCGGCTGCTCGAGTCGGTGCGGCTGTTCGATGTCTACACCGGTAGCCAACTGGCGGCCGGCCACAAGTCGTTGGCATTCGCACTCACCGTTAGGGCCGCCGACCGAACGTTGACGGCGGCCGAGGCCACCGAAGTCCGAGACGCCGCAGTCGCTACAGCCGCCGACCGCTACGGTGCGACGGTGCGCATTTGAAATGTAGTACAGCCTGAATGAGAAAGGTGAATATGTCGAAGTTGCGTGCAGATCTACCCAGCGAACTGCTCGGCAGGATCGAAAAGGGCGGCTACTACCCGGAATTGGTGGCCGATACCCTCGACCTCGCGGTAGCCGGCGAGGGAGTGCAGGCGCACCTGGTGCACGGCGAGACGACGTTCGACTCCGACACCGTGCGCCGCCACCTGTCGGTGATCGTGCTGACCAACTCCAGGCTGATCTTCGTGCACGTCGACGATCACGGCACCGACGACGAACACGGCGACTACCCGCACGGCTTCGCCACCAGCGAGTCGGTGGCGCTGTCCGCGATCCGCAGCGTGGCCATCACCCACGTGGTGCCCGACCCGCAGAAGTACCGGGCCGGTGTCCTCGGTCGGGAGATCAACCTGGTGATCAACTGGGGCGGCATGTCGCGGCTGGACCTGGAGCCGGCCAGCTGCGGCGATCCGGCCTGCGAGGCCGACCACGGGTATGCCGGCGCGGTGATCAACGACGATCTGGCCCTGCGCATCAGCGCCGACGCGGAGGGCGGCGGCGCTGTTCGGGACGCGGTCGCCTTTGCCAGGGTGTTGTCCGGAGTGACGGCGGGCAAGTGACTGGCCGTTCACCGCAGCCGGGCGCAGCCGATGCGCCGGCACTGCCCGACTATGGAACACAGTCGTTGAGCGGTGTGCTGCCGGGAGTTGCGGCCGTTCTCGGCATTGACACCGGGCTGCCAGCGGTCGAGCTGCCGGCGGCCGACAGGGTCTGCATCGTGCTGCTGGACGGACTCGGCGAACGACAACTCGGCACCGCAGCGCGGAGCGCACCCTTCCTGTCGCGGATGCAGCGCCGAGTCCTGGACGCTGGTTGCCCGACCACCACCGCCACCTCGATGGGCACGTTCGGGACCGGGTTGCCGCCAGGTAGCCACGGGATGGCCGGGTACGTAGTGCTCGACCCGGACAGGGACGAGTTATTGAACGAGCTGAGGTGGCATCCGGACACCGATCCCCTTGCCTGGCAACCGCTTCCGACCGTCTTCGAGCAGCTCGCTGCCGGCGGCGTGTCGTCGATCGACGTCGGAAACCCCGAGTTCGACGGTTCCGGCCTCACCGTTGCTGCCCACCGCGGCGCCGGCTTCGTCGGCGTCAAGCGACTGCACAGCAGGGTCGACGCAGCAGTTGCGGCGTTGGCAGATCCGGCCGGGCCGCGGCTGGTGTACCTGTACTGGGGCGAGATCGATGCCGCCGGGCATCGGCATGGTTGGCAGAGCCAACAGTGGCGACGCGCACTGCGGCACGCGGATCGTGAGATCGACCGGCTGGCAAGGGCTTTGCCGGGCGGCACCCTACTATTGGTGACGGCCGATCACGGGATGGTCGACGCCGCAGCCATCGACCGGCTCGACCTTGCCGATCGGCCGGACCGGACCGGTGGTGTCCGCATCGTCGGCGGCGAACCACGGCTGGCGCAGCTCTATTGCCAGCCGGGGACGGCCGACTCGATCGCCGCCGGCCTGTCCGCCGAACTGGGCGACAAAGCCTGGGTCGTCACCCTCGACGAAGCGGAAGCGGCCGGCTGGTTCGGAATGATCACCCCGAGGGTGCGGCGCCGGTTCGGTGACGTGCTGGTGGCGGCAAGAGGGCTGTTCACCTGTGTCGATTCCCGCTTCATGACTCCGTCGGAGCTCGGGCTGATCGGGTATCACGGCTCGCTCACCCCCAACGAGCAAGAGATCCCGCTGGGCGTCGAGCTCACCTAATTGGGCTGCGCCGGCAACACTGACTCCTTTATGGTCGGCGGCAATGACGATTCCCACTGAATTGCAGGCCATCCTGCGAGCCGCAGTGTCCGCCCGGGCAACGCGAGTCGGTCCGTTCACCGTGACGATCGACCCCGATGCCACCGGGTTGTTCCGCAACTACGCGATACCCGACGATGGGGCCGATCCGACGGCGGCCGACGTGGCCGCCCTGCTGGGCTTCTTCGTAGTCAACGACCGGCTGCCGCGGCTGGAGTTCGTGGCGCCGGCACCGACGGCAGAGCAGGCACTGGACGCGGCGGGATTCACCGTGGCGCAACGCTTTTCGCTGCTGGTGCTCGCCGATCCCACCGATCTGGTACCAGTGGCTCCGCCGGACGGAATCAGGCTGGACCGACCGACAACCGACAGTCAGCTGCGGGCAGTCGCGACCATGCAGAACGCCGCCTACGGCGAGCCTGGGGTCAGCGCGGCGGATGTCGACAGGCTCCGCCGAGGCCTGGACAACGGCGCGGATGTCGTCGCCGGCTACGACGGCGGCCAGGTGGTGGGAGCTGGACAGCTGGCGGCGGCCCGCAGCGGTTTCGCTGAGCTCCACGCGGTCGCGACCGCCGAGTCGCACCGCCGCCGCGGCGTCGCCTCCGCAGTCGCCGCCGAACTCTCGGCCGGTGCGGCGCCGCGATCGGTGGTGCCGTTCCTGCAGGCCGAGGGTGCGGTCGAGCAGCGGATGTACTCCGCCCGCGGCTATCGCACCGTCGGCGAACTCGTCGACATGCGAGGTCCGATCACCGCGGACCACGGCCAACCGCGGATCACCGCCGACGAGTCGCAGACCCTGCTCGCCTTCCTCGACTACCTGCGAACGGCGGTGGCCCGCAAGGTGATCGGCCTCGGCGAGGACGACGCCCGCCGGTCAGTGGTGCCGTCCGGCACCAACCTGCTGTGGCTGGCCAAACATGTGGCAGGAGTCGAAGCCTTCTGGCTCCACCACCTGTTCGCCGGCGATCCGGAAGAGACGATCCCCGACGACGAGGATCTCAGCGCCGACACCGTCGGATCGGTGCTCAGCCTGTTACGCAACGGTGGCCGCCGGACAGCACAGATCGTCGTCGAGCATCCCGACCTCGACGAGCTCAGCGGAACGAATTCGTTCGTCCCGGTCGCCAGCAGCCTGCGCTGGACCTTGACCCACCTGATCGAGGAGACGGGCCGGCACGCCGGGCACGCCGATGTGCTGCGCGAGTTGATTGACGGCACCGTCGGCCGTTGACCGGCCGTCAGACCTGGTCGCGGATGGTGGTGGGGTCGAGCAGCTTTCGTAGTGCGGCCGAATACTTCTCCAGCGCCGCCCTGCCGACCTGGGTCAGCGCAATGGCTGTCTTGGCGCCGGTTGCGTCACGGGACTTGCTGCTGGTCAGGTAGCCGGCGTTCTCGAGCTTTCGCAGGTGGGTGATCAGGTTTCCGGCCGTCAGCTCCAGCAGCTGCTGCAGCCGGGAGAACGACAGGCTGTCGCCGTCGGCGAGGGCGGCCAGGGTGGCGACGATCCGCAGCCGCACCGGCGCGTGAATCACCGGGTCGAGGTCGGTATCGGATGCCATCAGCGTCGGCGCAGGTAGCCGAGGTAGCAGGCCATCAGCAGGAAGCCACCGCCGCCGGCGAAAGCCTCGATCGCCAGCACCGATACTGGGCCGGCCCAGGCGCCGAGCGCCGTCACCAGGGCTAGCCAGCAGCCCATCGCGAACATTGACCAGTCGAGCCATAGCGCGGCGCCCAGCACGTACATCAAACTGGTAATCAGCAGCGGGCCGGCCGCGCCGAGGATGCCGAGTACCTGGTCGCTGGCGCCGTAGTGGGCGACCGCGCCGTCGGTGACGAAGAACGCCGCGAAGCCGATCGTCCAGGACAGCCCGTACATCCGGCCCTGGACCACGGAGTGGCCCTGGACGCCTTTCGTCGCCCGGAGAACGACCTCCATCGTCACCGCAAGGGCGACGATGATCAGTACCCCGAGCAGCGCCGCCGAATATCCGGCCGGCCCGCGATACGGATGTTGACCACGCACCGACAGCCACATCACTGAAAGACCGACCAGCCAGGCCATACCCCAGGCCACGTACAACCGAGGGCGGCTGACATCCAACGACCGTCTGGCGTGGTCGGTTGTCTGCGCCAGCAGCGCGGCTGCGGCCCGCGGGTCGAGCCGATCGTCATCGGGGGTCATCGTCAGAGTGTCGCCGATTCGTGGCTGTCGCTGTGCTGCCGCCAGGCGCGATACAGCGTTACTGCTCCGAATGCCAGCATCAGCAGACCGCCGCCACCACCGGCAACGGCACTCGGCAGGACGACCTGAGCGATCCCGAGGATCGCCGCGATCACACCGACCAGTGCCACCAGCACCCCGGCGACGGCCAGGCTGGGGATGCGGAACAACCTGGCCAGCGGCACGAAGTGCACCCCGACGACGAACAACACCCAAGCGGCAACATAGCTGGGGTTGCTGGCGAGGATCAGGGCCGCCGCGCCGATCAGGATCGCCCCGACCTCGATACCGACGGTGCGCCCGTACCGCTTGGCGGTCGTGGGGTCGCGCATCACCGAGGCGCCCGTCTTGTTCCGAAGAGTCAACAGCAAGGCCGCCACCGCGACCAGCACGGCGAGTCCCGATCCGATGCCGAGGAAGACGGCCCAGCCGGCCGGTGGACCCTGCTGGCCCCAGCCGAACCAGGCGAAAGCAGCCACCCCGAGCACCAGCGCGCACGCCGCCTGGTCGCGGATGGTCGCTGCCGCAGGCCCGCGGGCGGGCAGCGTGGCCGGCCGATCGGCCGTGGTGTTCAGGTCATTCATGGAGTCCTCCGTTTGCGCGGTTCACTGTCGTCGTCGAATGAACTTTGCAATACAAACTAGCGCGGTTTGCAGCGCAAAGTCAAGGGCCGGCGGCGATCGCCGGCACCCCCACTAAGTGAGTCACTATGCAGTGGTCTGTATAGTGAGTGCATGGTCATCAGAGCGGCAGTCGCCGGCGCCACCGGATATGCCGGCGGCGAGCTGCTGCGACTGCTGGTCGGGCATCCTGGCGTCGAGGTCGGCGCCGTCACCGCGCACAGCAACGCCGGCAGCCTGCTGGGCGAGCACCAGCCGCAGCTGGTGCCGCTAGCCGACCGGGTGCTGGACCGGACGACGGTCGCCACGCTGGCCGGACACGACGTGGTGTTTCTTGCCCTGCCGCACGGCCAGTCGCACGCGCTGGCCGCAGAGCTCGCAGACGCACCAGCGCCGCCGGTCGTCATCGATTGCGGCGCCGACCATCGGCTGATCGACCCGGCGGTGTGGGATCGGTTCTACGGCGGCGACCATCCAGGAAGTTGGCCCTACGGGCTGCCCGAGCTGCCGGCGCAGCGTGAGCAGCTCGTCGGCGCGCGCACGGTGGCGGTTCCCGGCTGCTTTCCGACGGTGGCCTCGCTGGCGATGGTGCCGGCGCTGGCGGCCGCCATGGTGATGCCAGAGGTCGTTGTCGTTGCTGCAACAGGCACCTCGGGTGCCGGCAAGTCGGCCAAGGCACATCTGCTCGGCTCGGAGGTGATGGGCGCGGTGTCCGCCTACGGTGTCGGCGGCGGGCATCGGCATACACCCGAGATGGTGCAAACCTATTCCGCCGCAGCCGGTCTGCCGGTCTCGGTATCGTTCACCCCGATGCTGGCACCGATGTCACGGGGGATCCTGGCCACCGTCAGTGCCCCGCTAGCAGCGGCCGGTATCGACCTCGATCAAGCCATCGCCTGTTACCAGCAGGCCTACGGTGACGAGCCTTTCGTCCAGCTGTTGCCGGCCGGCCAATGGCCGTCGACCGCAGCCACTCTCGGTGCCAACACCTGCCTCATCCAGCTGGCTGTCGATGCTGATGCCGGCCGGCTGGTGGTGGTCGCGGCCATCGACAACCTCACCAAGGGCACCGCCGGCGGCGCGATCCAATGCATGAACTTGGCCCTTGGCCTCGACGAGACCGCAGGTCTGCCGATGGTCGGGGTGGCGCCGTGAGTGTCACTGCGCCACAAGGCTTCCGGGCCGCAGGAGTGGCGGCCGGCTTGAAGACGTCCGGGAACCCGGATGTTGCCGTGGTAGTCAACGACGGGCCAACCTTCGCCGCCGCCGGGGTGTTCACCAGCAACCGGGTGCAGGCAGCGCCGGTGCGTTGGACAGCACCGCTGCTCCGCCGTTATCCCAGTGGCGGCGGCGAACTAACGGCGGTGGTGTTGAACTCGGGCGGCGCCAACGCCTGCACCGGGCAGGACGGCTTCGCCGACACGGTCAGCACCGCGCAGCGGTTGGCGGCTGCACTGTCGATCGAGCCGGACCGGGTGGCCGTATGTTCGACCGGGTTGATCGGCGAGCGGCTGCCGATGCCGGCATTGCTAGCGGGCGTCGACAGTGCGGTCGCTGCCCTCGCCCACGGTGACGAGGCGGGCCAGGCTGCGGCCACCGCGATCATGACGACCGACACCGTGGCCAAAACCGTTGTGGTGAAAGGGGATGGCTTCACCGTCGGTGGGATGGCCAAGGGCGCCGGAATGCTGGCGCCCGGATTAGCCACCATGCTGGTAGTGCTGACCACCGATGCGGATGTCTCACCGGATCAGTTGACCTCTGCCCTGCGCGCCGCGACTAAGGTGACCTTCGATCGGCTCGACTCGGACGGGGCGATGTCCACCAACGACACCGTGTTGTTGCTGGCCTCCGGCGCTTCCGGCGGCCGGCCCGAGCAGGCGAGCTTTGCTGCCGCCGTCGACCGAGCCTGCGCCGAGCTTGCCGCCAACCTGTTGGCCGATGCCGAGGGCGCCACCAAGGAGATCGCCATCGAGGTGGTGCACGCAGCGAGCGAAGACGACGCCGTCGAAGTCGGTCGCTCGGTGGCCCGCAACAGTTTGGTGAAGACGGCGTTCTTCGGCGAGGACCCGAACTGGGGCCGGATCCTGGCTGCGGTCGGCACCACCGCGGCCGCCTTCGAACCTGATCTGTTGGACGTCGCGATCAACGGGTTGTGGATCTGCCGCGGCGGCGCCGCCGGTGACGACAGGTCCGGCGTGGACCTGTCGGGCCGAACGGTGCACGTGGTGATCGACCTGCACGCAGGGGCAGAGGCGGCAACGGTGCACACCAACGATCTGTCCCACGCCTACGTGCACGAGAACTCGGCGTATTCGTCATGACTGTCGACGAGCGGGCCATCGCCGCCCGGGCAGCGGTGCTGGCCGACACTCTCCCGTGGCTGCAACGGTTTGCGGGCAGGGTCGTGGTGGTCAAGTACGGCGGCAACGCGATGGCCGACGAGAAGCTGAAGGCGGCGTTCGCCGCCGACATGGTCTACCTGCGGGCGGTCGGTGTGCACCCCGTCGTGGTGCACGGCGGCGGACCACAGATTTCCGCAATGCTCGACCGCCTCGGCATAGCCGGCGAGTTCAAGGGCGGTTTCCGGGTGACGACACCGGAAACACTCGACGTGGTACGGATGGTGCTGCTCGGGCAGGTCGGCCGCGAGCTGGTGGGGTTGATCAACGCTCACGGTCCGCTGGCGGTGGGGATGTCGGGGGAGGACGCCGGACTGTTCACCGCAGCCCGCAGGTCGGTGACGGTGGACGGCGACCAACATGACATCGGCCTGGTCGGCGATGTCGTCGACGTGAACACCGCCGCCGTGACGGACCTGCTGGCCGCCGGCCGGATCCCGGTGATCGCCACCGTTGCCCCGGATGCAGATGGCGTGGTGCACAACGTCAATGCCGATACCGCCGCGGCGGCCCTCGCCGTCGCCCTCGGCGCCGCCAAACTGGTGATGCTGACCGACGTGGCCGGCCTGTACGCCGACTGGCCGAAGCGCGAAAGCCTGTTGTCGACCATCACCGCGTCGGCGCTGCGAGAGCTCCTGCCGCGCTTGGAGTCAGGGATGATGCCCAAGATGGAGGGCGCGCTGCGGGCGGTCGACGGCGGGGTGGCTGCCGCGCACATCATTGACGGCAGGGTAGCCCACTCGGCGCTGCTGGAAATCGTCACCACCGAGGGCATCGGCACCATGGTGTTGCCGGACCCTGACGAGCACCCTCACAAGGAGGCGCGGCCATGACGTCGCCACAAGTATTGTCCGGCAACGAGATCGCGGCCGACAGGTGGACCGCGTCGCTGATGGCGAACTTTGCCGCGCCACCTGTCGAGCTGGTATCCGGCAGCGGCGCCACCCTGGTGGACGTCGACGGGAGACTCTACCTCGACCTACTGGGCGGCATCGCCGTCAACGCCCTCGGCCATGCGCATCCTGCCATCGTGGAGGCCGTCAGCGCCCAGATCGCCACCCTCGGTCACGTCTCGAACTTCTTCAGCCATCCGACGGTGCTGGAGCTGGCAGAGCGACTCATCCAGCTGTCCGGTGCCGGTCCGCAGGGCAGGGTGCTGTTCTGCAACTCTGGTGCCGAAGCGAACGAGGCGGCGTTCAAGATCGCCAGACTCACCGGCCGGCCGCGGATTATCGCCACCGACGGCGGGTTCCACGGCCGCACCATGGGCGCACTGGCGATGACCGGCCAGCCGGCCAAACGGCAACCGTTCGCCCCGATGCCTCCCGGCGTCGACTTCGTGCCGTTCGGCGACATCGATGCGATGGCCGCCGCCCTCACTGCCGACGGCAGGATTGCGGCAGCATCGGACGTGGCCGCGGTGATCCTGGAACCGATCCAGGGCGAGGCAGGGGTCGTCACACCGCCAGAAGGCTATCTGGCCGCGGTCCGCGAGATCACCGCCGCTGCAGGCACTCTGCTGATCCTGGACGAAGTCCAGACCGGGATCGGCCGCACCGGGACCTGGTTCGCTTTCCAGCGAGAGGGCATCACCCCAGACGTGGTCACGCTGGCCAAGGGACTGGGCGGCGGCCTGCCGATCGGTGCCGTCATCGGATTCGGGCCGGCAGCGGGATTGTTGACCCAGGGTCAGCATGGCTCGACGTTCGCCGGCAACCCGGTCTGTGCCGCCGCCGCGCTGGCGGTGCTACGAACGATCGAATCCGAGCGGCTGCTGGACCACGTCGACGCGCTGGGCAAGCACCTGTCAGCAGCTATCGAAGACCTCGGCCATCCGCTGGTCTCGCACGTGCGTGGCCGCGGGCTGTTGCTCGGCGTGGTGCTGACCGCCGGCGTCGGTCAGGCCACCGCTACCGCAGCGCGGGCTGCCGGATTCCTGATCAACGCGCCGGCGCCCGACGTGCTGCGGCTGGCCCCGCCGCTCACCCTGACCTTCGACGAAGCCGACTCGTTCGTCGCCGCCCTCGGCCCGATTCTCGATGCGGCCTCGACACCGACTGATTCGCCCACCGCCACCGATACTCCGGTCCCCGCGACCGGGACGAAGGATGGATTGTGATGATTCGACACTACCTGCGAGACGACGATCTGCAGCCGCACGAACTGGTCAGGATTCTCGACCTCGCCGACTCCTACGCAGCGGACCGCTACAGTGCACAACCGTTGCGAGGCAAGGCGGTTGCCGTGGTGTTCGAGAAGAACTCCACCAGGACCCGGCTGTCGTTCGAGGTCGGCATCACCCAGCTCGGTGCTCAACCGTTGATCATCGACGGCCGGACCTCCCAGCTGGGCAGGGAAGAGACGATCGAAGACACCTCGAGGGTGTTGTCGCGGTACGTGGACGCGGTGGCCATCCGCACCTTCGCGCAGCGGCGCATCGAAGCGCTGGCCAGCGTGTCGACGGTCCCGGTGATCAATGCGCTGACGGACGAGTTCCACCCGTGCCAGGTGCTGGCCGACCTGCAGACGGTGCGCGTCCGCAAGGGCAGGCTCTCCGGTCTCACGCTGACCTACCTCGGTGATGGGGCCAACAACATGTCGCATTCCTTGATGCTCGGGGGCGCCAATGCTGGCATGCACGTCAGAGTCGCTGCACCACAGGGTTTCGACCCGAATCCGCAGTTCCTGATCGACGCCAAGGAGCGAGCGGCCGCCACCGGGGGGTCGGTCGAGGTGATGGTCGATCCACACGCGGCGGTGGATGGCGCGGACGTGCTGGCCACCGATACCTGGACGTCGATGGGGCAGGAGAACGACGGGCTGGACAGGGTTGCTCCCTTCCGGCCCTTCCAGGTGAACGCCGACCTGCTGGCAAGGGCCGATTCGCAGGCGATCGTGCTGCACTGCCTGCCGGCGCATCGCGGCTGGGAGATCACCGACGAGGTGCTCGACGGTCCCGCTTCGGCGGTGTGGGACGAGGCAGAGAACCGGCTGCATGCCCAGAAGGCTTTGCTGGCTTGGCTTGTCGAGCAGTCAGGGTGACATCGATGAGCAGGAAATGAGCCGAACATGAGCAGCACCATTCCGGCCACCAAGGCGGCCAGGATCGGCCGGATCACCGAGCTCATCAGGGACAGAGCCGTCCGATCGCAGGCCGACCTACTGACGCTGCTGGAAACCGAAGGGATCTCGGCGACCCAGGCCACCCTGTCCAGGGACCTCGATGAACTGGGCGCGGTGAAGCTGCGAGGCGTCGACGGGGGATCGCCGGTGTACCAGATCCCCGAGGACGGCGGACCGCGGCCAATGGCAGGTGGCACCACCAGAGTTGCCCGGCTGCTGGCCGAGTTGTTGTTGTCCTGGAACGCCTCCGGCAACATCGCGGTACTGCGCACCCCGCCAGGGGCGGCACACTTCCTGGCGTCCGCGCTGGACAGGGCGGCCTTCGACGACGTGGTGGGAACCATTGCCGGCGACGACACCATCCTGCTGGTAGCCAGGGAAGGCTTGACCGGCGTGCAGGTCGGCGAGCTGCTGGCAGCGCTATCCGATCATCCGGCACCACCGCATCCCAGTGCGCCCCAACAGAGATCATCTCATCCGACAGCTGAGCCAGACACCACCCCGAGGAGCAGTGACTCATGACCGAACGCATTGTGCTGGCCTATTCCGGCGGACTGGACACTTCAGTGGCCATCGGCTGGATCTCGCATGCCACCGGGGCCGAGGTGATCGCCGTCGCGGGCGACGTCGGCCAGGGCGGCGAGGACATGGAAACCATTCGGCAGCGCGCGCTGGCCTGCGGCGCGGTGGAGGCAGTGGTCGCCGACATGCGGGACGAGTACGCGGAGGAATACTGCCTGCCGGCACTGCAGGCGAACGCGCTGTACATGGAGCGTTACCCGCTGGTGTCGTCGCTGTCCCGGCCGGTGATCGCCAAGCACCTGGTGAAGGCGGCCAAGCAGTACGGCGCCAGCACCGTGGCGCACGGCTGCACCGGCAAGGGCAACGACCAGGTGCGCTTCGAGGTGTCCATCGGCGCGCTCGCTCCCGACCTGAAAATCCTTGCCCCCGTGCGGGATTCGGGTATGAGCAGGGACAAGGCGATCATCTTCGCCGAGGAGAGGGACCTGCCTATCCAGACCAGCAGGAAGAATCCGTACTCCATCGACCAGAACGTCTGGGGTCGCGCCGTCGAGACCGGATTCCTCGAAGACATCTGGAATGGGCCAATCGAGGACCTGTACGAATACACCCAGGATCCGGCAGCACCGCGCGAGCCGGACGAAGTGCTGCTCACCTTCGATCAGGGCAAGCCGGTGGCGATCGACGGCAAGCCGGTCAGCATGCTGCAGGCCATCGAGGAACTGAACAAAAGGGCCGGCGCCCAGGGGATCGGCCGCATCGACATGGTCGAGGACAGGGTGGTCGGCATCAAGTCGCGGGAGATCTACGAGGCGCCAGGCGCGATGGCCCTGATCACCGCGCACCGCGAGCTGGAGAACGTCACTATCGAGCGGGAACACGCCAGGTTCAAGCAGACGGTCGGCCAGCGCTGGACGGAGCTGGTCTACGACGGACTGTGGTTCTCGCCGTTGAAGAAGTCTCTTGATGCCTTCATCGCCGACAGCCAGTGGCACGTCTCCGGAGACATCAGGATGACGTTGGCGCACGGCACCGCCGTCGTCACCGGCCGGCGCAGCGAAGAATCCCTGTACGACTTCAACCTCGCCACCTACGACGCGGCGGATACCTTCGACCAGTCGCTGGCCAGGGGCTTCGTGCAGCTGTGGGGCCTGAATACCAAGATGACGACGGCCCGGAACCTGCGGGTGTCGGAGCAGTGACCGCTGCCGAGGAGAAAGCAGAGGAGAAAAGCGTTGGGGCGCTGAAGCTCTGGGGCGGCAGGTTTGCCTCCGGACCGTCTGCGGAGATGGCGGCCCTCAGTAAGTCCACCCACTTCGACTGGCGGCTGGCGCGGTACGACATCGCCGGTTCCAAAGCGCACGCGTCGGCGCTGCGTCATGCCGGCCTGTTGACCGACGACGAGCATGCTGCCATGCACGCAGCGCTGGACGAACTGGCCGCGCAGGTGGCATCGGGATCGTTCGCGCCGAGTCCCGACGACGAAGACGTGCACACCGCCCTCGAACGTGGGCTGATCGGGCTGGCCGGCGTGGATCTCGGCGGCAAGCTGCGGGCAGGCAGGTCGCGCAACGATCAGGTGGCCACCCTGTATCGGCTGTATCTGCGCGACGCCGCGCGCCGGATCGCCGGCGCCACCACCGATCTGCAGCAGGCGCTGCTCGACCAGGCCACCGCCGCCGGCGGGGCACCGATGCCGGGCCGTACCCATTTCCAGCACGCCCAGCCGGTGCTGCTTGCTCACCACCTGGCCGCGCACGCCCAGGCACTGGTCAGAGACGTCGACCGGATCCGCGACTGGGATCGGCGACATGCCATGTCGCCGTACGGGTCAGGGGCACTGGCCGGATCGTCGCTGCGGCTCGATCCGGCCATGGTGGCCGAGGACCTCGGGCTGGACCGGCCGGCCGAGAACTCCATGGACGCCACCGCTTCTCGCGATTTCGCCGCCGAGCTGGCATTCGTGTTCGCGATGCTCGCGGTGGACCTGTCGCGTTGGGCCGAGGAAGTCGTCATCTTCGCCACCGCCGAGTTCGGCTACCTCAAGCTGGACGACGCGTTCGCCACCGGATCGTCGATCATGCCGCAGAAGAAGAACCCGGACATCGCCGAGCTGACCCGCGGCAAGGCCGGTCGGTTGATCGGCAACCTGACCGGGCTGCTGGCCACCCTGAAGGCGCTACCGCTGTCCTACAACCGAGATCTGCAGGAGGACAAGGAACCGTTGATCGATTCGATCGAACAGCTGGAGCTGGTGCTGCCGGCGGTCACCGGGATGACGGCAACGCTGAGCTGGAATCTCCAGCGACTGGAGACAATGGCGGGCGCCGGCTATTCGCTGGCCACCGATATCGCCGAATGGCTGGTGCGGCAAGGCATTCCATTCCGGGTGGCGCACGGGGTGGCCGGCGAATGCGTGGCGCTTGCCGAAGCTGACGGCCGAGAACTTCACGAACTCACCGACGCCGAGCTGGCCGGTATCAACGCCGCACTGACGCCCGAGGTCCGCGGCGTGCTCACCGTGCCCGGATCGCTCGCCTCCCGCGACGGTGTCGGCGGAACCGCACCGGTCAGGGTGGCCGAGCAGTTGGTGGCGCTCGGCGAACGGGTCGCCGCCGACCGGGCCTGGGCCAGTCAGTCGGCCACCAACGGGCGGTGACTGCGACAGCCGGGCGACTGCTACCGCGGACCTTCTTCGCCGGCCAGGTACTTGAGGTTGCCCCGGCGCTGTTGGGCGCTGTGCTGACGTCGCCGCGTACCGGCGTCTCGGTCCGGCTCACCGAGGTGGAGGCCTACGCCGGCCCGGCCGACCCGGCGTCACATGCGGTGCGCCGGACGGCCAGGACCGAGGTGATGTACGGGCCACCGGGTTTCCTGTACGTCTACTTCGTCTACGGCATGCACTGGTGCGCCAACCTGGTGACCGGCCCGGACGGCGCGGCATCTGCGGTGCTATTGCGGGCGGGTGAGGTGACGGCCGGGCTGGCGGCGGCCAGGGCGCTGCGACCGTCCGTCCGTAGCGACCCGGTGCTCGGTCGTGGACCGGCGGCGATCACCACCCTGCTGGGGCTGACCGGCGCCGACTCCGGCAGCGACCTGTGCCGGCCGGGGCGGGTCGTCGCGGTTCGTTCCGGCGCAACTCCTGCCGTGACCTCCAGCGGCCCTCGGGTCGGCATCACCAGGGCGGCAGAGCGGCCGTGGCGATTCTGGGAAGCCGGCGCGCCGAGTGTGACGACCTTCCGCGCCGGTACTCGGCGCCGACAGCAGACCGACGACGACTCAGAGATCTGACGGCGACGCCAGTTTCAGCCAGCGCCGCCAGGCACCGTCAAACGGTCCCTGCCGGCGAACCATCAGCTGTTCGACCAGGGTTGCCGTCCGCAGTGCCTGCTGCGCCACCGGATCTGGATAGTTCATCGACAGCCGACGCTCGTCGAACTCGTCCCGATCAACGATGGCGACCGGGCCATCGTTGTTGCGTTCCACATCGAGGTCCAGGTCGACGAACTCGATGAGGTCGTCGCCCACAGTGGGGGGTGGTGATGTCGACGTATTCCTGCTGCTATCGGCCGGTGGATGGCTGGCACGGTACGAAGAACGCCGACCACCAGCTGCCGGTCGGGAACAACCGCAGTCCGGCCACCGCCGGATAGCTGTTGATGGCAGTCGTCACCAGCTCTCCCTCCGGCATCCACAGCCAGCGGCCGTGTTCGTCCGCTCCGAGGTTGACGGCCTGGTGGTCGCCATGCGGCGAGCCGTCCCACTTGGTGGAGGTGATCCGTACCGGCCGGCGCGGCACCGGGGGAAGCGGAACGGATCCGGCGGCTGCGACACCAGGCCATCATGCCGAAGGAAGGCCTCGCCGACGCCAGCCGGGTCCGGATACCACCTGGGGCGAGGCCGTGACGGGGAGTTGTCCACCTTCAGCGCCTACCGGCCGGTCGGCGTAGTCCCCGTCGCACTGAGCCGCCGAGCTGAGCCGACGAGCTGAGCCGACGGCGGTGAACCCCTCGGGTCAGGTGATCACGATTTCACTCAGGTCTGCAACTCGCCGCGCCTATATCTCGGCGAGATATACTGGCGAGAAAACGTTCGCATTCGCTTGGAGGGCCGCATGTCGAAGACGCTGGTTGATGTCGATGACGATCTGCTGGCGCGCGCACGGACCATCCTTGGCCCGCGCGCCACCAAGAAGGACGCCGTCAATGCTGCGCTGTCCAAGCTGGTCCGATTGCATGATCAGCGCGAGACGATCGACTGGATCATCGCCACTGATCCGATCGCCGACCTTCGTGACCCAGAGGTTCGCGCGGCCGCACGCCGGTGAGTCGCTACCTCGTCGACAACAGCGTCTTGCAGCGGCTGCCACGTAGCGGCGCGGTGCGCGCCGCCGTCGCCGACATCATGGACGCGGAGCACGAGTTGTGCTGTTGCGCGCCCACGCTGGACGAGTTCGCCTTCAGCGCTCGTTCTGCAGCCGAACACGCCGAAGGCGCCCGCCGTCTGCGGACCTCTTTTCTCTATTTGCCGGCATCACCGGCTACCGACCAGACCATTATCGACATCCGAACCGCGCTCTGGCGTGCCGGCAAAGGGAGAGCGGCCGGCGTCATCGACGTAGCCATCGCAGCAGCTGCCGTTCAGGCAAACGCCGCGGTCCTGCACTACGACGCCGACTTCGATCACATCGCTGGCGTATTCCCGCAGCTGGCGGCGCGCTGGGTCGTCCGCCGCGGCTCGGTTGCTTGAGAGCCGAATCTCCGTCTCGCCCCAATGCGATAATCGTGCACGTGTCGACCGAACCCACAGCGAGCAACCGCCCTGCCTCCGTCCTCGACGAACTCAAGTGGCGTGGTCTGGTGGCGATCACCACGGACGAGCAGGCGCTGGCGACCGCGCTGGCCGGCGAACCCATCACCGCCTACTGCGGCTTCGACCCGACGGCGCCGAGCTTGCAATTCGGCAACCTCGTTCAGCTGATCGTGCTGCAGAAGCTGCAGCGGGCGGGGCATCGAGTGATCTGTCTGGTCGGCGGATCCACCGGACTGATCGGCGATCCACGGCCGACGTCGGAGCGGGTACTCAAGACGAAGGAGCAGACCGCCGAGTGGGTGGCGCTGATCCAACGGCAGGTTCGGCCGTTCCTGGATTTCGACGGTGCCAATCCGGCACTGATGGTCAACAACCTGGACTGGACAGCACAGATGAGCGCGCTGGACTTCCTGCGTGACATCGGCAAGCACTTCAGGGTCAACACCATGATGCGCAAGGACGCGGTGGCGGCCAGGCTGAACAGCGACGCCGGCATCAGCTTCACCGAATTCAGCTACCAGATCCTGCAGGGTCTGGACTACCTGCACCTGTTCACCGAGTACGGCTGCACGCTGCAGACAGGTGGCCAGGACCAGTGGGGCAACCTGACGGCGGGCGTCGATCTGATCCACCGGGCCAAGGGCAAGTCCGTCCATCTGCTGGCCACCCCACTGCTGGAGGACTCGGCAGGGCAGAAGTTCGGCAAGTCGGAGGGCAACGCGATCTGGCTGTCGCCGGAGCTGACGAGCCCCTACACCTTCTATCAATACTGGCTCAACGTGGAGGACGCCTCAGTCGTCCAACTGCTGAAGGTCTGCACCGATCGCAGTGCCACCGAGATCGCCGAGCTGGAGCGCGCGGTGGAAGAGCGACCACAGACAAGGGAGGCGCAGCGCACGCTGGCCGTCGAGTTGACCACCCTGGTGCATGGGGCGGTGGCCACCAAGGCGGCGATCGCCGCCAGCGATGCGCTGTTCGGTCGCGGCGATCTGACGGCGGTTGACGAACAGACCTTGGCTGCAGCGTTGGCCGAGGCCGGTCTGCACCGGGCGGACGGGACAGCGACGGTCGCCGCTCTGCTGGTTGCCGGTGGCCTTGCTGCCTCGATTTCGGAGGCGCGGCGGACGGTCGCCGCCGGCGGAGCGAACATGAACAACCTGCGGGTGTCCGATCCGGACCAGCTACCCGCCGCCGACGACCTGCTGTACGGCAGATACCTGGTGCTCAGGCGCGGCAAGAAGGCCATCGCCGGGGTCGACATGCATGTCGCGCTCGACGACACAGCCAGCATCAAGGATGTGCTCACCGTCACTCATGAGCGGAACGGCTAGCTGCCGATTGCCGGGCTCCGAGCGAACCCGTGACCTGCAGATACCGGAATCCGTGGTCTGCTGACCAGCGGACTTGCGCTCCCGGTCATCCGCCCGTAACTTTGGCGAAGCCCGCGGGGAACCGGACAGGGAGCAGGCCAAGCACCTGCTGCTGGTCGGCCCGAGGGAACAACCCCCAGCACGCCGCGCGCTCTGCGACAGTGGAGCGAGTTTCAGCCCGCCTCCGGGTGGGTCGAAACAGTTCGGATCGACGATCCGGATCAGGGCGATTGGGCCGGGACGGGCGGTTTTGACACCGCGAACCGGACCGGGTAACGTTGTTCGGGTTGCCCCCAAACCGGTCGAGAGACCCTACTTGGGTGCGCGTCCGCTCCTTGAGAACTCAACAGCGTACCGAAAGTCAGTGCCAATTAGTATTAACCCCGGCCTGCATGGACCATTCGTGGTCACGGTTGAAGAACCAGCAGGCGGGATTCCTTTGGTACACAAAACGAGCAGTCCAGCTCGAAACTGTGGACCAGCGATCAGGCATCTCATCGAGGTGTCGAGATCTTCATTATGTTGATCAAGCCGGCTGTGTCTAATACAGATGCGCGGGCGCGATTATATGACATTCAATGGAGAGTTTGATCCTGGCTCAGGACGAACGCTGGCGGCGTGCTTAACACATGCAAGTCGAACGGAAAGGCCCCTTCGGGGGTACTCGAGTGGCGAACGGGTGAGTAACACGTGGGCAACCTGCCCCTAGCTCTGGGATAACTCCGGGAAACCGGTGCTAATACCGGATATTAACCTTGACGGGCATCCGACGAGGTTAAAAGTTTTTCGGCTAGGGATGGGCCCGCGGCCTATCAGCTTGTTGGTGGGGTAATGGCCTACCAAGGCGACGACGGGTAGCCGGCCTGAGAGGGCGACCGGCCACACTGGGACTGAGACACGGCCCAGACTCCTACG
>JALYVF010000107.1 GCA_030853385.1 Actinomycetota bacterium | reverse complement strand
TGGGCGATCAGCTCGCCGCGATGGCGAAAGGATCCGAACAGCCCGGCATGGCCACCGACGTCGCACAGCAGGCCGCCGATCGTGCCCACCAGTTCGCCGACTGGCTGGAAAACCGCGACCCGCAAGGGGTTCTGGACCAGGCGCGCTCATTTGCCCGCCGCAAGCCGGGCGTGTTCCTGGTCGCGGCGCTGGGCGCCGGCGTCGTCGCGGGGCGACTGGCCCGCGGCATGTCTGCCGGTACCGATAGCGCGGCCACCGCCAGCCCGTCGACCAAGGCGGCCCATGCGACGCGTTCCGAAGACTCGTCCCAGATCACTGGAACGGCAGCACCTGCGCAACTCACCTCATCGTCATCCGAGGAGTTGGTCGATCGCCTTGGTGCGCAAGACTTCGGCGGTGCGCCCAGGCAGTACCGGGGGGATCTGCCGGGGGTGAACGGATGAGCCACTCGGTAGAGCCCGTCCAAACCGACACGCCCCGGCCGCTGGGTGAGTTGATCAGCGAGATCACCGAGGATCTGTCCACTCTGGTCCACCAGGAGATCGAGCTGGCCAAGGCCGAGGCGAAGGAATCCGCGACAAGAGCGGGCAAGGGTGTCGGCATGTTCGGCGGCGCCGGACTCGCCGGTCACTTCGTGCTGCTGTTCCTGTCCATCGCGTTGTGGTGGGGCCTGGGCGATGCCACCGGCTACGCCTGGTCGGCGCTCATCGTCGCGGCTATCTGGGCAGTCATCGCGGTGGTGCTGGTGACAGTGGGGCGCAAAGAATTCCGGTCGATCCGCGGCATGCAGCGCACTGCCGAGACGGTGCAGAAGATCCCGAACGCCGTGAAAGGCCACGAACAGGAGAACCGACAGTGAGCACTCCCGATGAGATCCGTACCCAGATCGCCCAGACCCGCGCGGGGTTATCCAGCGATGTCGATGAACTGGGTGACAAGGTCAGCCCGGGCCAAATCGCCAAGCGGCAGGCCGGCCGCGTCAAAGGCTCGGCGATGAAGGTCCGCAACCACGTAATGGGAGCCGCCGACAGCGGCAGCTCCTCGGTCGGCGATGCGATGTCCTCGGTGCAGGACGCCGTTACCGGCGCGCCTGGCCAGGTCAAGCAGCAAACGCAGGGCAACCCGATGGCCGCCGGCCTGATCGCCTTTGGTGCCGGCATGCTGCTGTCCTCGCTGTTCCCGGCCTCTCAACCGGAGGCGCAGGCCGCGGCCGCGGTTAAGGAACAGGCGCAGCCGCTGATCGACGAGGTCGCCGGCGCAGCCAAGGACGCCGCAAGCAACCTGCAGGAGCCCGCGCAGCAGGCGTTGGAGTCGGTCAAGTCCACCGCAAGCGACGCGGTGGACGCCGTGAAGGAAGAGGGCACCTCCGCGGCCGACGATGTGAAGGACCAGGCGCAGGACGCCAAGGACAAGGTGCAGCAGCACTCCTCCGACAACTGACCGACTGGTGGTGGTCGGGCGATCCACCGTTGTGGCGGTTGTTATCCCTGCTGGGTCTGATCGGTCACCATCGGATCGGCCATCGGCCTTGGAAGCACCGCCGTCACCGTCTGGAACAGTGCGAGATGGCTGGTGATTCGCGCCGTAGTCATCGTGTTCCTACTTTGGCTCTGGATCACCAACCTCGCCCTTCTGTTCGGCGCCGAGTTGGGACGCCGGATCTAGCGCTGATGCTAACTCCAAGCCGGGCTACCGCCGAGAACGACATCCAACTATCGCCGGGTGGCACCCAGGTCATCAAGAAGAACGACGCAAACCGCTAAGAACTAGCCGGGGCCCGCGCCGTCTGCTGACACAAAGGACACCATCAATGAGCACCCCCCTGGATCCCCACAGCAACACCAACGACCGGGACGGCACCATCCCCGCCGTCGACGCCGCCACATTCCCGGCGGCCGAGCGGGACACCACGACACCGAATACTGCCGGTTACCACGCGCCGGCGGGACCACCTGCGTTGCCGCTCGAGGAAAGACGTCTTATCGATGACAACGCGACACCGGAAACATTCGACCAGGCCAGCGTCCTGACCCGCGAACAGGAACAGTTCGGCGGCATCAAGTTTGGTGCCGCCTTCTTCGGATGGCTCACCGCGACCGGTCTCGCCGTCATCCTCATCGCCATCCTCGCCGGCGCCGGCGTCGCCTTCGGACTCACCAATCAGAGCTCCATCGACGCCGCAAAGAACAGCACGGGCACCGCCAAGACGGTCGGGCTCGTTGGCGGCATTGTGCTGCTCGTGGTTCTTCTGATGGCCTACTACTGCGGCGGATACGTCGCCGGCCGGATGGCCCGCTTCAACGGCGCCAAACAGGGTCTCGCCGTGTGGATTTGGGCGATCATCACGACTCTGATCATCGCCCTCATCGGCTGGATCGCCGGCAGCCAGTACAACATCCTGGCCCGCCTCAACCTGCCCCGCATCCCCGTGGACGAAGGCACCGTCACCTCCGGCGGGCTCATCGCCGCCGCCGCCGCCATCCTCGCCGCGCTGCTCGGAGCCATCCTGGGCGGCATAGCAGGTACCCGCTACCACCGCCGCATCGACCGCGCCGGCTTCACCACACCAGACACGACAACCCGATGAGCAACGCCTTGCACGGCCGCTCAGGTCGCGTTCTCCGTCGCAAATTCCAGCGTAGACAAGTCGAACTCACCACACCCTGGAAAGCCGGCCGCGGCGATCCGGTCGCGGCAACTGGTTCGGCCGAGTGGTGGTGATCGGTCATCGACGTGGGCATCGACGCGGCGGACTGGGGTTGCATCAGCATGCCGTGACCGCCGGCAGGCTCGGGCTGGCTCAGCACGTGCATTCCGAATATGCCGGCCAGCGCCACCGTCAACAGAATCCACCGCGCCAGCCGATACGACGGCGCTATGCGGACGACTGCTGTCCGGTCGAGTCCATACGTTCCAGTGTCCGCCGATCTGCGCGCGCGACGCGATGGGAGGCTGCCAACCTGATGGTTGTCGTCATCATGGTTGGTTGCTCAGGTCGCCGTCACGGTCGCGCGAATGGCCATCTGATCGATGTTGGGCATGGATTGGGCGAGTTGGTCTCGGGCGGCGTCGATGATCAGCTGGGCCTGGCCGAGTGTGGTGTCGGTGACGTCGATGGTGGCGGCGCCTTGCAGCCGATGTCCTACCCACCGCAATTGCAACGCGGAAACGGACCGTACCCCTGGCGTGTGTTCCAGCGCTTCGGTCGCTCGGTCGAGCAAGCTGGGTTCGATGCCATCCATCAGCCGGCGTCCGATGGTGCGGACGGTGCCCCAAAGCAGGGCGATGATTGCCGCGGAGATCAAAATGCCGACGATGGGGTCAGCGAGTGGGAAGCCGAGCATCACACCCGCGGCACCGATCACCACGGCCAGCGAGGTGAATCCATCGGTGCGGGCGTGCACGCCGTCAGCCACCAGCGCGGCGGAGCCGATCCGCTGGCCGACTCGGATGCGGTACACCGCAACGATTTCGTTGCCGCCGAAGCCGACGATGCCGGCGGCGATCACCCACCACAGGTTGTCCAACGCTCGCGGGTTGATCAGCCGGTCGATGGATTGCCAGGCCGCGATGATCGCCGACAGCGCGACGACGAGCACGATGAACAGTCCGGCCAAATCCTCGGCCCGGCCGTAGCCATAGGTATAGCGCCGGCTCGCCGCCCGGCGGCCGAGGATGAAGGCGACCCACAGCGGAATGGCGGTGAGCGAGTCAGAGAAGTTGTGAATGGTGTCGGCCAGCAATCCAACAGAGGCGCTGATCAGGACCACGACCAGCTGCAGGATCGTCGTGCCCAGCAGCACGAACAGGCTGATCTTCAACGCTCGGACGCCAGCGCTGCTGGCCTCTAGGGCATCGTCGATGGAGTCGGCCGCGTCGTGGCTGTGCGGTACGAACAGCCCGTAGAAGAACCCTCTCATCCCGGTCGGATGCGAGTGCCCTTCGTGGTCGTGGTCGTGGTCGTGGTGGTGGTCGTGGTGGTGGTCGTGGTCGTCAGACTCCTGGGCGACGTGGGCGTCGGGTGTGTTCACGCGGATTCGCCGGTCTGCTGGTGGTGGTGTCGTGGCGTGCCGTCCAGCGAGTGTTCGGCCTGGAAGATCGCATCGGACACCAGCTGGCTGGCGTGCTCGTTCGCCAGCCGGTAGAACACTCTGGTGCCCTCTTGCCGGGTGGTGACGAATCTGGCCAGCCGCAGCTTGGCCAAATGTTGTGAGACTGCCGCCGGCGACTTGTCGACGATTTCGGCGAGGTGGTTGACCGACATCTCCTCGATCCGTAGCGCCAGGATCAGTCGGACCCTGGTCGCATCGGCCAGCATCGAAAAGACCTCTACTGCCAGCTCGACGTACTGACTGTCCGGTTCGCGACCGCAAATCCTGTTATCCGCATCCATACGCGGATTGTTGCACAAAGCCGGGTGCTTGTCTGGCCAGCGCGTGACGGCTGGGGGCGGGGAGTCAGTGCGCGTGACGCCTTTCGCCGCCGGCGTCCGTGCTGTCGGGGTTGCCGCCCATCATGGCGAGCATCGGTCGTCCGCCGGTGCGGAAGAACCGCCAGATGAGCACCGCTGAGAGCGCCAGGAAGACAATGTTCAGCCAGCTGGTGTAGTTCCAGCTGATGCCATTGTCGCCGACGCTGGCGTGTCGCGGGCCGGTGGGGATCAGTCCGAGGGGGCCGAAGACGAGTTCGATGAAGTAGCCGGCGGCCGCCATGGTGGCGTAGAAGGTGCCGAACAGGAACCAGGCCATCCGTTTGCCGTAGTACTTGGCGTAGATGAGCAGCAGCGGGATGATGATCAGGTCGGCGAAGATGAAGCTGATGACGCCGCCGAAGCTGATGCCGCCGTTCCACAGCACCGCGGCCAGCGGGGCGTTGCCGATGGAGCAGACGAAGGTGACGACCGCGACTAGCGGGCCGATCAGTGGCCCCCAGATTTTGGCCAGCAGCGGGTGGTCGGCGAAGAACAGGTGTTGCCAGAAGCTGTCCGGGATCCAGGCGCCGGCCATGCCGGCGATGAACAGCCCGACGACGAGATCCCGCAGGATCGCGGCCCACTCCATCACGAAGTTGTGGCTGACCGAGGTGAACCCGGCCGACGAGCCAAGTCGCCGCCAGAAGCTGCCGGTGGTGCTGATGCTCATATCCATGCCGGCGTGTCCTTCCATGGACCCGGCCACACCTCTGTCGGCCTGGGTGTGGGCGGCCTCCCGCAGTTTGCGGGTGAGAAGGCGGCGGAACAGCAGCGCCAGCAGCAGGATCATCAGCGGTCCGCCGACGAATTCGGCAAGGGTGAATTGCCAGCCCAACAGCAGCGCCAGGATCAGGCCGAGTTCGACGACCAGGTTGGTGCTGGCGAACTGGAACGCCATCGCAGCCGTGAAGTCCGCGCCCTTGCGGAACAACGAGCGCGCCAGCGCCACCGCGGCGTAGGAACACGACGACGAGGCGGCGCCCAGCCCGGCCGCGGTCACTAGGCTGCGCGGCCGGTCGTCCGGCAGCAGCCGGGCGATGGTCGACTTGGGGACGAGTGCCTCGATCATGGCCGACAGGGTGAATCCGAGGATCAGCGACCAGGCCACTTGCCAGGTCATCGATCCGGTGACGCGAAGTGCATGCAACACTGCGGAGAACATCGCTTAGGTCTATACCCATGGGGGGTATAAGTCAAGCGGTCGTGCTGGCTGCTAGCGGTAGGGGACGTGCCCGACGGCCATCGGGTTCCGGCCGCCCTGCCCCGAACGAGGCAGATGCCTGATGCTGCAACGGTTAAGCGCGCCGGCGGCGGAGCTGCTGCGCCGTGATGTCGAGCTACGACGGCGGATCGACCGGCTCGCTTTCGCCCATCACATCGGTGTCGGGATCGTCGGGTTCTTCGCCGGCCATTACGTCGGTCCCGGGTGGGGTGGGTTCCGGTCCGCCCATGATGTCGGTGCTGGGGTCGCCGGGTTCGTCTCCGGCCAACACGTCATGTTCCGGTGCGGTCGTTGCGCCCTGGTCATCTGGCGTTGTCATTGCTGAGCCTCCGGTTGGTGGTGCGGATCTGTGGATGGTTACCCGGCAGTGTCGCGGTTCGGCCGGGGTTTCTCGCTGTTGTTAGTCGCTGGAGAGCCGGGCTGAGGCTTCGATCATCAGAGCATGGACGAAGGCTTGGGGGAGGTTGCCGCGCAGCTGGTGTTGCTGGGCGTCGTATTCCTCGCTGAACAGTTGCGCCGGTCCGCAGGCGCCCCTCGTCTGTTCGAACCAGGCGCGGGCTTCGAGGTCTCGGCCTTGTTGGTGCAGGCTGAGGGCGACGAGGAATCCGCACAGCAGGAACGACCCTTCGGCGTCGCGCAGGGGCCGATCGTCGTGCCGGAACCGGTAGGCGTAGCCGTCGCGGGTGAGGTCACGCAGGTAAGCGTCCAGGGTCGCGATGGTGCGCGGGTCGTCGGCGGGAATACCGCCGCGGAGCCCGGGTAGCAGCAGCGCGGCGTCCAGTGCTTGGTCTTTCGGTGAGCGCTGCCAGTACCCGTCCTGGTGCACGGAGGTGGCAGCGGTGTCGGCGACGATGCGATCGGCGAGGGCGGCCCAGTCGGCCGCCTTGGCTGGTTGCGCAGCAGCGATGGCCCGCAGACCAGCGGCGGCGGTCAGGCGACTGTGTGTCCATGGACGGTTGTCGATCTCCCAGATACCCGCATCTGGTTCTGTCCAGCGGCGGGCGATGGCGTCGGCGGCGGCTTCGGCGGCCCGCCAGTGTTCGGTGTCGAGGCGGTCGTGCCGGGCGGCCGCGGCGAACAGCAGCAACGCCTCGCCGTAGGCGTCGAGTTGGAACTGCTGGTTGACCCAGTTGCCGACGATGTCGTAGCCGCCCGGGTAGCCGGGCAGATCAAGATGACGCTGGTCGGGAACGGCTGTGCCGGTAGTGGTGTAGGCAGGTGCCAGCTGGTCGCCGTGTTCCAGCAGTCGTTCGCCGACGAAGTTGACGGCATCGTCGAGCAGCGGGTGGTGCCCGGCCGCGGCGACGGCTTGACCGGCGTAGCACTGGTCACGAATCCAGACGTAGCGGTAGTCGTAGTTGCGGCCCGCTTCGGCCCGCTCCGGCAGGCTGGTGGTGGCCGCGGCGACCATCCCACCGCCGGCCGAGGTGAGCCCGCGCAGCACCGCGTAGCTGCGCCTGGTGTCGCTGGGGGCGACGGCGCCGTTGAGCGTCGGAACTGCTGCCTGCCAGGCGGTTTCGGTGGCGCGCCAAGCAGCATCGGCATCGACAGGTTGGTCGGGCAGGGCGTGTTCGCTCAGTTCCAGGACCAGGTCGTGGTGCTCGCCGGCGTCCAGCTGCAGCACCGTGTGCAGCGCCTGCCGATGCCGCCCGGGCCGGGCATCGCCGCCGCCGGTCCAGCGCACGTTGAGCCGGCCGCTGCGTCCGGTCCACACACCGTCATGGCGATGCAGATCATCCAATGGCTCACTGCCGTAGCCGGCGCGCGGTTCGAAGACGATGTCGACCGAGGTGGCTCGTTCCACGGCGTGGATGCGACGCAGCAGCACGAGGTGGTCGGCATCGCCGGGAAAGGCCAGCGCCTCGCGACATTCGACGATCCCGTCCTCGGTGACCCAGTGGCTGCGCCAGATCATCGAGCCCTCTTCGTAGTAACCGCCCCAGACGTAGCGACCGGTCGGGGCGACGGTGTACGCGCCTTGGCCACCGATCAGCGAGGTGAAGATCGCGTCGCTGTCCCAGCGCGGTGCGCACATCCAGACGATGTCGCCGCGGGGTCCGACGATGGCGCCACGTTCACCGTCCGCCAACAGGGCGTATTCGCGGAGCACGCGTGGCCGGATCTGATCACCGGTGCCGTCGGTGGCGGTCATGGCCGCGTCCTGGCGAGCAACGCACCGGCGACAGCTGACACGCCGGCGCTGCCGGCGCTGGCCAACGCTGCGCGCCGATATCGGGGCCAGAGTCGAGCAGCGCCGACCATGCTGGCGGCGTGCACGAGATCCACCGCAACGGCGGTGCCCAGCACGCTGCGGCTTGGCCGGATGCCTTCAGCAGCAGCCTGCGCGAGCATGCGGATCCCCAGCAGCCGGGCGATCCACTCCGGGGGCGTGCCCTGCGGGCGGGCTACAGCGGGCAGCACGGCTCCTGGCCTAGCCAGCAGCAGTGCGCCTTGCCCGAGGTGAACCGCGAAAAGGATCCAGACTCCGCGGCTGCCAGCACGTTTCGTCATCGTTGCCGCCACAGCAGCGCCCCGACAGCCGCAGCTGCGCCGGCCGCGACCACCCCGAATACACCGTGATGATGCGAGGCCCACAATTGCGGGTCGCCCTGGTGAGCTTGTTGGTCAAAGATGCCGTGCGCCCCGTAGTCCTTGCCGGGCTCGCCGTCGGCCGGCTCCCACAGATTCACCGGCGCATCGGGATCGTGGGGTTGGTCGGTCTGTTGTGATCCGAACCCGGTCTTGCCGAGATAGCGGTCGAGCAGGCCGGGTGCGATCGCATTGGCGGCCAGGGTGGCCATCGTGCTGGCGCCAACCCAGTACTCGCGTCGATGCGGGTGGTCGGCCGCGTACAGCACGCCGCGGGCCGCGAACTCGGGTTGGTAGATGGGCGGTACCGGCTGGGCGTGCCGGGGGAGCCGGGACAGCACCCAGGAGAACTGCGGTGTATTGACGGCCGGCATCTGCACCATCGTGACGTGCACGTTGCTCTTGTCGTGCAGCAGCTCGCAGCGCAGCGCCTCGTGAAAACCCTGGATGGCGTGCTTGGCGCCGCAATATGCGGTCTGCAGCGGAATGCCACGATAGGCCAGCGCTGAACCGACCTGCACGATGGTGCCGCGGTCGCGCGGCTTCATGTACTTCAGCGCCGCCATGGTGCCGTAGATGTAGCCGAGGTAGCTGACTTCGGTCACCCGCTTGTACTCCTCGGGTTTGACCTGATCGAATGGTGAGAACACCGAGGTGAACGCCACATTCACCCAGATATCGATCGGACCAAGGTCGGCCTCGACCTTCGCCGCGACGGCGAACACCTGGTCGGCGTCGGCGACGTCGGCGGCCATCACGTGGGCCGTCCCACCGGCCCGCACTACCTGCTCCGCGGCACCGGCCAGCCCCTTCGCTCCGCGCGCCACCAACACGACGGTGTCGCCGCGAGCCCCGAATGCGATAGCACTGGCCCGCCCGATTCCGCCACTGGAACCGGTCACCACAATGATGCGTGGCATTCGAATCGTCTCCCTCGTCACGTCATCACGCACGAGCTGCGCGTGATCAGGTCGTCCAGCCCATGGCCCACAGGTCAGGATCGGATGGTTCGCCGCCGGCAGCGGCGAAGTCTTGCAGCAGTGAGACCAGCTCGGCTCGGCGGTGGCCGGTCATCTGCCGGCGCATCCGCGCCAGCATGGGCTCGATCACCTGGCGCCGACGCTTCATCACGGTGTCCACGACGCGCCCACCGGTAGGAGTCAGCGTCAAGATCAGCTGGCGCCGATCGGCGGGATCATCTGCGCGGTTGATCAGGCCCTTGGCCACCAGCCGATCACACAGCCGGCTCGCCCTGGTCAGGTGAATGTTCGCCGCGGTAGCCAGCTCGCCCAATGACACCGAGCCGCGGCTGGCCACGATGACCAGAGCGCGCACCTGGGTGAGATCGGCCACGTCCCCGACGGCGGCGATGGATTGCGCGCTCACTGCCACCAGGACCCGGCAGGCGCCCAGCACCGCAGCGGCCTCCGCGTTGCCTGCGGCGTGTTGGCCTGCGCCGCGTTGTCCCGGCGGGACCTGACCACTCGTCATCGACCGAGTCTCTGCCCAATCATTGCAAATTGCAACTATTGCGAGTAGACCAAACATGCGGGATCGCAGTGGCGGGCTGGTAACGCTCGCCAAATCCAGTCGCGTTCAAAGCGTCCCTTGTTTGGGGTACCCGGCACCCTGGCTCGCGAAACATTCATGGCCGACGAATTCAGTCCGCTTGTGACGAAGGAGAATATTGAGATGGCTCAGACCGTTGCCGATGCCCCTGGGAGCTGCGGGCGATGGAGGGCGCCCCCAAACTTGCCGAGTCCCAGACACTGCCCTACCTCGAATCGGGGCCGCCGGTGTTTGCGCCGCTGCTCGCCTCCCTGGTCGGCGGGATGGGGCTGGTGGCCGCCGTCCTGCGCGCTTTGATCTGGAACAGTGATCCTGATGGCAACCTCTGATGAGCAGGAGCGGGCACCAGAATTCGCGGCGCTGGCCGAGCTGGCCGAGGCCTTCAATGCGCTCGTCCAGGCTTTGCAGGGCGGCGAGCCGGTGGCATTGAGTCCGGCCCGCATCGTGGACGTGGCGGCGGTGTGCATGCCGCGCAGCCAGCACACCTCCCTGACCGTCATCGATCACGACGAGGTCCGCATCGTTGCGGCCACCAGTGATGTACCAGGGCTGGTCGACCGGATCAGGGACGACACCGACGAAGGACCCGTATTGGACGTCCTGGATACCAACGATCTGGTGATGTGCGGCGACCTCATGGACGATCCGCGTTGGCCGGTGTTCGGAGCTCAAGTCACCGAAGCCACCAATATTCGCAGCGTGGTCAGTTATCGGCTGTACTTGGGTCCGGATCATCGCGCAGCATTGACGTTCTATTCCAACTGGCCGCACGCCTTCGACGACCTGGGTATCGCCACCGGAGCCATCTTCGCGGCCTACGGCTCGCTGGCCCTGACAGGTGAACTCGTACTGCGCGAACCGGTACGGCCCCGGCGCAGCGCCGACGTTCACCGTGAAATCGGTGTGGCGATCGGAATCATGATGGCCACCACGGATCTGACGACTCAGGCGGCCTACCACCAGCTGCATCAGGCCTCAGTGCAATTGCACCGATCGCTACCCAACCTTGCCAAGCAAGTGATCGCGCACCGGCGACTGCCCGACGGTGTCGACCCCTAGTGCATGTTGACGCCTCGTCGTCTGGTGGAGTAACGACCGAATGTGTCGCGGCCGACCCGCTACCCCGCCCTCGGGGATGGTGGTGTGGACGGTGGTTTGACCGGAGTCGTGACGGGGTCGATGGAGGTCGACTGCGCAGGGCCACCCGTGATCGACCCGAATTCGATGGTGTCAGAGTCGGGATCGTCGAACCAGACGCCGCCGGAGCCCAGGTAGCGAAAGTGGATGTCCGCATCGGTGTCGGGGTCGATCGTGACCCGCGCGCTGCGGGTGCCGTCGGGGTGTTCCTGCAGCACATGCTCGCCCGGCGTCCAGTGGTTGAACGAGCCCACCACCGATACCGGGCCGTCATGGATGTCAGCCGCCAGCGCGAATACCAAGACGGTCTGCCCGGTGGCGGGGTCAGCTTCGACGTGTACGGCCATTCATTGCTCCCGCGTTCTAGTGGGCCCACTGTGGTTGCCCGGCATGGGATTCGAAGACATCGTCCGCTGCGGTGGCGAACGATTCCAGCGCAGTGGGGAGTGCTCGTCGCTTGCTCTCGGGCATTCGGTCAAGGACCCGTTCGATGACGGCCCGGCGATGGGCGAAAACGGAGTTCACCAGCGCCTGGCCGCCGGTGGTCAGGGTGAGCGATACGTTGCGCCGGTCGGTGGGCACGTCTCGTCGATCGACGAGTCCGGCCACTACCAGCCGCTCGACTGCCCTGGTGGCGTTGGACGGGTGCACCCCGAGCGCGTCGGCGACGGCGACAAGGTTGAGCGGTCCATGGGCGTCTAGCATCACCAGCACTCGAAGCTGCGGCAGCGAAACCCTATCCTCGACCTCCGCCACCGAGGACGCGACGGCGGCCATCAGCACCCTGGCGGCCGCCATCACCGCATTCACCTGACGGGTCAGCGCTGGGTCGGGTGCGGGTGCTTGTCGTCGGGTTGGCACGCGGCCAGTATGCAACCGAATGTGCGCGACCGCAACTACTGGCCAACACGCAATCATTGCGCCGCCAACCGTATCGGTGCAGCCTTACGGCAGACGACCCACCGCACCTGGAGCGCCAGCCGAACCACCGCCGACGGCGCCCCTACAAACTGACCTCCCTCGAACGAACCGTCCCGACGCAGCGATGATGCGTGTTCATCTGCACTAGTTGCGCAATCGCAACGAATAGGCGCACACTAGTTGAGTCGCGCTGCTTGGCCACTGAGGTTACTGGTCAACGATTCGATCTTGAGACTGGCCGCCTGGTCGCCAGCGCCCGCGACAGCTGCGCCTGCCGTGCCGCCTATGGGGCGTGCCGTGTCGAATAGCGAGGAGTCTTGATAGATGACCGTGACAACCGAGCCGGCAATCCGCGATGTCCGGCGTGAGGTGATGGTGACGGGACGAGGCACCGGCCTGGAGGGGGGAAGCGTGTTGGGTGATGATGCCCAGCGACTCAGGGTTGCAATACACCAGCTAGCGGTATCTCGCCGCCAGAGGAATGGAACCGGGGAGTATCAGCGCACCGAAGACACGGTGATCTGCCTGCTGTACCCGCAAGCCGTCGCGGTGGCGAACCGGGCGGCTCACGGCGAACTGGCCCCTCCGGAACTGTCCAGGATCGTCAGCGCTGTGTTGACAAAAGCAGTGCGAGCAGCGAGCCACGGCCCAGCGTCCGAGTTCACCGCGCGGGTGCTGGCCACCATCCAGGGCCGGTTTGCCGGCTCGGGCCAACGCTCAGGCGCCAGGAGCCTTCCGATGTATATCGCGATCAATCGGCCTGCCAGAGGAGCCGAATCGGCTGCCGTCCCGAGCCGACGAGCGGCCGCGCAGGAGGCGTCGTGACCGGCAAGGTTCGCGCCCATATCGACACCATCACCACCGGCGTCTACAGATACCCCACGCCGGAACCCGAGGCGGACGGCACTCTGACCTGGGATGCGACCATCGCCGTCACCGTCGAGATCAAGGCCGGCGGCATGAAAGGCCTGGGTTGGACCTACAGCAGCCCGGCCGCAGCCACCGTGATCCACGAGCATCTCAGCTCCGCGATCCGGGAACTCGACCCGCTCGACGTGGCCGCCTGCTGGTCGGCCATGCACCGGGCATGCCGCAATATCGGCACCCGCGGGCTGGTCATGCAAGCCATCAGCGCTGTCGACATCGCGTTGTGGGACCTCAAGGCGCATCTACTCAATGCCTCGCTCAGCGGCCTGTTCGGAGCGGTGCGTAGTTCGGTTCTGGTCTACGGATCCGGCGGCTTTACCACCCTCAACGAGGACCAGCTGGCCCTCCAGGTGCAACAGTGGTCCGACGCAGGCTGCACGGCCATGAAGATCAAGATCGCCGAACGCTGGGGCGATCAGGTAGACCGCGACCTGCGAAGGGTCCAGCAACTGCATGAGCTGGCTGACGACGGCGTCGAGCTGATGGTCGACGCCAACGGCGGCTATACCCGGGGCCAGGCGCGTCGGATAGGACGAGCGCTGGACGAGCTGGGGGTCGTTTGGTTCGAAGAACCCGTTTCCAGTGACGACGTCGAAGGTCTCGGGCTTGTCCGCGGCGCGGTGACCTGCGATGTTGCAGCAGGGGAGTACGCGGCCGATCTCTACGAGGTACGGCGCCTAATCGATGTCGTCGACTGCCTACAACTGGATGTCACCCGGTGCGGCGGATACACCGGCTGGCTGCGCGGCGCGGCCTTCGCTGCCGCCCACAACCTGGACGTCTCTGCCCACTGTGCGCCATCGCTGCACGCACCCGTTGCCGCGGCGGCGCCGAATCTTCGGCACATCGAATGGTTCGTCGACCACGCCCGTCTGGAACCTCAGCTGGTGGACGGCTGCCCAGTGGTGCGCGAAGGATTTCTGCACCTGGACGCTTCCGTCAGTGGCCACGGCATGCGTATCAGTCCCAGGGCCGCCCGGTACTGCCTCACTAGCTGAAGAGATCGACGAACATGTCAATGAACCATCACGCGGCGAACAACCAACCCGGGAGGGCAGCAATGGAGCGGATACCACAGCCCGAGATCCTTGATGCTGATCGCTCACTCCGAAAGCGTGGAACCGAACTCCTCGAAGACGACCGACCCGAGGCAGAGTTATTGGCCGCAGCCCTGCAGGAGAGTTGTGCCTACGCCAACCAGCTTTGGCATCATCTGGATGCCATGCGGACGTATCTGATTGACAGCCTTCCGGCGAATCTGCACGAACAGGGCGCTGACGTCACAGCCGCCGCGAGTCGGGCCGATGCCGACTACAACGCCCGATGGAACCAATGGATCAATGCCTACGGGGCAGTCACTTCGGTGCTCTGCGGCCCACACGGAGACGGCGGGTTCGGCCTGGAGGAAGCGCACCGGGAGGCCGAGTCTCGACGAACATGCCGTCGAGGGCCGGAATCGGGGCAACTCCGGTAGCGGCATCCGGGCCAAGACGGTGTTGCCGGAAGCGTCGGCTGGGCTGTCCCCCGGACACCTGGTCCGGATCACCGCCGAACTGCTCTGCCTTGAGTGGGGTCGAGCAGCGACGCGACAGGGCCGCTCAAAGGTGTGGCGTGCTTCGGTCAAGGACACCGCGACGGACGGAAAACTCGTCGACAAGCGGATCGTCGATGTCAGCGGCAGTGGTTCCGATTCGCGCCCTCCGTGGGTACGTCCGGATCGCGATCCACCCCAGCAAGGCAACCAAGACCGTGAACTCGACGATCGCGCACGCTACGTATCCGGGGCGTGTCGGGTCACTCAACTGGACGGTCGCCGTCACCGGCAATCACTAAGCTGAGGAATACCTGTGCACTGACGGCAATGGGTGCGCCGCCCTCGCCTTGGATTGCGGTGCTGCGATCAATGCTCGCGGGCCCGTCCTGGACCGCATGGTTCATTGTTCAGACCATACCGAAGCGCACGGTGGCGCATCGTCTCTTCACCCCACTGGCCGACGAACCCGACCGCCGAAGCCAGCAGCCGCATGCTGTCGGTGATGCGCTGCCAGCGGGTGCCGATCGGGCGCGGTGGCTGCCAAGTCGTCAACTGGGTCATCGTCGTCACCTCGCGTTGTCGTCGCCGGATGTGTTGCCGATATGACGCACGCCGAACCGATCTGGATTCACCGGTCGGACTTCAACAGCGATGGGTTCAGGCGAGCGCGGGGTCAGCTGTTGGCGCCGACCAACGCCTTGTCGACAGCGTTGCCCACCGGCAGCAGCGCCGCGAGGCCGCCGCCGAGCACCAAGATGATGCCGATAATTCCCCAGCGGTCCGCGCCGAATACGGTGGCGAACAGGCCGAATAGTGCCGGCGCCAGGAACGACACCGCGCGGCCGGTCGTGGTGTACAGCCCGAACATCTGGCCCTCTCGACCGAGCGGGGCGATTCTGGCCATGTACGTCCGCGAGGACGACTGGGCCGGCCCGACGAACAGCACCAGGATCAGTCCGAAGATCCAGAACATCATCGGCCCGGACACCATCAGCAGGATCAGCGAGGTGACGAGCAGCCCGATCAGCGCGATGACGATCACCCGCCTCGGACCGACTCGATCGTCGAACCGGCCGCCGATCAGCGCACCGGCCGCCGACACCACGTTCGCCGCGACACCGAAGATCAGCACATCGGCAGAACTGATGCCGTATACCGAGTTTGCCAGCACCGCGCCGAGGGAGAAGATCGCCGCCAGGCCGTCCCGGAACAGCGCGCTGGACAGCAGGAAGTAGACCGCATTCCGGTCGACGTTCCACAGCTCGCGCAGGTCGCGGAACAAGATCCGGTACGACTCCAGGAACCCGGCCCGCTTGTCCTTGGGCAGTCCTGGTGTCTCCGGAACCTTGAACAGCACCGGCAGCGCGAAGATCGCGAACCAGATGGCCGCCATCACGGCGACCACCCTGATATTGAAACCACCGACGTTGGTGATGCCGAAAAATCCCTTCAGCGGTGAATTGTCATCACCGGAGACGAAGCCGAAGTAGCTCACCAACAGCAGGATGATGCCGCCGAAGTAACCCATCGACCAGCCGAATCCCGACACCCTACCGATGGTCTGCGGCGTCGAGATCTGCCGCATCATGGCGCTGTAGGACACCTCGGCGAACGAGGCAAACACCGAGGCAACACCTAGCAGTACCAGGCCGAGCCAGAAGTACGACGCCTCGTTCTTGACGAAATACAGCGCGAGCATGGCCAGCACCACCAGCCCGGTCCAGAAGCCGAGTGCCATCTTGCGGCGGCCGCCGGCGTCGGCCCGCTGACCGGTAACCGGCGCGAGCACAGCGATGAAGAAGCCGGCGATGCCCAACGACCAGGAGAACCACGCCCCGGCGCCGGCGACGTGCTTGCCCACCGAGCCGGTCAGATACACCGAGAAGACGAAAGTGACGATCACCGCGTTGAACGCGGCCGATCCCCAGTCCCACAGCCCCCAGGCCAGTACCTGCCCGCGGGTTGCTGGGGAGATGGCGGAGGCCTGGCTGACGGCAGCGCTACTCATGGGCGGAAGCGTAGGGCCACCAGGTCACCGAAAGGTGAACGACGGACCGAGGTTCGCGGGTCCTATGGTGGTTATGCGGGAGCCGCGTCCTCGTCGTCCGGCTCGACGATGCCGCGCCGCCGATCGCTAACGGCCAGCAATCCCATCAGCGAGAACCCGACCGGGATCAACAGCCAGCAGGAGAACAACCGGTACACCACGATCGCGGCCGCCGCCGGACCTTGCGCCGCGCCCGCAGACACCAGGCCGGCCAGCAGCGAGGCCTCGATCAGCCCGATGCCGCCAGGGCTGATCGGAATCTGTCGCACCAGTTGGATACCCAGGTACAACAACGCCAGCTGCCACAGGTCGACGTCCAGGTTGAAGGCCAGCGTCGAGGCGTACAGGCTGGCCGCGTCCAGCGACCAGTTCGCCAGCGATTGGCTGATCGCCAGATTCCAGTCCAACGGTCGCACCACGCCGGCGCTGTGGAACGCCGTCAGCACCTGGCGGCCGGCGGCCCCCAGCTTTGGATGCGCCCCCTCGAACGTGTCCAGCCGCGGTGTCGGGCGGACCTGCGCCGCCTGCTTGCGCTGCCAGCCCAGGTACCGGATGACGGCGATGATCAGCGTCAGCAGCACGGCGCCGATCAGCACGGTGATGACGGGGTGCTCGAGTCCCAGCGTCTGCAAGCGGGTCCAGGTCGCCAGCACCAGGCCGGCAAGGTAGAGCAAACCGAGCGCAGTGAACGAGATGACGCCCGACAGCAGCATCACCGACGCTGCGGTGCCTGGGCTGGCTCCGCTGGCCCGGAACTTGCGATACATATAGCCGGCGGAGACCGCGCCGCCGGCGGGCACCGACATCGAAATGGCGGTGCCCGAATAGGCGATCGCGCCCATCCGGCCGTACGACATCGGAACCCCGAACGCCCGCAGCAGCCGGCGTTGCTGGCGGATCATCATGCCGATAGACGCCATCTCAAGGCCCAGTGCCGCCAGTACCCACCACCAGCTGGCGGTCCGCAGCGCGTGCCAGAACTGAGCGGGGTTGGGGAATTTCGAACGCAGCACAGCCACCACCACGACGGCGATGACGACCAACCCGACGACCCGCAGGGCGGTATGCCACCACGGGCTCCGTTGCCGCGCTGACCGTCGGCTTACGGCAGCGAGCCCGCTGGCAGCTGGACTGCTGGCAACGGATGACGATGCGGCAGCTGGCGCCGCTCTGACCTCGGGCCGCATCGCATCGCCGGGCGGCGACGGGACGGCCGAAGTGCTCACCTCCCCATCGTGCCTGGTCCTGTCCCGACAGGCAGTGCCAGAGGTGACCAAGCGCCGATCAGTTCGCGATGGGCGAAGTCCGACAAGGCGCGAGCGGCTCGAGCGTCCTACAGTCGCCAGGTGTCCAGTGCAGCCGACGATCCGCACAGCAAGGGGCAGCGGCTGCCGTTGGTGGCATTGTTTGTGGCCTTCCTGGTGTCGGTGATCGGCACGTCGATGTCCGCGCTGGCCATCCCGTGGCTGGTGCTCACCACCACCGGCAGCGCCGGCCGGACGGGATTGGTGCTGTTCGTCCAGATAGCTCCGTACGTGACGATGCTCGCGATCAGCGGACCGTTCGTCGACAGGATCGGCGCACACCGAGCGGTGTGGGCGGGCAACCTGTTCGCGGGTGTGGTGGTCTGCGTCATTCCTGTGCTGTACGCGACCGGCAACCTGTCGCTGCCTGCCCTTGCGGTGCTGGCCGGTTCCGCCGGCGTGGCTCGCGGGGTGGCCGATACCGGCGTCACGGTCCTCGTTCCGGGTGTCGCCCGGCTGGGAAAGGTTGCGGTAGAGCGGATTTCCGGGCTGAACTCGGCGGCCAACCAGATCGGACTGCTGCTCGGCGCTCCACTCGGCGGGGTGCTGTTGACCTTCATCGCACCCGCCTACGTGGTGTTGATCGACGGCATCACCTTTGGGGTGGCGGCGTTGCTGATCGGCGTGTTCGTGCCGCGCTCGGTGCAGCAGCCAGCTGAGCGGTCCGGTTCGGAAGGCGGGAAGCAGGCTCGCGCGACCGACGACCAGGGCGGCTATTTTGCCCGGTTGCGGATCGGGTTCGCCTTCCTGCTCTCGGATCGGCTGATGCTCGGGCTCGCCTCGATGATCGCCGTCACCAACCTGGCCGAATCTGCCCTGTCCGATGTGCTGATGCCGACCTGGGTGCTGGATCGTGGGCATCTGGCGTCGGCCCTCGGTGTGCTGGCAGCCGGCTTTGGCATCGGTGGGCTGGTCGGGAACCTGATCGGCGCTTGGGTAGGGCAGCGGATGCGGAAGTGGGCGACCTACTCCATCGGCTTCCTGCTCGGTGGTGCGCCGCTGTTCTGGGTGATGGCCGGATTCCGTAGCGTCGCAGTCGTCGGTGTGGTTGCGCTGCTGTCCGGCCTGTTCGGCGGCGCGATCAACCCGATTCTCGGTGGCCTGTGGTACCGGCGAGTTCCGCATGAGCTGCTGGCAAGGGTGATCGGCGCGATCAGGGCCAGCGCCTGGGTCGGGGTACCCATCGGGCCGCTGGTCGGCGGACTCGTTGCCGATCGGTGGGGGGTGACGGCGGCGCTGTGGGCATTCGGCGGCCTGATCTTCCTGGCGACGCTGGCGCCCTTCGTCTTCCCGGTTTTTCGGCAGATGGATGCGCCCGCTCCCGTGTCGGTTGATGCGCCGGCTGACGCGCCGGCACCGCCCGGCGACTCAGGCCCGGCCGGGTGGGAACCCGCCGGTGGCGATCGGCCCCCAGCTGCCAGGAGTGACGCGCAGTAGGCACTTGCCCTGCTCGACCATGGCCGCGCGGTATTCGTCCCAGTCGGAATGCTCGCCGGAGATCACCCGGAAGTACTCGACCAGCGGCTCGACCGCAGCCGGCAGGTCGATCACCTCGGCGGCCCCGTCCAGCTGGACGTAGGCGCCGCCGAAGTCGTCGGACAGCACCAGCACGCTGGCCTTGCCGGTGCGCCGGATGTTGCGGCTCTTGGCCCGCTCCGGGTAGCTGGCGATCACGATCCGGCCCTGCGCGTCAACCCCGCCGGTGACGGGCGAGCTCTGCACCGACCCGTCCATCCGAAAGGTGCTGAGCACCAGGTGATGTCGGGGTCGGACGAACTCGAGCAAGGCGTCCAGCTCGACGGCGGTGACGGTAGCAAGTGTTCTGGCCATGATGGTCAGCCTGCCATGTCGACCGGTCGGCGACGATGCTGCGTGGGGCCATCGGTGGTGCGGTGTCGGGTGCTGCCGCTACGCTGCGCAGCGTGCTGGAGCGACAGACGCTGATCTTCGACGCCGACGACACGTTGTGGCAGAACAACGTCTACTTCGAGCGGGTGATCAACGACTACCTGGACTGGGTCGAGCATCCGACGCTGGAGTCGGCAGAGATCCGCGAGATCCTGACCGACATCGAGCAGGCCAACATCGTCACCAACGGCTACGGCACCAGGGCCTTCCTGATGAACCTCGCCGAGTGCTTCGAGACGCTGAACCACCGGCCGAGCACCGACGCCGAGCGGCTGGAGATCAACAGGATGGCCGGCGAGTTGGTGCAGCACAAGGCCGAACTGTTTCCCGGTGTGGCCGACACGCTGGCCGAGCTGGGGACCCGTCACGACCTCAAGCTGATGACGAAGGGTGCCGAGCAGGAGCAACAACGCAAGATCGACGCCTCCGGACTTGCCGATCTGTTCTCCTCCATCCACATCGTGCCGGAGAAGGATCCCGACCGGTACGCCGAGATCGTGGCAGCGCAAGGACTCTCGGCCGAGTCGACGTGGATGATCGGCAACTCGCCGAGGTCCGACATCCTGCCGGCCAGGGCGGTCGGGCTGCGCGCGGTCTACATCCCGAACAACGACACCTGGGTGTTGGAGCGGGCCGAGCTGGATCCGGAAGACGACGGCGTGCTGACCGTTGGATCCTTCCCGGAGTTGTTGCGGCACTTTTGATCCTGCTTGTTGATCAGGCGCAGAATTTGGTCATTCGGCTGATGGTAGGGCGGCGCGCCTGCCGCTACTGGGATTTCGGATCAACCACGGTGGCGCTGTGACACGTCGCGACGATCCGGAGGGGCGAGCATGGGATTTCTGAATGGCGCGGTAGCACTGTTCTTCGACGCGCTGGCTGCGCTGCTGTTCGGATACCTGATCCAGCGGATGCTCGGACTGCGACTGGGCATCATCAGGCTGCTGCTGGGGGGCGCCTTCGCCGTCTTGCTGACCGGACCGATCCTCACCGGCGTCGTCAGCCAGTCGGCATTGAAGAGCTACGGAAACCGGGGCTGGTGGTTCCTGCTACTGGCGGCCTTCGCCGTGCTGTTCGCCTCGATGTTGTTCCTGGTGGTGGCCGAGGCTTTCGTGCCGTACGGCAGCGTTCCGCCCGCCAGGGAATGGGGGCGGGGACTGCGGGGCCGGATCCGCCGGTCGCGCCGGTACTTCCAGATCGTGCGAATCACCATCCGCCGTGGGCTGTGGCCGTACCTGCGGGGTAGTCGCAGGCGGGCGCTGGCCACTCCCGAGGGCAGGACACGGTTCGGCGTCGCACTCACCGCCACCCTGAACGACGCGGGGGTGACGTTCGTCAAACTCGGGCAGCTGCTCGCCACCCGCCGCGATCTGGTGGCCGGCGAGGTGGTCGACCAACTCAAAACGCTGCAGGACGATGCCCCACCGGTCCCATGGGCCGAAGTACGGCCGCTGCTGGAGTCCGAACTCGGTGCGCCTGTTACGGAGCTGTTCGCCGAGTTCGATGAGCAGCCGATGGCGGCCGCATCGGTCGGCCAGGTGCACTCGGCGACCCTGCACGACGGCAGCAGGGTGGTGGTGAAGGTGCAGCGCCGGAGCATCAGTGCCACCGTCGAGCGAGATCTGGATATCGCCTTCCAGCTCGCCGGCAGGCTGGAAGCCTGGACGGACTGGGCCGGCACGGTAGGCGCCGGCCGGCTGGCGGAGGGGATGGCCGTCGCGCTCCGCGAGGAGCTTGATTACCGGGTCGAGGCCGCCAACCTGGCCGCGGCAGGCGAGTCGGAAGCGTTGCGGCGCAACGAATCTGTCCGGATCCCGCAAGTCTATCCCGAGCTGTCGACCGGACGGGTGCTGGTGATGGAGCGACTAGATGGGACTAGGCTGGCCGAGGCCGCCAACATCGCAGACCCGTTGGGCCCCGCCAGGATCGTGCTGAACTTCCTGGTGCAGCAAGTGGTGATCGACGGGCTGTTCCACGCCGATCCGCACCCTGGGAACATCCTGATGCTGACCGACGGCAGTATCGGATTCCTCGACTTCGGATCGGTCGGCCGACTCGACCAGGTACTGCGGGAAGCGCTGCTGCGACTGCTGGTGGGCGTCGACAAGGCAGATCCCCTTGCCGTGTCCGACGCGTTGCTGGAGCTGGTGCCGCGGCCGGAGGACGTGGACACTACCGAGCTGGAAAGAGACCTCGGACGGTTCCTGGCGCGCTACGTGGTCGGCGGCTCGGTGGCGGTGCCGGCCGGCGGGGCACAGATGTTCGGTCAGCTGTTCCGGGTGGTGGCCGCGCACCGGCTCAGCATCCCGCCGGAGGTAGCGGCCGTGTTCAGGGCGTTGGCCACCGTGGAAGGCACGCTCAGCGAGCTCGCACCGCAGTTCGACCTCGTCACCGAGGCGAGAGCCGTGGCTGCCGATCTGGTGACCGACCAGGTCAATGCCGAGACGTTGAAGAGCGCGGCCATCGACGAAATCGTCGCCCTTGCACCGATTCTGCGCCGGCTGCCGCGCCGGCTGGAGCGGATCGCCGCCGCCGCCGAGCACGGTCGGTTCAACGTCAACATCAGGCCGCTGGCGGACGAGCGGGATCGCGCCTTCATCAGCTCGTTGCTCAACCAGGTGCTGCTGGCGGTGATCGCCGCCAGCACCGGGATCATGTCGGTGGTGCTGCTGGCCACCGACGGCGGCCCGATGGTGACGAAAGCGGTGAGCCTGTACGCGCTGATCGGCTACAACCTGTTGTTGGTGGCAGCGATTCTCGGGCTACGGGTGGTGGCGCCGATCTTCCGCAGGGCTCCCCGTTAACGCAGCACAGCGCCGGCATCCACGACGGCGATGCTTGATTTCGGACGAGCGGCGTGGCGGCGCTGAGTGGACGCGCGCACCCTGCGGTGCTCGGCTGCGGTAGCTTTGATGGCCCCCGAATCGCGTGTCCGCTGTTGCCCTGCCAGGAGCCTGATGACCCACCGCCTCGAGAACCACGATGCCGCCCCCGCCCAGCCGGCCGCTGAGTTGGCGGCCCAGTCAACTGACCAGTCAACTGACCTGCCAACCAACCGCCATGCCGTCGTCATCGATCCAAGCATCGCCGAGGAGCAAGAGTACCTGGACGTGATGTACGTGCGGCTGGCCGAGATGCGGGCAGATGCAGTCCGGCGCAAGGACGACGCCAGGTTCTCCTCGGACGGCACGCCCGCGGGGCGCTTCAACCGAGATGCGTTGCAGTACAGGTACTCCCAGGAAGTGTCAGCGCTCACCGCCGCCGAGGACAAGCTGTGCTTCGGCCGGCTGGACCGGGAAAGTCAGCAAGACCTCGACCAGGACGAGCAGCGGGAAGACATGATCCACATCGGCCGGATGGGGCTGACCGATGGCACCAGCGAGCGCCGGCAGATCCTGATCGACTGGCGGGCGCCGGCATCTGCGCCGTTCTACACCGCGACAGCGCTGAATCCGCAGGGCGTTGTTCGCCGGCGTCATCTGCAGACCCTCCGGCGGACGGTGCGGTCGGTGGCCGACGAATACTTGCAGGGCGCGCCGGGCGTCGACGCCGATTCCCGCGATGCCCTCGGCGCCGCCGGCAGTTCGGCCCTGTTGGAGGCGCTCAATGCGCCCCGCACCGGCCGGATGCAGGACATCATCGCCACCATCCAGGCCGAGCAGGATCGGATCATCAGATCCGAGCGGTCGGGGGTGCTGGTGGTGCAGGGCGGCCCCGGCACCGGCAAGACGGTGGTGGCGCTGCACCGCGCCGCCTATCTGCTGTACACCCACCGCGAGCGGCTCGGCGGTCACGGGGTGCTGGTGATCGGTCCGAATGTCACCTTCCTGGAGTACATCGGCCAGGTGTTGCCGTCGCTCGGCGAGTCCAGCGTGGTGTTGGCGACCATCGGGACGCTGTTCCCAGGGGTGAGGGCGACCGCCGGCGACACACCGGAGGCCGCAGAGCTCAAGGGCCGGCACTCGATGGCCGCGGTAATCGACCATGCGGTGCTCGACCGGCAGCGGATGCCGAAGCGGTCGAGGACCTTCGACTATGACCGTGGCCAGTTGCGGCTCGAGCCTGGTCTGCTCGCCAAGGCGCAGCGGCAGGCATGGGGATCGCGGCTGCCACACAACAAGGCGCGGCAGGTCTTCCTGCGAGTGGTGCTGGACGGGTTGGCCAAGCAGATTGCCGGCCGGCCGGGAGTCAAGCAGTCTCCGGACGTCGATGCCTCGCCGCAGGCCGACCTAGCCGAGATCCGGAAGGAGATGACGGCCGATCCCGCCGTGGTTGCCGCACTGGCAGATCTGTGGCCGGCCATCACCTCACAACAGTTGGTGGCCGAACTGTTCGGCAACGAGCGCCGGCTGCTCTTCGCCGCCAGATCGCTGTCCCCCGGGCAACGGAAAGCGTTGCTGCGCAAGATGTCCGAGCCGTGGACGGTCGGCGACGTGCCACTACTCGACGAAGCAGCGGAGCTGCTCGGCGACATCGGCACCGCCGACAGAGCCTGGTCCAAGCAGCGGATCGACGACGTGCGCTATGCGCAGGAATCCTTGGACGCCCTGGGCGCTGCTACTGCGGACGAGGAGGACGCAGGCATCGGCTTCACCCTTGGCATGCTGTCCGCGGAAGACCTGGCCGATCTGCACACCGACGACCCCTTCGATGACAGCACGGCCGATCGAGCGGCAGCCGATCGAGAGTGGAGCTACGGCCACGTGATCGTCGACGAGGCGCAGGAGCTGTCGGCGATGGGCTGGCGGATGGTGATGCGCAGATGCCCCGTCAAGTCGCTGACCGTGGTCGGTGACGTGGCCCAAACGTCGGATCCGGCCGGCGTCACCAACTGGTCGAAGGCGCTGCGGCCCCATGTGGGTAACCGCTGGCGGTTGGAGGAGCTGACGGTCAACTACCGCACGCCGGTGGAGATCATGGACGCTGCTGTCGGGGTGTTGGCCAGGATCGACAGCCGACTGTCGGTGCCGACGTCGGTCCGCAGCAGCGGCTTCCCGCCGTGGGCGCGCCGGGTCGAGCGCGACGAGCTGGGCGCGGCGGTGGCCGCGGCCGCTGCCGAAGAGGTGCGCGCCCACGACGAGGGTCAACTCGCGGTGCTGGTCCCCGACGACCTGCAGGACGTTGTGCTGGCGGCTGTCCGCGACGCGGTTCCGCAGGCATCCCGCAATGCCGGGCCAGGCCACCGGGTGGCGGTGCTGGCGGTGCGGGAGGCGAAGGGGCTGGAGTTCGACGCGGTGTTGCTGGTGGAACCGGCGGAGATGGCCGGCCAATCGACCCGCGGTCTGGGCGATCTGTATGTCGCACTCACCAGGGCGACCCAGCGGCTAGGGGTGGTGCATTGCACCGACCTGCCCGCCGGTCTCGAGCTCGCCGACTGACCGTGGTCGCCTCCCTCGGCCAAATGCCGGCACGCGCCCGGCGCCGGGTAGGTCCTGACAGGGCGTGTTCGTACCGGGGGCAGACTTGCGGACGTGACCTCTCGCGATCCAGCGGCTTACGGGCAGACCCATGCGTCGGTGTACGACGAGCTCTACGGCGCCCGCTTTGACGCCGCCCCGGCGGTGGTCGCCTTGACCGCGGCCGCTGCCGGCGGCACTGTGCTCGAGTTGGGGGTGGGCACCGGCAGGCTGGCTATCCCATTGGCTCGCGCCGGGGTAGCCGTGGACGGAATAGAAGCCAGCGACGCGATGATCGCCCAGCTGCAGGCCCAGCCCGGCGCGGACCTGGTAGGTGTGCTGCGGACGGATCTGGCCGACTTCGACCTGCCGCGGCACGACTACCAAGTCGCGGTCTGTGCGGTCAGTACCATTTTCATGCTGAGCCACGACGCCCAGCAGTCATGCATCAGCGCCGTCGCCCGCCATCTTCACCCAGGTGGCCGCCTGTTCATCGAGGCCTTTGTACCTGACCCGTCCCGCTTCGACAATGAAGGTCGTCGCGTCGAGCACCGCACCCCGGCCGCCGGCGGCGCTCACACCGTGACCAGCCGTCACGACCCGAGTGGACGGCGGATTCACATCGTGCACACGCTCACCGACCTGCATGGGGACAGCTCCGACTACCCGGTGACCTTGCACTATGCGACACCGGTCGAACTCGACGCAATGGCGACCGTGGCCGGGCTCAGCCCAGCCGGACGATGGCGTGACTGGACCGGTGCGCCAGCCGACGCACACAGCCACGACCCGATCTCGATCTACGTCCGCTGACTACTCGGCACGACGCCGCGCCAGCGCGGCCACCACACACTTCAGGCGCACAGCTCAGCCCTTTTCGGGGCCGCGTAGTCGGTCGGCGCACCCGGCCCGGGCCTGTCAGGACGGACCTCACGGCTGACCATAGACTCTGCAGGTGGCCGGCAGAGAGCTGAAATCGGGGCGGGGCTTGCACATCCAGCTTGCCGACTCGCTCCGAGAGCGGCTGCGACAGGGCGAATGGAAGGCCGGCGAGCGGCTGCCGACCGAGGCCCAACTCACCGCCGAGTACCGGGTGTCGCGGAGCACTGTCCGGGCGGCCTTGCAGCTGCTGGAGACGCAGGGCCGCACCAAAACCCGGCACGGCATCGGCACCTTCGTCACCCCGTTCGGCCGAGAGATCAAGACCGGACTGCAAGAGCTGCAGTCGATGTCCGAGACGATCAGGGCGCACGGGCTCGAACCCGAGATGGAGTACCACAGCGCCTTTGTTCGGTCGGCTACCGTCGAGGAGGCCGCCGACCTGCAGTGCGCCGTCGGCGTCCAGGTGTTCGCAACCGAGCGTGCGGTGTTGGCCGACGGCGACGTGGTGGCCTTCTCCTACGATGCCATTCCGCTGTCGGTGCTGCCGTCCGGCTTCGACCCGAGCACGGTGACGGGGTCGCTGTTCCGGCTGCTGGAGTCGCACCACATCCTTGCCACCACCGCGGTCGCCGAGATCCACGCCACCAGGGGCAGATCCATCGGGTGGGGCGAGCGAATGCGCGGAGCCGCCTATCTGCTGCTCGACCAGGTGCACTACACCTCCGACGGCAACCCGGTGCTGGCCTCCAAGACCTACTTCCTCGAGGGCAGGTTCCAATTCTCGGTGCTGCGAATCCGGTGACCGGCTGGCTCGATCCGGGCGATCCTGGTGCGGCGGACACGGTCGCCGAAAACCCTTGGCCCGCAAGTACTCCCGGCCGCTGTCGGTGAGTCGGTGAGCGCAGCCTCCCGGATTGAGCTGGCGAGAATCATGGCCGAAGGTCTGACGGTGAAGGACGCAGCCAAGCAGGCCAGGCTACGCGTCGGATACCGCGGACTGCGCCCTACGTCGGCATCGGCCCTGGCCGATCTGCTGGCGAACGGTCATGACGTGGGTATCGCGCAAGCAACACACGGCGATACGATCGACTGGCGGGCCCGGCAGATGTCCGACCGAAGAGCCGATGACGAGGATGAAAGTCGGCCACCCTGGAAGGGTTTCTGCCCAAAGGTGTGGTGTCCTCATTGACACGCCGGGCCCGTCTACTTGAACTTCGCGTACCTGGCGTCACCCGTCTCCCGCAGGGCTCGCCCTCGGCTACCGGAACAGGCGTCGGGCCGCCGAGGGGTGATGCCGGATGGGCTGGCCATCGACCTTTCGGTCACGAATGGGAGATCGGCAAGCCGGTCACAACCCGACTGTCGTCGGAGACGACTCTCCGTAGCGGATCGTGCTGCGGGACGCGCACCACAAGCTGGCGTCGGTCGGGCCGTGGTGAGTTCAGCTGGCGTGGCGCGCCACGTACTCATCGAGTGCGTCGCGACTCACGTCGGCGAGGCGCCGCCCCTGGTCGGTCGCGATGGCCTCCAAGGCGGTACGAGTACTGGTTGTGACGCGCACCCGGACCTGCATCGAGGGACCTTCGCCGCTGGCGCCACCGATGCGGGGCCGACCGCCGAGGCGTCGGTGCATCTCGGCCGGCTGAGCGATGACTTTCGACCGTCCCGATTCCACGTCCGCAACCAGCTTGTCGGCGTACTCGTCAGTGGCCGCCTTGGCCGCCTCTCGCCATGTCCAGGCAGGCTCAGCGGTGATCTCCTCTGCCGTCGCGCCCATGAGCTCGGCGACTTCCTGGTCGCTCATGGCCTCGATCTCGACGATGGTCATCGGAGCCAAGCGTTCGGCCAGCGTCGGACTTGACTCACCTGGTGCGCTGTGGGTCTTGGTCATGGCAGGTACCTCCTTGGCGTTGGCAAGTCGGAGGGGCATGGCATGGAACACGACGAGGTCACCGGCTTCGGTGGGTCGGGCGAAAGCTCAAGCAGCTGTCCGGAGGCGTCGGCGCCGATGACGAATAGTCCATCGTTGGTGTCGACCAACCGGATAGCGTTGGCCATGGCGTGACGAATCGCCTCCTCACTGACGCCGTGGCGTCGAGCCGACTCAGTGATCCCCACGTGTAGTTTTGTACCACGCTACCAGAATTACCCCTCATCCGGTCACTCGGGTTGCCGTAGGCCCGGCACGCCGCCTTCGGGACTCTCGCCCTGATCGCCGGTTGTCTCGCGATCCGCCGAGATCACGCGTTCACCCCGTAGCTGTCCTCGTTGCTGGCCAGTGTGGCGTTCCTGTACACACTGCTCGCGGTGCGCTGGACCGTCCTGGATACTCCAACCCAATGGCTGTTCGCAGCATTGGCCGTGCTCGCCGGTGATGTGATCTGGCAGGCGTTGCGGGCCCGCCGCTACCGCCGACCCACCAGCCCGAACGGCTACCACGAACAAAGTGGACCCCGTGGGCATTGACCGGCGCGATCTGCCTCCTGCTGTGGATCATCACCTCGCTGGCCCAGGGCCGACCGCTCGCATCCTGGCCAGGTTGGGTCATCGGCAGGTGGGGCATCGCGCTCGGTGCCCGCAGCGGGACCCGCTTGCGCCCATCTTTGGCTGACCACCCGCCTCGCCTGCCGCCTGGCTACCGCGCGGAACGTGGGGCATCGATCACTTCACACAGCATCTGAACCCTCACCCCGGCCATGTCGGCAAGAGTACTGGTGCCCTGAGCTAAACCACCCGGTCGCTGCCACCATCGATGGGGAGCTGGGCGCCGGTGGTGGCGGCGAACTCGTCCGAGCAGAGTCGGAGCACGGCGGCAGCCACCAGGTCGCTGGAAACCGCTGTGCGCAGCAGGTTCCGGCGCTTGTACTCATCGACGGTCATCCCGTATCTGCCGGCCCGCTCGGCCAGCAACTCGGGAGTCCAGAGCCCGGTGTCGAAGACCGCATCGGGGTGGACCAGGTTCACCCTGATACCGTCCGGTGCCCACTCCAGGGCCGCCACCCGTGACAGCTGGGTGAGTGCCGCCTTCGACGCCGAGTAGGCGGCCGCCCCTGGCCCAGGGGCCGGCACGTTCTTGGAGGCGATCACCGCGACCCGGCCACCGGCGGGAGATAGCGCCAGCAGCGGATGAACGGATCGGAACAGCGTTGCCACCGAATCCACGTTGACCGACATGGTCTTGCGCCACGCGTCCGCATCCAGCTCGGCGATCGGCGCGCTGGCGGCGAACACCCCGGCGCTCACCACCACGATGTCGACGCCGCCGAACCGTTCGACGCCGGCCAGCAGGGCGGCATCAACCGCGTCGGCGTCGGTGACGTCGACCCGGACGCCGTGATAGCCGGCCACCCCGAAGGCGTCGGCGACACCGGCTGCCAGGTCCAGCCCGATCACCGCCGCCCCGGCGGCCAGAAGTGCTGCGGCGCAGGCCTTTCCGATGCCAGAGGCGGCTCCGGTGACGACGGCCACCTGCCCGGCGAACATCGCCGGCTCGCCGGCCCGGCGCAGCTTGGCCTGCTCCAGGTCCCAGTACTCCACATCGAACAGCTCGGCCTCGCCGAGCGCCTGATACCCGCCCAGGTCCTCGCCGGCCTCGATGATGTCCATCGTGTGGTGGTAGATATCGGCGGCGATGTCGGCGTCCTTGGCGGTCCGGCCGACGGTCAGCATGCCGATCCGCGGGTCCAACAGCACCCGCGGCGCCGGATCGAGTGCCGTCAGCTCCGCGCCGTCAGCACGCCGGGAAGCGTTGCGGCGGAAATACTCCGCGTAGGCGGCGCCATAGCCGTCGACGTCGGTGCCGATCAGTGGCAGCCGCTTGGTCCTGATGATGTGGTCGGGGGTCGCCGGTCCGCGAGTGGCGACATCGGCGAGGTCGCCGCGTCCGACGAACCGCGCTGTCCGCTCCGCCGCGTCCCTGCTGACGATCATCGGAGCTCCCGCCGCCGTGCTGATGGTGTTGCGCAGCTGGGCCAGTTCGACAGCTGGGACGTCGGCAAGGGCTGGCGCCGGTTGCTGGCTGGGCGCCGAAGTTCGGGCTGCCAGGAAGCGCTCTGCCCTGTCGATCAGCTCGACATGCCGTTCGTAGGTCTGCCGGGTGTCGCTGCCGACGGTGAACAGGCCGTGGTTCAGCAGCACCAGCCCGAGAGTCCCGTGGTGGGCGGCGGTCGGCCAGCGACGGGCCACAGCGGCGGCCAGCTCGAACCCTGGCATCGCATAGGGAACGACGACGACATCGTCACCGAACACCTCGCGCACCATCGACTCGCCGTCGACCAGATTGGTGAGGGTGACGATGACGTCGGCATGGCTGTGCTGCACCGCCGGCTGCGGCAGCAGCGCGTGCAGCAACGACTCGACCGACGGGTCGGCCGCGGATGCGTCCATCCTGGCGCAGCGCAGCTCGTTCACCATCTGCGGATCGGACAGCGAATCGAGCTCGAGCAGCTGGCGCAGTCGGGAGAGCCGCAGGGGCACAAAGCCTTTCGCCGGAATGCTGGCCAGGTCGTACCCGCTGCCCTTGATGTACAGCACCTGCACCTCGGCGCCGGTCACATCGGTGACGGTGCTCTTGATCGAGGTGTTCCCGCCGCCGTGCAGCACCAGCGACTTCTCGCCGCCGAGTAGCCGTGAGCCATAGGCGGCTTGCTCCAGCGGAGCGAGAGGTGCTGCGGTCGAATCCCAGCTGCTGCGCATGGTGTCCCTCTGGTCGTGCGGTGGTCAGTTGTCTGACAACCTACTGGTCACGGTCGACGCGGCCAACACATCGCCTGCGTCGACTGCATGGTCTCCGGTCGCGAGTTAGGTTCGTGGTATGCCCTCGGACGAAAGATCGGCCGCCGGAACGATCGCCCAGGTAAGGGGTGCTTCGTGATGAAACGTGAGGCGGTGACGTCCAGCAGTATCGCCGCGGTTGGCTACGACCCGGCCACCAACGTGCTGGAGATCGAGTTCTCCGACGGCGGCGTGTATCAATACTTCGCCGTCCCGCACAGCACCCATGCGGCGCTGATGGCGGCCGAACGCAAGGGTGCCTTCGTCAACAGCACCATCAAGCCGCGGCATCGCTTCGTCGAGGTCTACTGATCGCGGTCATCGGCCGGCCAGGGCCGTCGCGGCGTCGACCAGCTCCTGGAAAGACAGCGACGCCCGCGACACCAGCGTCAGCCTGGACAACTGCAGGATCGCGGTGGCGGCTTGCCGGTGCTGCTCGCCGTCCAGTGATTCCACGTCGCTGATCTTGGCCAGACCGATGATGCGGCGGGCCGCCTCGCAGCCGGCGAAGCCGAACGCGTCGACTCCGATGGCGTCCAACCACTGCTGCAGGAAGGCATCCGGATACTTCTCCGCCGCCTGCCGGCCCGGCCACAGCTGCCACATCCGGTCAACGAAGCTGTCCCAGCTGCCCTGCACCGCCGCGAACAGCGAGCTGCCACGCTCGTGCTCACCGACCACCCAGGCCCGGACGCCGGCAGCCAACAGGTTGGCCCACAGCAGCCCGAGATCGAACCCGATAGGGCCGTAGAAGGCGAATTCGGAGTCGAATGCCTTGACCGACAACGTCTTCGACGGCTGCTGCGGCACTGAATCCGAATCCGTGGGGCGGCGGACGAAGATGCTGCCGGTGTGCAGGTCGCCATGCAGCAGTGCCTCCTGCACGGTGAGGAAGCGCAGCTTCATCGCCATCGCCGCAGCGACCCAGTCGGCGTCGCCTTGCAGCGCATCGGCCGTCGGCTGCACGCTTGGCCGGACGGAGTTGCGTTCGGCGCCGAGGAACGGCTCGGTGAAGATCACGTCCTCGGTGAGTGCGCACAGCTCGGAGTTGACGCTTGCCGTCGCTCGCAACCGGAACTGTTCCTCACTCAGCGTCAGAAACGAGGTACCGAACGCGACGTCGGCGACGTAGCTGCCGATCAGTTCGGCCACCCCGGTGTGGTCGCCGCCGGCGTTCAGATGGGTGCGCAACACCGTATGGTCGGTCAGGTCTTCCAAGGCCAGCACGTGCCGATCGTCGTCGAAGTCGATCAGCCGGCAGACAGCATCGGAAACCGCGGAGTGGGCGCGGATCGCGGCTGCCTCCCTGGCCGCCCGCTGTTCCGTCATCGGCCACGATGGCCCGACCAGCCGGACGTAGGGCAGCGCTTGCTTCAGCACCAGCTTGCGACCGTCGGCGCCGTGGCAGATGAAGACCTGGTTCAGGTTGCCGTCGCCCACCTCCGTCACCGACATGCCTTGGGTGGCAATGAGCCCGGCCAGTTGCCGCCGGCTGGCGATGTAGTCGGGAACGGTCGCCACGGTGAGCACGGTGCCTGTCACGAGGCGGTCCGAGCGCTGCGGTGCAACGAGAAGGAGATCAGCAGCGCGAAGATGATCACCAGTCCTTCGACGAGGGTCTGGGTGTAGTAGGGCAATCCGAGTTGCTGCAGGCCGTACAGCACGACGCCGATGAAGATCGCCCCGACGAAGGTGCCCAGCGCGTTTGGCTTGCGGGCGCCGAGCACGGCATAGCCGACCAGCGTCATCGCGACCGCATCCAGCAGGGTCGAATCGCCGGCGGTCACATCGCCCTGCCGCAGCCTGGACGCCAGGATGATGCCGGCGATGGCTGCGAGCATCCCGGAGATCGCGTAGGCGCCGAACCGGAACCGGGGAACCCTGGCCCCGGACAGCCTGGCCGCCTCGTCGTTGCCGCCGACCGCGTAGAAGACCCGGCCGTACCTGGTGCGCTCCAAGAACACCCACATCAGCAGTGCGATCACCAGGAAGATGTACACCGAGTACGGCAGGCCGAACAGCTTGTTGCCGTCGATGGCGGCGAAGTCGTCCGTCACCCTGCCCTTCAGCGGCGCCCCGCCGTTCAGGCTCATCCCGGTCACCAGGGTCTGCCCGTCCACCAGATACTGCTTGAGCCCCTGGACGGTGAACATGGTGCCGAGGGTGGCCAGCAGCGGCGGCACCTTGAGCAGCACGATCAGCGCCGCGTTGAAACTGCCGACCAACAGCCCGACGATCAGGCAGGCGAAGATGGCCGTCACACCGGTGAGGGCGAACCTGATCATCACCAGCGCGGCGACCGTCACCGACAAGCCGGCTCCGGCCCCCGCCGACAGGTCGAGATCACCGACGACTGCTGTCAGCGTCATGCCGAGGGCGGCGATTCCGGCAACGGCTTGCGCCTGCAGGATCGAGGTCACCGTGTTCATCGAGGTGAAGCCGGTAATGGTGAAGCCAAATACCACGATCACCACCACGAAGACGATCAGCACGCCGTAACGCACCAGAAAGTCCATCAGGGCGAAGCGGTGTGTCGGGGTGCCGACCGCTGTTCCCGCTGTCATCTGTGGTCCTTTCGCAGGTCTGCCGGCCGGTCGCTGCCGGCCGGATCCGCATCGACTTCGGAGAGCCCGGCCCTTTCCAATGGATCCTCGGTGGCGTCCAGCGCCGATCCGGCGTCCGACTCGTCGGTCTCGCCGGCGATCAACGTCGACGCGCGACTGCTCATCGCCTCGATCAATCCGCTTCTGGTCGCCTCGGACAGCCGGACGTCGGCGGCCACCGAGCCCTGTCGGAACACCAGCAGGCGGTCGGCCACCTCCATCGCCTCGTCCAGATCGGAGGTGGCCACCAGTACCGCCGCACCGGCCGACAGGGTGCGAATAGTCTCGCCGATGTCGTGCCGTGCGTTGATGTCCACGCCCCGGAACGGCTCGTCCAGCAGCAGCACCCGCGGATCGCCGAGCAGCCAGCGGCCGATCACCACCTTCTGCTGGTTACCACCGGACAGGGTCTCGATAGCGCTGCCAGGACCCTGCGCGACGACACCGATCCGGTTCATCATGGTGCGGGCAGCCGTCCGTTCCCGGCGCCCGGACATCAGCATCGCCGTCGAGTAGCTACGGATGAAAGGCAATGTCATCTGCTGAGAAAGCGACCAGCCGGGAATGATCGCCTGCTCATGCCTGGATTCCGGCACCAGATAGACGCCGCGGTCGCGGGCTTGGTCCGGGTGATGGGGGGCAAAAGGCTTGCCGTCAAGGGCGATCGCTCCTGCCAGTGCCGACCGCGCACCGAACAGCCACTCCAGCAGCTCGGTCTTGCCGCTGCCGAGCAGCCCGAGCAGCACCGTCACCTCGCCCTGCCGCAACTGCAGGTCGAACGGCTCGGATTCGGCGAGCACCTGCACGCCGGTCATCTGCAGGACGACGTCGTCGCCGACCAACTCGGTGCGCTTCATCTCGGCGGGGGACCTGTCGAACAGCGCCTGCAGCACCACCGGCCAGTTGAACCCACCGGCCGGCGCCGAACCGCGCTGCGGCAGCCCCGGGACTGCCTTCTCGCCCGCAGCTACCGTCCCGGCCGGTGCAGCTTTGTCGAACTCTCCTTGCATGGCGCCATCTCTGAGCACCCCGACGTGGTGGCATAGGGTGTCGAAGTCGGCGAGCTTGTGGCTGACGAACAACACCGTCATCCCGCCGGCCACCTGCTCGTTGACCAGCGCGAACAGCCGGGCGGTTTCCTCTGCCGACAGGGCGGACGTCGGCTCGTCGAGGATCAGCAGCTCCGGGCTGCGGGACAACGCGCGTGCCAACACCAACAGTTGCCGTTCCGAGACGCCGAGATCCCGGACCGGCGAACGCATCACCGACCTGGACAGCGACAGGCCGAGAGTGTCCGCCACCGCGCGGGCATGCGACTCGGTGCGCCGCATGGTAAACATCCGCGGACCGCCCGGGTCGGTCAGCTGGTCCAGCGCCAGGTTCTCGGCGACCGTCATGTCCAGCACCACACCGTCGTTCGGATTCTGGTGAACGGTGCCGATCCCACGTCTGGTGGCAGCAAGTGGGTCGGCGAAAGAGACCTGTTCGCCGGCCAGCAGAATCGTTCCGCCGTCAGGCTTCTCGGCCCCACTGAGGATCTTGATCAGGGTCGACTTGCCGGCGCCGTTGGCACCCATCAAGCCATAGATCGTCCCGCGGTTGATGCTCAGGCCTACCCCACGCAACACCCGATTGGGGCCGAAGCTCTTGGTGATTCCGCGCACCCGGAGGACTTCGGCTGAGGCTTCTGCGGGATCTGCGAGCTGGCTCATGCGCCTCCTTCAGGGGTGGTGCGCAGCGGCGGCGCCGATGTCGGGGCCCAGCGCCGCCGCCGCGGTCTGATCAGGCGCCTGGCGTGATGGTCGGAATCCAGCTGGCACCAAGGATGTCAGGAGTATTCAGGTCGGGGATCGCCTTGCGCAGGCCGGGCATGTCGTTGACGTTGTCCTTCTTCAGCAGATCCTGGGTGATCAGCGCCGCCGGGATCACCATCTTGCTGGGCAGGTGGACGCCGTCGGCAGCCGCGATGGCTGCGCGTGCCATGATCGCGCCGACGTTCGCCGGATCGGTCGCTGCTGTTGCCCGCCACTGGCTGCCGGCAGCCGTCATCAGCTGGATGTCCGCAGTTGAGATGTCGACGCCATATATCTTCACCTTGCTCATCGAGTCCTGGCGCAGCGCAATGATGGTGCCCTTGCACAGCTCGTCGTAGGCGCAGAAGGCGATGGTGGTGCCGGGCGCGGACTTGAGCGATGCGGCACCCTCGCTGGCGGTATCGCTGGCGACGGAGGCGGTGTACTTGCCGAAGTGCGCGCTCTGGGTGAAGGAGGGGTTGGTCTTCAGGAACTGCTGGTAGACCTTGTCCCGCGAGTCGAGCGGGGCGATCCCGGAGACGTTGACATAGGCGATCTTTCCGCCGCTCGGGTTGTCCTGCTTCAGGTAGTCGAGGATCTTGGTGGCGATCGATGCGTCGTCCTGCGATAGGTAGAACGCCTTGGTGTTGGTGATCGCGACGTCGTACACCACCACCGGGATGCCGGCGGCGATCGCCTTGTCCACCTTGGGATTGATGGTGTCCGACAGGCCGTGGTCGACGATGATGACGTCCGGCTTGGCGGCGATGGCGGTATCGAAATCGGTGGCCTGCTTGGCATTGTCGTTGCGCGCATCGAACGTCGTCACCACCGCGCCGACTGCCTTCAGCTGCGCGGTCAAACCGCTGCCCCACTGCTGGAAGTAGTCGCCGATTCCGGACTGGCGCACCAGCGCGACCTTGATCGCGGTCTTAGCGGCTGCGGGCTTGGCGCTCGGCAAGGTGAACATTCCGGATGTGCCGGCCGGGCTGGACCCGGTGGCACCCGAGCCCCCGGCCGAGCTCGAG
>JALYVF010000106.1 GCA_030853385.1 Actinomycetota bacterium | reverse complement strand
GCACGGCCATGGACGAAGTCCGAGCGCAAGCAGCGGCGGTTCCGGCAGGTTTCACCCTGTCGGAATCGCCGTCGCTGCTTTCGGTTCATGACCGGCCCTCGGCCGGAATCGGTCAGCGCCTGGTGGTACTTGGTTGTGGGGCCGAAATAGCAAGCGGCAGGTATCGGCGGAGGTCTCGACTTCCGCCGAGCGCCGTCGACGGTTGGTCAACACGGTCTACTGGATTGCCTCGCCGCAATGCAGACTCCGGTGGGTCGGCGCTCTGGTCCAGCCGACTGCCGACCGGAAACCTGCCGGACGTGTATGCGGGTCTGTGCGCGTCGAAGGAGTCCTACAACGGATCAGGTCGGCACGCCCGGACCTGGGCGCGAAAAGCACTGAAAGACATCTGGAAAGTGGACCCTAGTTCGGCCCAGATCAGTTTCTGTGCGAACTGGGCCGCTCGCGAGGATGTCACCAGCGCCGTGCTGCAGATGACGGCAGATTCCCATTTTCGGCGGCTGTGGATCGACCGGACGTACGTGGCCATGCTCGGGCGGCATGCGGACCGCTCGGCGCTCGCACATGTTGGCGATGTGATGGCAGCCCGCGGCACACTGTCCCTCCCGGTAACGCTTGCGATGTCCACGGAATAGTGGGCGCGCCAGGTCACCTGACGGTGCTGTCTTCGGTTGGCCGCCGGACAGCGGTCGCCGGCCACAAAATAGGATCGATGCATGACGAGCACAGCCGAAGACGAGGTCGTCGAGCTCTGCAGCGACCTGATCCGCATCCCATCGGTGAACACCGGCGACCCAGCGACGATCGGAGACGAGGAAGCCAAGGCAGCCAAGTACATCCAGCAGAAGCTCGAGGAGGCCGGCTACTCAACGCAGTACGCCGAGTCGGTTCCTGGCAGGGGAAACGTCGTCGCCCGACTGGCCGGCGCCGATCCCGACCGCGGCGCATTGCTGATCCACGGGCACGTCGACGTGGTGCCGGCCAACGCCGCGGAATGGGCCGTCGATCCGTTTTCCGGTGCTGTCCAGGACGGCTACGCCTGGGGCCGGGGCGCCGTCGACATGAAGGACATGGTGGCGATGACGCTCGCCGTGGCCCGAGACCTCAAGCGCCGCAACGTCATTCCGCCCAGAGACCTGATCTTCTGCTTCGTCTCCGACGAGGAGGCCGGCGGTCTCTACGGCGCCGAGTGGCTGGTGGACCACCACCCTGAGTGGTTCACCGGAGCCACCGAGGCAATCAGTGAGGTCGGCGGATTCTCCATCACCATCGACTCCCAGCGACGCGCCTACCTGGTGGCGGCAGCGGAAAAGGGTGTCGCCTGGGCGACGTTGACGGCCACAGGGCGGGCCGGTCACGGCTCGATGATCGCCGAGGACAACGCCGTCACCAAGGTCGCCGAGGCCGTCGCCAGGCTGGGCCGGCACGAGTTCCCGATCGTCCACACCGCCACCGTCGATGCCTTCCTGGCCAGCATCACTGAGCTGACCGGACTGGAGTTTCCCGAGGATGATCTCGAGGGCGCGATCGGCAAACTTGGCCCGGTGTCGCGGATCGTCAACGCCACCCTGCGCAACACCGCGAACCCGACGACGCTGACCGCCGGCTACAAGATGAACGTGATTCCGTCGACGGCGCAGGCCACCGTCGACTGTCGGGTGCTACCCGGCCAGCTCAAGTCGTTCCAGGCCGAGGTGGCCCAGATCGCCGGCGACGGCATCGAGATCGACTGGTTCGCCTCGCCGCCGCTGGAGTACCCGTGGGAGGGTCCGCTGGTGGAGGCGATGAAGAGGGCCATCCGCGACGAGGACGCCGACGGCTACCCGATTCCGTACATGCTGTCGGGAGGCACCGACAACAAGGCGTTTTCCCGGCTGGACATCGCCGGCTTCGGCTTCTCACCGCTGCGGCTACCGGCCGACCTGGACTTCTCGGCGTTGTTCCATGGCGTCGACGAACGGGTACCTGTCGATGCGCTGACCTTCGGCACCAGGGTGCTGGAGCGGCTGCTGCTGAGCTGCTGATAACCACCGCCAGACCCGCGAACCCCGAGTTCGCGGGTCCTATGGCGGTTATCGGGTCGCCGTCACGCTGTATAACCACCATCAGACCCGCGAAGACAGGGGGAGTCAGGCAGTGAGCCCTGGCACCAGGGCATGCTGAGGACGTCGGCGCAGCCACACCCTGCGGGTGCCGTCCGGGAATTTCAGCACCCTGGCGAGCTCCCAGCCGGAGTATTCGGCCTGGATGGTGAGCATGGTGGTGGCGGCCGACCTGGACACCGTCGGATCGAATCGCAGCGGCGCGTATTCGTACTCGTCGGCCATCGCACCTCCTGGTTCTGGATCCCTCCTGACTCTGGATCCAGTGTGCCCACTGGTTCACCATTCTGGTGTTGACGATCATGGCTCTCTGCCCGCGACACGCCGGGCGAGTGTCCGATATGCCGGGCAGCGAATCATGATCAACCCGGCGGTGGGGGCGGTGGGGGCGGTGGGGGCGGTGGGGGCGCTGTGGACGCTGGTGCGGATGGTACGGATGGTACGGATGGTGGGAGAGACACCAGTGGGGCGGCCGGCGACGATTCCATCGGACGCATCAGGTGCTGCAGCAGCGTGCGGCGGGGCTTGGCGCCGATCTGCCGCACCGCCCTGGCCAGCGCCGGCCCGGCGGCATGCACCACCGAGAGGTGACGCCTGGCCCTGGTCAGCGCGGTGTAGACCAGCGGCCGCGACAGCATCATGCCGGCTTCGGGCGGCATCACCGCGACCACCGCGTCCCACTCCGAACCCTGCGCCCGGTGCACGGTGATCGCCCAGCCGTGCAACAGATCGCCGATCGCCTTGCCCGAGATGTCGGCCTCGCCGCCGGTAAAGGCGACCCGCAACGACTTCTCGCCGGCGGCGACGATGGTGCCCACCTCGCCGTTGGCATAACCGGTCGGGGCGGCATCCATGTGGTTGGCGGTGGCCACCACCCGGTCGCCGACGTCGAACCCGCGCACCTTCCCCGACCCTGGGTTGAGCACCTTCTTCAGTTCCTTGTTGAGCGCCTGAGTGCCGGCCGGGCCGCGGTGCACCGGCGTCACCACCTGCAGTTCGGCGCCGGATACCGCAAACACCCGCGGGATGGAATCGGTGACCAGTTGCACCACCCGGTGCGCGCCCTCCGTCGAGTTCCCGGCCGGCACCACCACCACCTCCCGGTCCGGGTCGTCCACCCGCGGCAGCTCGCCACCGCGCACCGCGGTGGCCAGGCGGGCGATTGCGCCACCCTCGTGCTGGCGGTACAACGTGCTCAGCTCGGTGACGGGGACCAGCTCCGGATGCTCCAGCGCGCAATCGACCAGATCGCCGAGTACCCGTCCAGGGCCGATGGAGGGCAGCTGGGCCGGGTCGCCGACGATCACCAGATGTGCCTTGTCCGGCAGCGCCGAGATCAACGCGGCGGCCAACTCGACATCGAGCATGGACGCCTCGTCGACCACCACCAGCTGCGCCTCCAGCCGATGGTCGGTGTTGTACTCGAAGTCGACCACCCCCGGCCGGGCACCGAGCAGCCGGTGGATCGTCGAGGCCGGATGGCCGGCCAGTTCCGCCAGCCTTTTCGCTGCCCTGCCGGTCGGTGCGGCCAGTGCGATGTCGACCTTGGCGCTGGCGCAGAACGCCACGATCGCCGATACCGTGCGGCTCTTACCGGTGCCTGGACCACCGGTCAACAGGCTGACACCGTGTTCGGCCGCATGCGTCACCGCGCCGGCCTGCACCCGGTCCAGTCCCTTCGCGGCGGCCCTCACCGCCGTCTTACCGGCCAGCTTCGTGGCCTGTGACGTCAGCGTGCGCAACCCTGTTGCAATCGCAGACTCGGCTTCCCACAACGACTTTCGAGCCACCCACACCTCGTCGGCACCGGTGGGATCGGGAACTGCCGCCACCGTCCCTGCCGCCGCAGCGGTCCGCACGCCGGCCTCGACATCGACGCCGAAGGCCCGCAGCGCCTCGGCCACCACCGCGGTCGGCGCGGCGGTATGGCCGTCGCGGGCGAATCTGGCCAGCGTCCAGTCGACCAGGGCCGCCGATCGCCGCGGATCATCGCGCTGGACGGTGGGGTCCAACGCCTTGGCCAACCGGTCGGCCTGGGCAACAGCGGCGTCCGGCAGCACCAGCAGCCGCCACGGGTTCGCCTGCAACGAGGCGGTCGCGCCGTCGCCGAGCGCATCGACCAGCCGGCCCGCCCATCTGGCCGGCAGCTCCAGCGGCACCAGGATCTGCGCCAGCTCCCACAGATGCCCCGCACCGATCCAGGACGTGTACAGCCGGTCGGCCCGGCGCGGGGTGAACTTCGGCACCCTGGTGAGCGCCGCGATCGTCACGTCGGCGGGGGAGCGGATGCCGGCATCGCGCAGCGCGATGACGGCTGCCGGCCCGACTCCCGGCCATAGCCCGGCCGCGCAGAACTCGGTGAAGACTTCGGTCACCGCGGCGGCCTCAGCCGCTGTCGTCGGGGGAATCGCCGGCGGCGCCAACCGTATCGGCGTCGTCATCCTCGATGCCGCTGGACACATCGTCCAACGCCGCCCTGATCTCGGCCGGCAACACCACGTCCTCGGCGGCCAGCGACCCCAATAGTTGCGCCGGATCCCTGGCACCGACCACGGTGGACGTCACCCCCGGGGAGTCGCGCACCCAGGCGCAAGCCACCGCCAGTGGCGAGGTGCCCAGCCCGTCCGCCGCGGTGGCCACCGCCTCGACAATCCTGGCGGCGACATCGGTTCGGTGCCGACCGACGTAGCGGGCGTAGTGCGGTGATGCCCCGCGCGAATCCGCCGGGGTGCCGTGCCGATACTTGCCCGTCAGCACCCCGCGACCCAGCGGCGCCCAGGCCAGCACGCCCAATCGGTGCAGGGCGGCGGCGGCCAGCAGGTCCGGCTCCGGGCCGCGCTCGACCAGCGAGTACTCGGCCTCGATACCGGCCAGCGGCGAGCCCTGCGCGCGCATCCAGCTGGCAATGGTGGCGCTCTGCCAGGCGTTGTGGCCGGACACTCCGACATACGCCACACGTCCGGTGCTGACCGCCGTCTGCAGTGCCGAGCAGGTCTCCTCGATCGGGACGGTGGCGTCAAAGCCGTGCACATGCCACAGATCGAGATGGTCGGTGCCGATGCGGGCCAGGGTGGCGTCCAGCTCGAACAGCAGCCGTCCCCTGCCGGAACCGACCCCGACGGTGGTGGAGGCCAGCACCACGCTGGACCGGGGGACCACGTCCGGCACCAGGGTGCCGATGATCGACTCGGCGTCGCCCTCGCCGTAGATGTTGGAGGTGTCGATCAGCGTGCCGCCGGCCTCGACGAAGGCCTCCAGCTGGCCGGCCGCCGCATCGGCATCGGTGTCCCGCCCCCACGTCATGGTGCCGAGCCCGAGCCTGGACACCGACAGACCGGAGCTGCCCAGCCGACGAGTTTCCATCCGTCCAACCTACGGTCAGCGGGCCGATCCGGAAGCGCGCGCAGTACCGTGTCGGGCAACCACCGCCCGACCCGGCATTCGCGGACTCTCCGCCGTCGCGTTGTCCAACGCGTCCAAGCCGCGAGCCGCCAGCACCGGCCGCTTGCCCGCAAGCAGAACGGATCTCGATGAGACTCGGCCTCGACCTCAGCCACCCGACGACGGTGCAGATGCTGGAGCGCAACCTCGACCTCGCGGTGGCTGCCGAGGGCCTCGGCTACGACATCGCCTGGGTGGCCGAGGCCTACGGCGCCGACACCGTCAGCATCCTCGGTGCGCTAACGACCAGGACAGAAACGCTGGGCATCGGCGCCGGGGTAATGCAGATTCCCGGTCGCACCCCGGCGCTGACGGCGATGACGGCGGCCACCCTTGATGCGTTGTCGCACGGGCGTTTCCACCTCGGGCTCGGGGTGTCGGGACCGCAGGTGTCCGAGGGTTGGCACGGAGTGCCGTTCGCCGATCCGCTCGGCCGGACACGGGAGTACGTCGCCATCGTCCGGGACGGCATCGCCCGCAAGCGGGTGGCGGCCGACGGCCGGCATTTCACCCTGCCGCTGACGGGCGGGCAGGGCAAGTCGCTGGTGCTGTCGCTGCAGTCGGTGCGCACCCAGATCCCGATCTACCTGGCCGCCGTCGGACCGAAAAACCTGGAGTTGGCGGCGGAGATCGCCGACGGCTGGTTGGGCATCTTCGTCGATGCGAGCTCGCCGGAGCAGGTGCAGCGTGTGCAGGCCGCCCTGGACGCCGCCGGTCGGGATCGAGCCTGCTTCGACATCAACGTCGGGATGGCGGCATCGGTCGACGACAACCTGGAGCGGGCTGCCGACCGGGTACGCCCTTATGCGGCGCTGTACATCGGCGGGATGGGCTCCAAGGAGACAAACTTCTACCACCGCATCGCCGCGGCCCTCGGCTACCAAAAGGAGGCCGATCAGGTGCAGGAACGATTCATGGCCAGGGACTACGCCGGCGCCGGCGCCGCCGTGCCGACCGAATTTCTCGACCGAGTCGCGCTGCTCGGCGACGAAGCCCGGATCGGCGCGAAGCTGCGGGCGCTGTCCGACGCCGGGGTGACGACGGTGAGCGTGCATCCCTTCACCGACGCACCGGCCGGCCAGCACGACACCCTGGCCACCGTCGTCGCCGCGGCCAGGACGGCAGGGGTGCACGTATGACGACCGCACCGCCGCCCGCGGCCAACGGCGCTGAAGGCACCGACGGCACTGCTGCCACCGGCGGCGCCCACCGGGCCGGTGCCGAGGCCGCTGCAGCTGCCGGTGCCGAGCCGGCTCAGCATCAGCCGGCTCAGCATCGGCCCGCTCAGCACCGGGCCGCCCGCACCGTGGTACTGCTGCGGCATGCCAGGTCGACAGCCAACGCCAAGGGCGTGCTGGCCGGCCGGTCCGAAGGGGTGGAGCTGGACGAGGGCGGCGTCACCCAGGCGGAGGCGCTGGTCCACCGGCTGGCCGAGGTGCCGATCGCCAGGCTCGTCAGCTCACCCGTCCTTCGCTGTTTGCGCACGCTGGCACCGCTGGCCGGCGCCCGCGGGCTGCCGATCGAACAGGATGAGGGGCTGGCCGAGGTCGACTACGGCGACTGGACCGGCCGGCCGCTCAGCGGGCTCGGCGGCGAACCGTTGTGGCGCACCGTGCAGGCGCATCCGTCGGCGGTGGTGTTCCCCGGCGGGGAAGGGCTGGCCGCCGTTGCCGCCAGAGCGGTCGCCACCGTCCGACGGCTGGCCGACAGCACCGAAGGCGACAGCGCGCTGCTGATCTGCTCGCACGGCGACGTGATCAAGTCGATCCTGGCCGACGCCCTCGGTATGCACCTGGACCAGTTCCAGCGAATCTCGGTCGGCCCCGCCTCAATCTCGGTTGTTCGGTACACCGAACACCGGCCGTTCGTCGAGTTGCTCGGGGAGACCGGATCACTGGCCGGCATCGTCCCATCGCCGGCACCGGATACGGACAGCTCGACGGCGACGTCCTCCGATGCGGTGCCCGGTGGCGCCACCGGCGTGCTACCGGCTGTGACGTCCGATGCTGTGACGTCTACTGCCGCGCCGAGCGGAAGCGAACCTGCCCGCCCAGCCTTGTCATAGTGTGGGAGGCGCCATGTCACGCCAGGTACACATCTTCCGGTCACCCGAAAAGTTCCTCGCCGGGACCATCGGGTACCCCGGCGAACGCGAATTCTTCCTGCAAGCCATCGATGGTCGTCGGGTGATCTCGGTCGCCTGCGAGAAACAGCAGGTCGCGGTGCTCGCCGACCGGCTCGGTTCGCTGATCTCCGAGGTCGCCAAGCGGTTCGGTGAGGGCCCGAGCGCCGAATCGGCCAGGACGGCCACCGATGCGGCGCTGTCGACCCCCGTCGACGCCGAGTTCAAGGTCGGCACCATGGGCCTTGCCTGGGACGGCGAAGGCTCCCAGGTGATCGTCGAGCTGCTGGCGCTGAGCGAAGAAGAGATCGCCGAGGACGTGGTGCTCGAGGACACCGAGGAAGGCCCCGACGCGCTGCGAGTGTTCCTGACGCTGGCCGAGGCGAGGCTGTTCGCCGAACATGCTGAAGCGATCGTCGCCGCCGGCCGGCCGCCGTGCCCGTTGTGCGGCAATCCGCTGGATGCCGAGGGGCACATCTGCCCGCGGCTGAACGGCTACCACCGCGTCGTCCCGAGCTGACCCGGGTGAGCGCTCCGTCCTCACGGGCCAGCAAGACCACCCCATCGCCGGACGTCAACAGGCTGCTGACCGAAGGCACCCTCGAGGTGGTCGGCCGGCTCACCGATGCCTCCAACGTCACCCTGCTCGGCCGGCTGCAACTGAACGGTGAGTCGCTGCATTGCATCTACAAGCCGATCCGCGGCGAGCGGCCGCTGTGGGATTTCCCGGACGGCACGCTTGCCTACCGGGAGGTCGCCGCCTACCTGGTGTCGGAGGCCGCTGGATGGCACTGCGTGCCCACCACCGTGCTGCGGTCGGGTCCGCTGGGCGACGGGATGGTGCAGGAATGGATCGGGCCCACACCGGATCTGTCCGACGCCGACGACCCGGACGACTTCGATGAACCGGACGAGTTCGACGACACCGGAGCCGGTGAGGGCAGCGCAGGTGAATCCGATGCTGGCGCCGCCGCAACCATAGCTGCCGCCGACCTGGTGGCGCTGCTCCCGGCCAGCCAGGTCCCGGCCGGCTGGCTGCCGGTCTTCAGGGCCTTGGACACCGACGGCACCGTGCTGGCCGTCTGCCACGCCGACGATCCGCGGCTGGAGCTGATCGCCGGTTTCGATCTGGTGGTGAACAACGCCGATCGCAAGGCACCGCATCTGTTGACCGCAGCCGATCAGCGCATCCTCGGTGTCGACCACGGCATCGCCTTCCACGTCGAAGACAAGCTGCGCACCATCCTGTGGGGCTGGGCGGGCGGCCCGCTGCCCGATGCCGTTGTCGACGGCTTCGATCGGCTGCAGCACTGGCTCGACGCCGCGGACAATCCGCTCGACGAGCTGCTGACGATCGCCGAGCTGCGCCGGTTGCGGCAGCGGATCGGCCGCTACCTCCGGTATCCGGTGTTCCCGCAGCCGCCGAAGGACCGCACCCCCATTCCATGGCCGCCGCTGTAGGGAGAGTCCAGTGCTAGCAACGATTCTCGGCGGCGCGATGCGCGAGTTGGCGACGACGACGAGGTCGGCGATCAGCGATGTGACGAGCGGTGCCGCTCACGTCGGCGAGTTGGCGGCGGACCGGCTGGCCGGCCGGCGACCGGGGCCGGCGGTACTCAGGGTGGCGGTGGTGATCCTGTCCGACGGCAGCGGACCGCTCTGCAGTGAGCAGGACGTACGGCCGTCGTTGGCCAGGGCCGACGAGATCTTCACCGCGCAGGCCGGGATCCGGGTACGCGCGGTGTCGGTCCGTACCGTCACCGAGCCGGCGCCGGACGAGGCGCTCGACCCGCGCGCGAACCAGAAGCTGCTGCTCGACGACGTCTTGGGCCGGACGGAGACCTACCGGCGGTACCTGCCGGCACCCGGCGGGATCGGATCGCCCGTCACCGTGATGGTGGTCAGGGAGATCGCCGGCCGCACCACCGGCTGCTCACTCGGCATGACGGCCGACTGGGTGATCTGCCAACGGACGCTGTTCGACTCGTCCAACCCGAACTCTGGCGACGAGACGGTGGTCGCTCATGAGCTCGGGCATGCGCTGAACCTGCCGCATCATCGGGACCCGGCGAACCTGATGTTCCCCGGCTCGTCACCGCCGAACGACCTGCGCGGTACGGCGCTGCTGCGCTGGCAGTCACTGCTGCTGAACGCGAACCGGCACACCATCCCGGCTGGCAGAGCCGCTGGACCGAGCCGGCGTTGAAGGCCGCGGCGCTGAGTAAACTCCGATCATGTTCAAGATCATGTTCGCGCTGCACCTGCTGTTCGCCATCTTTGCGATCGGGCCGCTGGTCCACGCGACCACCACCGCAGCTCGCGGGCTGCGCCACGCAGACGCCGCGGCCACCCAAGCCTCGGCGCGGATGACCCGTGTCTACGCCATTGCCTCAATCCTGGTCATCATCTTCGGCTTCGCGTTGATGTCCGCAACCTCCCCGTACACCCACAAGGAGGTCGCGAAGTTCAGCGAGACCTGGATCTGGTTGTCGCTGCTGCTATGGCTGATCGCGATGGCTCTGGCACTCGCGCTGACCGCACCGGCGCTCAGCAGCGCCACCAAGCAGATCACCGACGGGCACTCCGTTGGCACGCTGACCGCGCGGGTCGCCGCGTCCGGCGGGGCAATCGCACTCATCTTCGCCGCCATCGTGTTTCTGATGGTGTACCAGCCTGGCTCGTAAGGCCTCGGTCGCCTTGCGGCGTCCCACTTCTGGCACCGCTCCGCACGTCGCGGACTGGAAAGATTGTCGATGACGACGCGGAGTTCGACACCGCCGGTCGGCCCGTCGAGGTTCTGCGGGCTGCGGGATTTGTCGAGGTTCTGCCGGTCCAACGCCGGCTCGGCTATCCGGGGTAGGTCAGTTGCCCGTCTGCGCCGACAGCCGGAGTTGCCCCCACTGGGCGAGTGTGTGCACACGCGGGTCGGCGTCGCCGATGATGTGCCGCACGGTCCAGCCGTGTGCGGTCAGTGTGTTGGCGATGAGCAGTCGGTGACAGCGCCACGGCATCGGCTCAGCACACATGACAGCGACACGGTGATCGATGCCCAACTCGACCAAGCGGGCTATCCCGTGTTGGTAGCTCGGCAGCAAGGTGTAGTCCGCGTAGTTCTTGAAGCTCGCATTGTTCCAGCCCGCGTTGATATCGGGGTCGCCGTCCTGCTTGCGGCGTCTGCCACCAAGCTCCGCAAGGTGGACGTACTCGATCGCGGCCGGGTCGAGCCATTCGGGCATCACGTTGCGCCCGAACCGCGGACTGGTGCGCGACCCGGGATAGGCGCGGACGTCGGCGAGCAGGGTGATGCGTTGCTCGGCCAGCCGACCGATGAATGTCGACTCCGGACACGTCCAGTGCCCGATCGTCCAGATCTCGCGCATTCAGGTAGCCCCGTGGACGGGAAGGGCCAGTCGACCGCAGTGGCCTGCTCCCGGACAGGCTCCGTGTGGTCGTGGTCGGCTCACGACCTGCGGCGCGGCGATTGCGGACATCAGATCTTCGTCAGCGCATCGCCCTTGTGCATCGCCACGTGCTCGGTCTTATCGCTGTTGATCTCGTACTGCGGATCCTCGGGGCTGCAGCGCCGGGTGTGGCCTTTGTAGTCCACATCTTTCGTGTGGACCTTGGTGATCGTTCCTTGCACCTGGCCGGCTTCGGAATTCCAACGCACGTGGTCGCCGACCGAAAACCTTTTCGTCATCGGTTTCTCCTTCTGCTGTCGAGTCCTTCGGGGACAGGACCGGGCTCATTGTGATTCTTGTAGAGCTTGTTCTGGCCCGCCGGTGCTTGCCCAGTGCTTGCCCTCGCGCCAGGCCCGCTCGAACGGCAGCCGCCAGGCGTTGGGGGCGATCAGCTGATGGATGGCGTTCGGCCCCCACGTTCCCGGCGGGTACGCCTTCACCTGCGGCGGATCCTCCAGCAGCAGCGCCGACCGTTCCCACAACGACTCGATGCCCTCGGCGGTGGTGAACAGCGTGTGGTCGCCGCGCATGGCGTCCAGGATCAGTCGCTCGTAGGCCTCCAGCACGTCGCCGGCCCGCTCGGTTTCCTGGGTGGAGAACTGCATCGACAGCTTCTCCAGCCGCATCCCTGGTCCCGGCCGCTTGCCGTAGAACGACAACGAGACCTTGGACGAGTCGGCCAGATCGAAGGTCAGATGGTCCGGCCCCTGCTCGCCGACACCGGAGCCGGTGGGAAACATCGTCCGCGGCGCTTCCTTGAAGGCGATCGAGATGATGCGCATGCCCTCGGCCAGCTTCTTGCCGGTGCGCAGATAGAACGGAACGCCGGCCCACCGCCAGTTGTCGACGCCGACCTTCAGCGCGATGAACGTCTCGGTATCCGAATCGGCGGCGACCCCGGCCTCTCCGCGGTAGCCGGTGTACTGGCCGCGCACCACGTCCGTCGGGTGGATCGGCAGCATCGACCGGAAGACCTTGTTCTTCTCCTCGCTGATGGCCCGCGGCTCCAGCGCCGTCGGCGGCTCCATCGCGACGAACGCCAATACCTGAAACAGGTGGGTGACGACCATGTCCTTGTAGGCGCCGGTGGACTCGTAGAAATTGGCCCGCTCGTCCAGGCCGAGCGCTTCGGGAATGTCGATCTGGATGTGGTCGATGAAGTTGCGGTTCCAGATCGGTTCGAACAGCCCGTTGGCGAACCGGAACGCCAGGATGTTCTGGGCGGCCTCCTTGCCGAGGAAATGGTCGATCCGGAAGACCTGCGACTCGTCAAAGGTCCGGTGGACGAAGTCGTTCAGCTTGAGGGCGCTGGCCAGATCGGTGCCGAACGGCTTCTCCATCACCACCCGGGAGCGGGCGACCAATTCGGCGTCCCGCAGCATGGCGATCACCGCCTCGGCGGCCTTCGGCGGCACCGACAGATAATGCAGCCGGCGGGTGCGCGGACCGAGCGCCGCCTCGGCAACCGCCACCGCCTTCTTCAGGCCGGCGGCGCCGGCGCCCTGCGGCACGTAGCTGAGCAGGCCGGCGAAGTCGGCCCAGGCGGCGTCGTCGAGTTTGTGGGTGCCGAAGCTCTCGACGGCGGTCCTGGCAATGTCCCTGAACTCGTCGTCGGTGATGTCTTCGAGCGAGGTGCCGACGATCCTGATGTCGGGGGCCAGTGCCGACTGCTCGAGGTGCGCGAGGCCCGGGAGGAGCTTGCGTTTGGCCAGGTCGCCGGTTGCCCCGAATAGCACGATGACGTACGGGGCGAGCGGGTCCAGGTCCCTGCGGTGCGGTCTGGCGCCCGGCGCCGGGTAGGCGATGTTCTGCTCCTCGGCGTAGGTCGTTGGGGCGTAGGTGGTCGGGGCGTAGGGCGATGGGAAGCTGGACTGCTGGGAGACCTCGGACATGATCTGCATGATGGCACGGACCGGTGAACGGCGATACGCGGAGCCGGATGCGGAATCTGTCGAACCTCGCCCGTAGGGTTTTCCCTTGTGCACTCATGGTCCGCGCCGGAGGTTCCGGCACCACCGATTCCCCCCGCTGCGCCGCTGCAGCTGTTCGACACCGCCGCCGGCAATGTTCGGCCGACGGCACCGGGGGACGAGGCGCTGTTGTACGTCTGCGGGATCACTCCGTACGACTCGACGCACATCGGCCATGCGGCGACCTATCTGGCCTTCGACCTTGTCTATCGGTACTGGTTGGCCGCCGGGCATCGGGTGCGCTACGTGCAGAACGTCACCGACGTGGATGATCCGCTGCTGGAACGGGCGGCGCGCGATGGCATGGATTGGCGGGAGCTGGCGGCGAGTCAGATCGAGTTGTTCCGCGGCGACATGACGGCGCTGCGGGTGCTGCCGCCGGAGCGGTACGCCGGGGTTGTTGAGGAGATGGCGGATGTCGCCACATCCGTTGCGGCACTGCTGGATTCGGGTGCCGGCTACCGCGTCGAGGACGCCGAGTACCCGGACATCTACTTTGATGTGTCGGCCACCGGCCGGTTCGGCTACGAGTCGCGGTACGACCGCGCAACCATGCTGGCGCTGTCCGCCGAACGGGGCGGCGACCCGGGGCGGCCCGGCAAGCGCGATCCGCTCGATCCGTTGCTGTGGCGGCTGGCCCGACCCGGCGAGCCGAGCTGGCCGAGCGCGGTGGGTGACGGGCGGGCCGGCTGGCACATCGAGTGCGCGGCCATCGCCGGCAAGTACCTGGGTGCGACGGTCGACGTGCAGGGTGGGGGATCGGATCTGGTGTTCCCGCACCACGAATGCTCGGCCGCGCACGCAGAGGCGCTGGCCGGCGTCGACAGGTTCGCCGGGCACTATGTGCACGCCGGCATGCTGGCCTACGACGGCGAGAAGATGTCGAAGTCGTTGGGAAACCTGGTGTTTGTTTCGAAGCTGGTCGCCGGGGGCACCGATCCGATGGCCATCAAGCTGGCGCTGCTGGCCGAGCATTACCGCGCCGACCGGGCCTGGACGGAGGAGTTGCTGACGACCGCCGAAGGGCGGCTGGCGCGTTGGCGGGTCGCCGCCGCCCGCAGTGGATCCGGCCACGCCGATGCGGTGCTCACCACGTTCAGTGCTGCGCTCGCCGCCGACCTGGACACCCCGACGGCGCTGGCCGTGCTCGACGGCTGGGCAGCCAACGAAGCGCTGCCGGGCGGGCAGGTGGCGACCGCGGTGGACGCATTGCTCGGCATCCGCCTCTGACCGGTTGGTCTCAGCAGCCGAGCAGTGCGCGCACCCTGTCCTTGCCGACGGCCAACAGCAGCGTCGGCAGTCGCGGGCCTGTCTCCTTGCCGACCAGCAGTCGGTACAGCAGCACGAAGTATTCCCGTTGCGCCACCTTGAGTTCCGGCGTCGGCTTGACGTCCGGCGGCAGGTTCAGCATTCGCTTCGGTACGCCGTAGACCTGGGTGGTCAGCGAGTCGAGCGACCAGTGGTCGGCCAAACTGTCGACCAGCAACTGCAGGGAGTTGCGCTGATCGTCGGACAGGGAGTCGAGCAGTTCGCAGTCCGGGCTCGACCGGACGTGGGTACGGCTGTCGGTGGGCATCCGCTCGGCGACCCAAACCTTTGCCTTGTCCAGCCGCGGCCGGACGACGTCGAGCTCGGTAATCGGATCTGCCGGGTCGAGGTCGGTAAGAATGCGCAGCGTCTGCGCCTCGTCACCGGTGGTGATATCCAGCACCGAGGCCAGCGTTCGGTACGGCAGCGGCCGTGGCGTTCTCGCCAACGGACCGCTGGCGGTGCTCGTCGCCCGCCCGTAGGCCGCGTTCTCGGCGCCACCGGCCATGCTCTCGGTGCCACCGGACACCTTGCGTACCAACGCATCCCATTCGTCATGCACCCGGAAGATCTCGGCGTCGAAGGCAATGTTAAACGACTGGTTCGGCCGCCGCCGGGCATACATCCAGCGCAGCAGCGGCGCCTCCATGATGCGCAATCCGTCGACGGGTGTCGGCACGTTGCCGCGAGAGCTGGACATCTTGGCCATCCCGGTGATGCCGACGAAGGCATACATCGGGCCGATCGGTTGGACACCGTCGAAGATCTCCTCGACGATTTGGCCGCCGACGACGAACGACGAGCCGGGGGACTGGTGGTCGACACCCGACGGCTCGAAGTCCACCCCTTCGTAGGCCCAGCGCATCGGCCAGTCGACCTTCCACACCAACTTGCCGCCGCGAAAGTCCTTGAGCAGCACCGTTTCTGCGTGCCCGCACTGGCAGCTGTAGTCGAGCTCGGTGGTGTCGTCGTCGTACCCGGTGACGGTCGTCAGGTCGGTGCCGCAGACGGTGCAGTACGGCCGGTACGGGTAGTAGCCGGAGCCGGCGGCGCCGTCTTCCTCATCGGCGGCGCCCGAACCTTCGGCGGCAATGGCGGCGGCCGCCGCGTCGTCCTCCGACAGCTTCTGCTTACGCCCCTTGCCGGCTGCCGTGGCGGCCTGGGCCGGGTTGTCCTTGGTTCGGAACTGGTCCAGGATCTTGTCAATCTCCTGGCGCTTGCTCATCGCCAGCAGGATCTGGTCGGTGTAAGCGCCGGAGGTATACATCTCGGTCTGGCTGATTCCCCGCACCTGGATGTCCAGCTCGGCCAGCGCCTGCTCCAACGGGGCCTTGAAATGCTCTGCCCAGCTGGAGTGGCTGCTGCCTGGCGGTGCCGGTACGGCCGTCAGTGGCTTGCCGATGTGCTGCTCCCACGACGGGTCAACACCGGCCGGAACCCGGCGGAAGCGGTCGTAGTCGTCCCAGGACAGGATGTGCACGCAGTCGCGGCCGCGCCGGCGGATCTCGTCGGCCACCAGGTGCGGCGTCATCACCTCACGGAAGTTGCCCAGGTGTACCGGACCGGACGGGCTGAGGCCGGAGGCGCACACGATGGGGCCCTGCTTGCCGCGCCGATCGACATCGGCGATCACCTCGTCGGCGAGCCTGGAGACCCAGTCGGCCTCCTGGGTGTTGCTCGCGTCCTGGGTGTTGCCTGCTGGCTGTCCTGCCACCTGAACCTCTCCGGTCGGCCCCCTGCGGGCCGACACATCGGTTCTCATTGTTCAGGACGGGACTCAGGGACCCAAGCGCGCCTCAACCCTGCTGCGGGCCGCGCCGCCTGAGGTATCTCTCGAACTCCGCGGCGATGGCATCTCCGCTGGCCGGACGGAGCGGGATGTCAGGCTCGCTGTTCTCTTCCAACGTCTCGATATAGGCGGCAATGTCCTCGTCTTGAGCGGCGACGTCGGACACCTCGTCCTCCCACTGCGCGGCCTGGGTGGGCAGGGTGCCAAGTGGCACCGGAACATCCAGCGCCTCCTCGACCCAGTTCAGCAGCGCCATCGTTGCCTTCGGATGCGGGCCTTGCGCCACGTAGTGCGGCACCGACGCCCAAAAGCTGTACGCGGGGATGCCGCGTTGGACGCTGGCATCAGCGAAGATCCCGGTGATGCCGGTCGGTCCTTCGTAGCTGGAGGCGGTGAGACCGAACCGCTCGGCGGCGTTCGGATCCGGCGCGGTGCCCGTCACCTGCACGGGGCGGGTGTGCGGGACGTCGGCGAGCAACGCGCCGAGGCAGATGATGCTCGAGACCTGGTGGGCGTCGGCGATGTCCAGCAGCTCGGAACAGAACGCCTTCCAGCGGAAGTTCGGTTCGATGCCGTGCAGCAACAACACGTCGTGCTCGGCAACCTCGATCGGCAGCCTGGCGGCGGTGATCCTGCTGGTCGGCCACTCGATCATCCTGGTGACGCCATCTACCATCCTGGTGATCGGCCTGGAGACCTGGAAGTCGTAGTAGTTCTCCGGGTCGATCTCGGCGAGCGGCACCGCGTCCCAGCCGAGGCTCAACTCTTCGACGGCGTTGGTCGCCGCGTCACCCGCGTCGTTCCAGCCCTCGAAGGCAGCGATCAGCACCGGCGAGCGCAACGGGCGCGCGGCGGGATCCTGCTCATGCTGGGTCACGGAATCAGCCTACGGCGACCCGTGGTCGGCCGATCGGTTGTCGACCGGCAGTTCGCCGACGGCGCAGCCCGTCACGGTCGTGAAACCAGCCCCCACCCGCAGTGAGCAGCAGTTCTTCGTGATGGGCAGCGGAAGCTTCAGCTGCTCATTCCACAATCGTGCTGCTCATTGCCCGCGCTGGATCAGTCCTCTGGCTCGTAGCCGAGGTTCGGCGACAGCCACTTCTCGGCCTGCTTGAGGGTCCAACCCTTGCGCTCGGCGTACTCGGCCACCTGGTCCTTGGCGATCCGGCCGACCACGAAGTAACGCGATTCGGGGTGTGCGAAGTACCAGCCGCTCACCGCGGCTCCCGGCCACATCGCCATGCTCTCGGTGAGGGTGATGCCGGCGGCAGCCTCGACGTCCAACAACCGCCACAACGTCTGCTTCTCGGTGTGATCGGGGCAGGCCGGGTAGCCGGGGGCCGGCCGGATGCCGG
>JALYVF010000088.1 GCA_030853385.1 Actinomycetota bacterium | reverse complement strand
CCGGCCGCTCAGTCGATGCGGCCCGGGATCCGAAAGGCACAGAGGGCACCCAGTAGGACCAGACCGGCGCCGATCGGTAGCGCGATCACCAATTGCGACGTGATCGCGGCCGATCGCGCCATTGCTGTGCTGGCCGTTGCCGTTCCGGTGACCGCGCCGGCGACGCCGGTGAGAAGGGCAAGTCCCAGCGAGCCCCCCGCCTGACCCGAGGTGCTGATCAGACCGCTGGCAAGTCCCGCCTGGGAACGAGGCAGTGATCGGGTCGCCGCGGCCGTCAGCGTCACCACCGAGACGCTGCCTCCGATCGCCATGGTGATGAGCATCGGCGTCAATTGCCACGGGCCCCAATGCCGGCTCTGCGCACCGGCCAACAGAGCCAGGCTGATTCCCGCCATCGCCGGCCCGAGGGTGCGGACGCGTCGTTCACCGAAACTCCGAACCAGAGCCGGAACTCGAGAGGCCGTCAACATGCCGGCCATTGCCCCGGGCAAGAGCGTCAGCGCGGTCTGGAAAGGGCTCAACAGCAGCACATCCTGGGCATACTGCGAGAAGTAGTAGCCCATTGCGGCGGTGCCGGCCAGGAGCAGCACAGCAGCGCCGTTGGGAAAGGCGATCTCCGGCCTACGCAGCAGATGCAACGGCAGCAACGGATGTCGGGCGCGCCGCTCCACCACCACCAGTCCCGCCAATGCCGCCACTGCCAGAGCCGCCGCAGCACCGGTTCGCAGGACACTCGAGGATCCGCCACCCGTCGCGGCCAGGTCCGCCGACCCGAAAGCCACCAGGAACAACAGCGTCCCTGGCAGGTCGATCCCTCTGGGCGGCCGAGGAGTGTCTGCTTCCAGTGCCACCGACTTCCGTCCCACCCGCAGCGTGCCGAAGTAGAGCGCCGGTGCCAGCGCGACGTTGATGAGCAGCACCCAGCGCCAGCCGGCGAGTTGCGTCAGGACGCCCCCGAACAACGCCGAACTCGACGCGCCGACGGAAGCGGTGACGCTCCATATCGCAATGGCCCGCTCACGTTCGATCCCGGCAGACGTCGAGTGCGTCAGAAGTGCCAGACTGGCTGGTGACAGCAGCGCCGCTCCCATGCCCTGCAGCGCCCGACTGATCAGCAGGACGGTGAGGTTGGGACTGCTCCCAGCGGCCAGGCTCGCGAGCGCGAAAATGCTCACACCCACCCGGATCGACGAACCGGGGCCGATCAGATCGGCGACCCGGCCACCGAGCAGGAGCAGGCCCGCGAAGGGCAGCGTGTAGGCATTGATCACCCACGGCAGCGCACCGGTCTCGATGCGCAGATCGGCAGCCAGTTGAGGAAGCGCGACCGCCAGTACCGCGCCGTCCAGTACGACGAGCATCTGAGTGGCTGCGGCAACGGCGACGGCGTAGCGATTGGATCTAGGTGTCATCGGCGAACTGCAGCGACGGGTCGACTTCCCAGTTCACCCGCACGGTGTCGGACCAGTCGCCGGTCGGATCGGTGGTGCTGACGATGAACTTGCCCTGGCCGGGCGCGGCGTTCGTGCAGGTCAGGTAGAACCGATGATCCTGGTGCCGCAGCGTTGGCGCAAAGAGAACATCAGCACAGGTGCGCGTCACGGCGCTCGCCTGGGGCTCGGGATCTTCTGCCGGCACGGGCTTGGTGTCCTCACCAGGTGCGAGGAGCACTCGTCCACCTGACATTCCCGAGCCGGACATGAAGGGCCGACTCCGGCTCGTCCAGCGGCCGGTATCCGCCGCGGGCCGATTCCGGCTCGTCCAGCCAGCGCAGACCGACGGCGAGTTCCACCACCGACGATCGCCCGGGCCAATCGGCCACGTCCACGCTCACCCGGTTCCAGGCAACCGGTAACGGTCGAATGGTCGCGTCACGCTGGGTACCGTCGGCGGAGGTGACTCTGAGCGTGGGCAACACTCTGCGGCCCACGACATCTGGGAAGCACAGGTCCAGTTCGGCCGAAATGAATTCGGCTGCGCCCAGGTCCGCGGGCTGCGGCAGTACGAGCCTGGTCCAGGCGGACTGCCCGGGCGCCAGCGACGCCGTGCTGATCGCGAGAACATCGCCCGGAATCGGACCGTGGTAGACCGGTTCACACACGTAAGGACCCGAGATCACTTCTGCCGCACCGCCGTCCGGCGGTATCCAACCGCCCCGGGCGTCTGTCGGCCAGCCGCCTCCGACGGTCGCCCTGGCGATTCGCCGAGCGACCCGATCGCGGCTGCCCACCGTCACTTCGGCCGTCGCGTTCGGCGCCGCACCGACAGGCGGCGTCACCCGCAGGCCACCCGGTTCCAAGATGGCCGACCAGCCCTGGCCGATGGCGACAGTCCAATCGTCATCGGCATCGGGCAGGAAGATCGACGTCACCGTGCCGACGCCGATCGGGACGTCGTCAAGGCTGCCGATCGCCGGCTTCGCCTTGTGCCGCATCACATTGCCGGTCTGCAGCCGGTATTGCCCCGGTTCGAGCAACAGGTCCGTGCCGTCCCAGCGCGCGAACGCATGCTCCTCCGGCGACCGTCCGTCGACGAGCAACCCCTCCCCCGGGAGCGCCAGTACCGCTGTCGTTCCCGTCGGTACCACCACCGTGGCGCTCAACTCACCACCGGTGACCGTTGCTTCGAATCGGATCAGACCACGCACCGTCCGCCTGCTGAAGCTCACCTGCCGGATCGGACCGATCAGCCACGGCGCGATCCGGAACCGGCGCCAGCCCGGCGATTCCGGAGTCAGCCCGGCGACAGCCGTCCAGGCCCACGCCGCGAACGGCGCGGCCAGACCGATGTGGTCCAGCGAGGCGACACCGGCGTTCTGATCGTCGATCCACCAGGTCTCCCAGAAAGTGCCGGGGCCATCGACCAGCATCGAACCGATACCGGGCTGCTCGCCCTGATGAACGGCGCGTAGCAGAGCTTCGTTGCCGTCCGCAGACCGACCGAGAACCCTGACCAGAGACTGGGTTGCGGAGAATCCGGTAGAAACGCGATCACCTCGCGAGTGCATGTCCGCCCTGATCCGGTCGAGCGCAGAACGCTCCTGGGCCGGGTCGGCGAGTCCGGACGCGACCGCACGGGCCAGCGCGCCCTGGCTGCCGTTCGCCCAATTCCCGGTGGCCGGGTCACCCAGCACATTCTGCGCAGAGGTGAGAAGTTCGTCGGCCTGCGCCCGCCGTCGGTTCGACTCCCTCTCATTTCCCAGACCGGCTTCCATCTCGGCGAGTGCGCGCAGCGACACCAGAACGGCTGCGGTCTGCAGCAGAACCGGCGGCGTCCGTTCCGGCGCCAGCCAATCGGCGCCGAAGCTGATCGCGGTGCGGCGGACAACCCCGTCTTCCACGGTGCCGACCTGCCAGTCGCACCAGTTCCGCATGGCCGTCAAGTTTTCCGCTACCAGATCGAGGTCCCCGTTGGAGAACCACTGCTGCCAGGGAAGTTCGGTCATTGCCGCACCCCACACCGGATCCGCCGGCTGCAGCTCCAGCTCGCCCAGCAGTTCCGGGCTGACCCCGAGGATGCCGCCGTCGGGGCGCTGGTCGGCCACCACGTCACCCAACCAATGGCGGTAGACCCCGGCCATGTCCAGATGGCTGAACGCGGCCTCGGCCGACGCCGCGGCGTCGCCGGTCCACCCGGCCTGCTCCCGGGTCGGACAATCCTCGGGATGCGCATGAGTGTTATTCCGTTGACCAGCGACCGCCATGGCGACCAGCTGATCGAGCAATGGGTCGTCGCTGGAGAATTCGCCGGTCTGCTCGAGATCGGAATGCAGCACCCGTGCGGTCACCGCCACCTCTGCGTCGGCAGGCAGCCCACGGACCTCTACATAGCGGAAACCGTGCACCGCGAACCACGGCTCGACGACGTTGCGACCTTCGACGCAGGTCAACGCGACCAGTTGCCGTTCCTGGTCCCGGTCCCACGGCAGTCGGATGTTCAGCGTGTCGACATAGCCGTCCCCGCCGATCTTCTCGCCGTGG
>JALYVF010000077.1 GCA_030853385.1 Actinomycetota bacterium | reverse complement strand
CGCCGCGGCGTTCTTGACGGCGGCCCTGGCGCGGGCGAGAGTGAGGTAGACGACGCCGTACTGCGCGCTGTCTTTGACTTCGAGCAGTCGTGCAAGAGCCCGAGAGAGGGACCTGCCGTTCGGCTCAACCTGCGCGAGAAGGCCGGTGGCTTCCCGGTGTCCTGCCCTCGTGCGCGTCGACCCATGCTGTGGCAGCACAACGCGTTAGAGGCCGCGATTCCGGCTAGGACCGCAAGCGCAGCGGCGACGCCTGCGCTGCGCGGACCTTGGCGTCCGCGGGTCCGCATGGTGCAGTCCGCGCGGCCCTGTCACCCATCAGGCGGCTCCCATTCCGATCAGTTGGTCGGGCGGTGTTCCGAGCACGGTTACGGCGTCTACCCGCCACTCGTCCACAATTGGCTCTCCTGCGGTGACGTGCTGATCGAACTCGATGTCGGTGAGGTCATAGATTTGGCACGGATTTCCAGTCCATGCGATCACCCGATCGCGCAGGTCATCGATCTGCGCCGTCCAGGCCTCGTCATCGCGGCCGGAACGGTGCACGGCGAGGATGTCGATGTCGCTGTCGGTATCGCCGTCGCCGCGGGCCGCGGACCCAAACACGGCCAGGGTGATCGGCCGAACCGGCAAGGTGGTGGCGAAATCGTGCAAACGAGTGAAGAGCGCCTGGCGCAATCCGGTCAGCATCTCGACGGCTTGCCACGCAATATGATCGCGGTTCCCCACGTAGAGGGTCGCTCTTCCGGCTTGCGTCGCGGTGACGAGGCCGTGCTCGACCAAGCGCCCGAGCACCAATCGCACCCCAGATTCACTGCCGGTCCCTGCGAGGCGGTGCACCTCGCGTCCAGTCAGCGGCCGCGACGTTCGGGTAAGCACCTCCAGCACTGGACCCTCCAGTGATGGTGTGACCGTAGACATAGGTCTACCGACATCCACGACCCTCACCACCACACCACGCATATCGCTACTCGACTACGGACATCCCCAGAATACTACGGAATCGACCGCGGACAGATTGTCAACGCATCTCCAACCGCGCAAGAACCCGCCGCCACCACTGCTCCGCTGCCCGCCGTTCAGCAGCACGGCGAGCCTTCTCCGCCCCCTGCCCCGGGCAACGGTGACCCGCGGTCCTCGACACTCAGATACTCGATCCATGCCAGCCGGTCGCACATCGCGCTGGCCCCGCAGCCGTCGAGGTGAACTTGATGAGACCCGGGCTCGTCGGCGTCACGTGCACGCGTCATGCCCATTAATTACTCACACAACGCATGGAAGAATGCGTCGTGTGAGTACAGCTAGACCCATGCTTGCGCCAATTTTCCGCAGCGGCACTCAACTGCAGATTCTCGGTGCCACCTACCTGGAGCCTGGACGTCACTTCACGATGCCCGAACTCGTGGAGCGTTCGGGCAGACCTCAGCCGACGGTAGCCCGCGAGGTGGAGCGGCTGATCGGGGCCGGTTTACTCGATTCTGAGCTGCGAAGCGGACGCCGAAGTGTATGGGCTGCTTCAGGTTCGCCGATCTTCGACGAACTCCACTCGATCCTGCTCAAGACAATCGGACCCAAGGCAGTGCTCGAAGAACGATTCGCAGGGCTGCACGGTGTCGAACGCGCGATGATCTACGGATCGTGGGCTCGCCGCTATCACGGTGAGGCGGGTGTGTTCCCGCAGGATCTAGACCTACTGGTGATGGGATCGGGTAGCGTCGGCAAGATCCGCGCGGAAGCCGACGCCGCCACCCGCACACTCGGTCGCGACGTCGACGTCACGGTCTTGACGTCGACCGAATGGGACGCGGCCCAGGGTGGATTCATCGACCATGTCAAAAACGGTCCGCTGGTCGAGCTCGAGCTGAAGCGATGAAGCTCCCGGACACCGTGACGGCGCTCATCACAGCGCGACGCCTGGAACCGGTGCCCGCTGATCACCTCAGCGCGCTGGCTCGGCTATCCCGCGCCGAAGACAAGCTCGCGGCGGCACGCAAGATCGCCGCCATCGACATCGAGATCTCCTACGTAACGGCTTACGACGCAACACGTATCGCGGTGACTGCGCACATGTTGTCGATCGGCTACCGCGTCTACGCCAGAGCTGGGCACACGAGGCAGTGGGCACCTACGCCGAAGCGTTGATCAACACCCCGAGCGCCTATGAGTTCCAAAGAATGCGTCGTCGGCGCAATAAGTCGGAGTACGACGACATCGTGATCGGCCAAGCCGATCTCACCGCTGATCTCGCCCAGGCTCGAGCCATCATCGACGCAGTCCGCGACGCGCTCTGAGCGTGCTCGACACTCTGTCGCCCCTTGCCATACCGATTGCCGTGGTCCGGTGCTGCGACCGAACCACCAAGTTGACCAGCCCTGCCTTCGACATCTGAGGGCAGCCATCCTTACAGTCGGGGATCCAGCTGATTCCGGGCGGTTCGGCGACGGACCGCAAGTCTTGGACAGCGTCGGACGTCAGACAACTGCCGCTTCGATCACGGCGCAGCGATGGTGACGGCGAAGATGTCCGCGACGCCGTGCGAGCGGGTGGCGCTGCTGCTGCCGTAGGTGACGCCGGTTAGCCATAGCTTCTTGCTGAGTGCCGTCATGGACGGGTTCGCCTCGCCTAAGTTGTCGACCCCACCGGTGGCCGCGGTACCGAACTGGTGAGCCCACAGTTTCGCCCCCGCCGGCGAATAGGCCGCGTCGAGGACGTCGACGCCACCGCTGCTGGCGCCGACCGCATCGCCACCGGTGTCGCCGGACGCGGTAGCACCCTGCATCGCGGCAGAGGTCACCCCGGCCAAGCAACCGAGCCACCCGCGGACGTCATCGCCAGCGTCTTGTCCGCGCCAGTGCCACCGAACTCCTTCTGCCACAATAGTTTTCGGTCGTGGTCGAGATGGGCGAGCAGTGCATGCTTGGCGCCGGCGTTCGTTCCGCCGCACTACGGGGCTGTCCAAACGGCGATGTATCGCCAGAACAGTCCGCGGCGGATTCTGATCCTTGGAAGTACCTGGCGTGCGATGGCCGCAATCTCCGGAAGGCTCTCGTTCGCTGGTGCGGTCGGAGCTGTCATCTCAGCGGGGGTTCGTCGCGAGCGGGAAGGGTGTGAGACCGCGCCGACCAGTGGATTGAGCGCCAGCGAGGCGACTGACAGGGCATCCTGCTCATCCCTGGCCACGCCGACGACTGCCAGCCGCGGTCAGAGTCGTTGGGTGCGGACGCTCAGCCTTTGTGGTCAGGCCCGCGACACGATCGGCGCCTGCAACTCGTGGGTCGCCTGCCAGGCCGCCGCCGAGCGAATCTCATCGTCGACCTCAGGCCGCTGCCGCGACGTCATGACTAATCACACCGTTGATCGGACACTTCCGAGACTGTCGGCAGCCTGGTGTCCCGTCGGCGCGGGCCAGTTGCCATCGCCGGCCTCAGCATCAGGGCGAGGGCAGCGGTGGCTGCGCTTGCGGCGGCGATGGCGTAGAAGGCGGCGCGGTAGCCTTCGACGACGGCCGCAGCGCCGGTGGCGTGGCTGTGGCTCGTCACACCGGCCGCAACGGTGACCAGTGCGGCCAGCCCCAGTGCGGCGCCGAGCTGGCGGCACATGTTGATCAGACCAGACGCGACGCCCGCGTTGCGCGGATCGACCCCTGCGGTGGCCGCGACAACCGCCGGCATGATGGTCAGGCTGGTACCCGCACCGACGACCAGCGTGGGAAGCAGCACGTGACCGACGTAGGCGGGATACGCCGATAGCCGGCCCAGCCAGAGCAGGCCGGCGGCGGCGGCGAGAGCGCCGCTCACCACCAGGCAGCGCGGGCCGACGGTCGGGATCAGCCGCTGCGAGATCAGGACGCCGGCGCTGATCACGCACACCATCGGCAGCAGCGACAGACCGGTGCGCAGGGCGCTCTCGCCGAGTACCTGCTGCAGGTAGAGCGAGAGGAAAAACAGCGGCGCGGTGAGCACGACGCCCATGCACAGCGTCAGGATGTTGCCGATCCGCAGGTTGCGGATCGAGAAGAGATCAATGGGGATCAACGGCTGGTCTGCGCGCCGCTCGATCACCACGAACGCGGCCAGCAGCACGACGCCGGTGATCAATGCGGCGAGGACCTGGCCCGATCCCCAGCCGTCGGCAGAGGCGGCCGAGACGCCGTAGACAATCGCGGCGGCGGCGATCGTGATGGTGAAGGCGCCGGGGACATCGACACGCGAGCCGTTGCCGGAGGCAGTCGTGGGTGCCAGGAAAATCACGCTGGCGACAAGCAGGCCGACGCCGATCGGCACGTTGACCAGCATCACTGACCGCCAGCTCAGGGAGGCGGTCAGCAGACCCCCGAGCACGACCCCAGCTGCGCCGGCGCTGGTGGCCGCGACACCCCCACCACGTCATCACCCGGGTGCGCTGGGCGGGGTCGGTGTGGCTGGCGGTGATCAGGCTCAGGGAGGAGGCGGCGACCGAACAGATCACTGGCACGCGCCGCGAACAGCAGCACCCGCCGAAGGCGACCAGATAGCCGTTGACCACCCACTGCTGCGCGTCGGCCGACAGTCCCAGCCCCGACCTCATCGAGGGCAGGGCGACGTTCACGATGCTGGAGTCGAGCACCACCATGAACTGGGCGATGCACGCGATCAAAGCGACGACGGCCAGCCCCACTCCTGGCTTGGCCACCTCCTGCGGTGGGCGTCGTGCGGCGGGCGGCCCGGTGGGGCGAGTGCGTGAGTGTGGCATAAGAATGCTCCTGAATCTGTTTCCGGATAGGCTCTCCGGAATCACTGTAAGCGGTGCCGAATAGGCTGTCCACCAAGTACCGGAGGATCAATCCGCTAACGTGGCCAGCGGTGCATCACTGCGGAAAGAAGGAACGAGATGACTTCGGGCGGGACGTCATTTCCCACCAGGCGGGCCACCGCTGCACGCAACCGCGACAAGATCCTGGGCGCAGCTAGCAACGCCTTCGCCGACCGCGATGCCGAGGTGTCGATGGCCGAGATCGCACGCCGCGCGGGCGTCGGCATGGCGACGCTCTACCGCAATTTTCCGGGTCGCCGGGAGCTGCTCGAAGCCCTTTATGTAGAAGAGGTCGATGCGATCTGTCGGGCCGCCCGCATCGAGCGCAACCAGACGGCGGGCCAGGCCCTCACTGCCTGGCTTCGCCTGCTGTTCGATTTCATCCCGACCAAGCGGCTGATCTTGGCAGAGCTGCTCGAGCATGCCGCCCAGGACACCGGCGCCGATCCCAGCCAGCGCCACCGGGCGCTCGCCGCCGGCCGGCCGTTGCTCTCCGCGGCCCAGCAAGCCGGTGAAATCCGCAGCGACATCACCCTGGGGCAGATCTTCGACGTGATTGTCGCCATCGCCAAGATCCACGGCGATGCCGACTATCTCGAACCCATCGTCCAGGCCCTTCTCGACGGCCTCCGCACCCCACCCGGCCACCCGACGACGTGAGAGTCCCCCGCACCGACAGACGGACCGAACTTGCCTGCGGTGCGAGGTTTGGCCCCGGTGACTGGCCGGCGACCTTGTCTCCCTGGCTTCGCGGTATCGCGGGCCCGCCACTCGGGTAGCCACGGTCGCGCGCGGCCGTCAGCTCGGGCTCTGGGTCAGGCCTGGGCTGTGGGCCGAATCACCAGCTCGTTGACGTCGATCTCATGGTCCTGCTCGATCGCGTACGCCATGGCGGAGGCGACGGCGATCGGCGGCATGGCCAGCTGGTCGCGGGTGGTCGAAAGCTGCTCGCGAACCTGGTCGTCGGCAATACCGGAGGCGAAATCGGTGTCTGTGAAACCCGGGCTCAACACGGTCACGCGAAGATTCGGGCCAGCTTCCAGCCTCAATCCCTCGCTGATGGTGCGGACAGCGGCCTTCGTTGCCGCGTACACGGCCATGGTCGGCACGACCTTGAGTCCGGCGGTGGAGGCCGTGTTGATGAAATGTCCATTGCCCTGCTTCCGAAAAGACCGGAAGCGCAGCCGCAATGGCGTTCAGCAGGGCCTTGATGTGCACGTCGACCATGGCGTTCCAGTCGTCGACGCGCAGGTCGTCCAAGGGTGACACCGGCATGATCCCGGCATTGTTGATCATCACGTCGAGCCTGCCGTGGCGTTCGGTGGCCTCACTGACCAGACGTTGCACGTCCTTCGGCTGGGTGACGTCGGCGCTGAGCGCGGTCGCTTCACCCCCCGCGGCGTGAATCTCTCGTTCGAGTTTGTTTGAGCCGCTCGACTCCACGGGCGGCGAGGATCAGCCGTGCGCCGCGTCCTGCTAGCGGGACTTTCCCGGCTGGGGTGAGGTTGGGTGCTGTTGGTGCTGGTCAGAGGTGGTTTGGGGTGGTCTGATTCCTATGACCTAGGTTGCCGTCTTGGGTGCCCCAGCGGGCCAGGTCCAACAGGTCGAACAGGTCGCGTTGGTCGTCGGTGAGGTCGGTGAGCATTCGGCCGCCTTTGGGTCGGCCGCCGGTGGAGGGGTAGATGAGCACGGATTCCTCGATCCCGCTCAGGGTGTCCAGGAGGGCTTTGACGGACAGGTCCATGCCGGCGCGGCGGGCTTTGAGTCGCATCAGGTGCGCCATTTGCAACGCCAGGACGCAGGTGAAGGTGTGGACGGCGATGGTGTTGTCGGTCCAGTGGAACATCGGGGAGAACGACACGTCGTGGGGGTCTTTGAGTTGCCGGAACCCGAATTCGATTTCTGATTGGGATCGGTAGGCGGCGACGATGTCGGAGACGGGCCAGTCCGGCTGGTCGGTGATCAGGATCCGTTTGCCGAACACCCGCTGTTCCAACGCTTTCCGCTTCCGTGCGTTGATTGCCCAGGTCAGTCGGCGGGTGGCGGGTGTGTCGCCGGTCAGTTCCCAGTCGATGACCGCTCTCACCCATTGGTCGTGGGTGAGTTTGGCGATTTCGGTTTCGAGTTGTGCACGGGTGCCGCGGGTTTTCCCGCGCGAGAGTGTCGCGGCCAACTCGTCCTAGGCCCGGCCGACCTTCGCCAGGGTGGTGCCGGTGAAGGAGCGGGCCTGATCATCGTGCAACGTTTGGGAGTGGATGAGCACGACCCGGCGGTCCTGGCCGTAGACGTCGCGGCGGGTGTCGATTGCGGTGAGGCCGCCGACGTGGCGGTGGTCGGCATGGACGACACTGATCTCGCGCAGCTGGTGACGCCGACGCTCACCAGCATCTCGCTCGGTGCCGGAGATCGCGGCCGGATAGCGGCGAACATGCTGCTGCGACGTCTTGCCGACCCCACCCTGCCGGCTCAACGAGTCACCGTGCAGCCGTGGCTGGTCGAGCGGAGTTCGAGTATGCCGTCGAGACAGCAGACACGATCGCGCCGAACTCGCACTTCCGGAGACATCACGCAGAAGCTGCGGCCGGCTGCCGTCGACGCAGCAGCGCCCAACCAGACATGATCACCCAGATAAGTGCCAGTATCAGGGCGAACCCGAGTAGGTAATTGCGATCCAACAACGAAGGGTTGTCCGGCCGCAGACCTGGCTTGCTGAGGAACGGGAGCGCGATAGCCAGCGAGGCTGCCGACAGGATGGCGCCGGCCACCGCCGGGACTCGCAACCACAGTGGCAGCCACCTCCCCGCAGCCCAGCCCAGCACAGCGATGGTGGGCATCAGCGCGGCGTCGGACAGCACGGCAGGAGTGAAGAACCAAGCAACGAAGGTGATCTTGTCCGAGATTCGCGGCACGGCCGGCACTAAGGCGTAGAGCCCGATGGCGCCGAAGGCCAACCCGGCGAAGATCAACAACGCCCTGATCAGTGGCGTCCAGGTGGTCGGTCGCGCTCGCTTCACGCCGTCACATCGATTCGGTTGAGCCACTTGGTCTGCAACTCTCCCGGACGCGCGGGGGCGATCAAGCGTGCCGGGTAGCCGTGGTCGTCGTCAAGTACCTGCCCGTTCAGCTTCAGCGCCACTAAGGTGAGTGGATCCCGACAGACCGACGCTGCAGCATCGCTGTGGCCATAGGTTCCGGTGTCCAGCGAGTTCAGTCGCGCCGACGCCTGCGGACCGGCGCCGACGGTGCTCAGCAGGTCGGCGAGCCTGACTCCAGTCCAATTGGCTTGCCGTGCCCAGCCCTCGACACAGGCGATCGGCAGGTCGGCGCTGTACTGCGGGAGTCGCTGCAGATCGGCGAGCGAGAACTGGACTGTGCCCGTTGGCCCGTTCACAGTAAGCCGCCAGCTAGGGTCGTTCGCGGCCTTGATCACCCCGGCCGCCTGCGCGCTTCTGTTGACCGGAAGCCCCTGCGGGCCGGCGCCGCTGCGTTGTGCGAGCACCGAGATCTTTTGCAGGGCAGGGATTCTGTCGCCGACGGTGGCCAGCGTCCCGATACCAACTGCGCCGGCGGCGATGCCGAGGAGTCCACGGCGGGACAGCGACCCTTGATGCTTCGGTGCGGTAGCGGCCGTGACGAGCAGCGGCGTCGACGTGTCCGCGTCGAGCGCCTCGCGCTCGTCGTCCGGGTCCGGCGGGTCGTCGGCGCTGAGCGGGCGCGACAGCGCGTTCCTGATAACCGGCAGCTTGACGGCTATGTGTACCAACAGTGCGCCCATGACGATCCATGCGACTGCGAAATGAACTGTCGGAAAGAAGTACGTCCACGGATAGAACTCGGCGACATTCAGCAACCCGCCGATCAGTTCGAATGCTGCCGACGCGATCAACACCAGGATAGAGAGTCGCTCGAGCCCGTTCACCAGACCGGTCAACAGTGGTCGCCGCCAGAAACGCGGGGTCACCACCCATAACTTGATACCCAGCAAGGGGATCGAGGCAATACCGGACGAGATGTGCACGCCCTGGGTCAGCCGATACAGCCAGATCGGACGGGTCGGCCAACCGAACCAGGACGGCGGATGTTGGATGAGGTGGCTCAGCAACCCGGTGATGAAGCACAGCGTGAAGGTGATCCCGAGCCACAGCCCTACCCTGGCGGCAACTCTCGGCGAGTGCAGGATCGACGGGTAGTCGGACTGCACCGGGAGTCGACGCCGCGACCTGACCAACTCGCGCAACGTCATCTGGTCGACCCAACTGCTGGCCAGCTGTCGCTGGCAGCGAGTTCAGCCTGCCAACGAGAGCCGTTGCGCCACAACGTGGTCGGGGCCAGTCCAGCCGCAGCGGAGATGACGCTCAGCGCGTCGACGCCCAACCAACTCCACCGGAACCATCCGCTGGTCCGGCCGCCGACCGCTACCCGTACCTGGCGGGCGATCAGTGCGGTCCCCGGAGGTCCGACGTCCACCAGGATGGTGCCACCAGGTGTCAGCAACCCGGCGCACTTGGACAACAGCCGAACGGCGTCGCCGCCGATGCCGATATTGCCGTCGGCCAGCAGTATGTGCGCCCAGCGCCGATCCGCAGGCATCTGGTCGAATATGTTGCGCTGCAACGCCATTCCGCCCCGGGCGATGGTCATCTGCACGGCAACCGAGGAGATGTCGATGCCCAGGGTCGGAATACCGAGGTTGGTCAGCGCCGCGGTCATCCGGCCGGGTCCGCAACCCACGTCCAAGGTCGGCCCCGAATAGCGGTCCAGCAACGCCAGGTCGCCTGGATCCGGCATCCCCGACCAGCTGCCGATCGGTAACACAGAGCGGTCGCCGTCCTCCGTCTCCAGCTCGCCGCAGCCGGAGGTCAGCCCTGATTCGTAGACCTGCAGTGCCGGCGTCATCGCTGCGCCCCGGACAGTGCGGCCGCGCGGACAACTGCGCCGGTCGCGCCCAGCAACAGCACTGCCAGCTGGCCGAACCGGGTATCGGGGATCAGGTCGGCCACCGCCGCGGCGTCGGCAGCGGTGTCCACGTCGATCAATCTGGGTAGCAGCGCGGTCGTCAGCCCCAATCCGCGGACGGCGGCTGTGGTGGCCTGGTAGGTCTCCGGGGTGGACATCGGCACGCCCGACAGCACTCGCGCATGCCCGGCGTGTTGCAGGGCGAGGGCCCACCAGCCGCCGTCCTCGGTCGATCCGATGGCCGCATCCATGCCCGTCTCCAACGCGAAGAAGGCTTGCCGCAACAGATCCGGGGTGATCTGGGGGGTGTCCATGCCGAGC
>JALYVF010000076.1 GCA_030853385.1 Actinomycetota bacterium | reverse complement strand
GCGCACATCTACCGGACGGTTGTGGAATGCCGCGCCCAGCAGCTGCCCGCTGATCTGGTCGGCCAGCTGGTTGCGCCAGGTGTCGAGCGCCTCCAACGCCGCCTCGATCCGGGTATAGGTACGGTCGTCGCCGCTGCGGCCGCTGGCCAGGGCGCGCGTCGATGCGGTCAGGGTGTCCTTGGCAAAGCGGCTGTCCGAGCCGAGGATCTGTTTGTACACCTGGCCGAGCGCCAGCACGCTGTCGCGGTGTTCGCGTAGCGAACGGGGCAGCGCGGACGGTGCGGTGATCTCGGTGAGCACTCGGCCGTCGCCAGGATAGTCATCGCGCAGGCCGCTCAGCGCGAGCAACGTCGGGCGGGTATCGACCTGATCGGTCCAGGTGGAGTGATCCACTCCCCGGGCGCGGATTCCCGGACCGGCGTACGCGGCCCAGATGTCTTGCATGTCAGGCCAGATTCCCCCATGGTTCCAGGCGAATCCTGCGCCGGTGGTGTACACGCAGGGCTGGCTGCAGTTGGCCGGGCCGCTCGTCACGTACTCGTCCTCGCCGGAGAACGCGGTGAGTGTGGGAGTGCGCGCCGGGTCGGAACTGACAAAGTGCAGGATCTTCTCCTCAACCGGGTCGGCCAGCTGATAGGCCAACTTGTCGGTCTTGCCGGTCAGCGGGTTGTCGATGGTCAGCCCGGCCAGGTCGCGTCCGAGTTGCCGCACCGACGGGTCGGTGCGGCGCGGGTTGCCCTGCACCCATAGTGCCGGTGCGGGATCGCTGTGGATCGCGAAGGCGGTGGTGTCCTTCTTCTGGGTGGCCAGCAGCCCGGGCAGGTCGACGTTCACCTCGGATTTGGCGGCGTAGGTGCAGTAGTTGCTGGGCATGCCGGTGCAGGTCGCCGGAGTCGGCGGGCTACCCGAGAAGTGGTCGCCCTCGTCGCTGGTCACCGCGAACAGGGTGTTGGCCGAGGTGATGCCGTCGCGGGCGAGCCGTGCGAAGAACTGTCCGAACGCGGTGTCGTAGGCGTGCAGTTGCTGCTCGTAGGTCTTCTCGCCGGGTCCGAGGTCGCCGCTGTGAGCGGCCGTGTGGTCGCTGTGCACGTCGGAGACGTAGACGTTGGCGACCTGGACGCCGTGCTCGAGCATCTGCGCGGCGTAGCCGAGGGAGTTGGTAGGGGTCTGCGAGTCGAAGCCGGGGAAGCCGATGTTGCCCTTGGCGTCGGAGATCGTGCTGCCGTCGAGCGCCTTCACCGGACCGGACGGGCTGATCGCGGGCTGGATCTGTGCGTTGCCGAACAGCGCGTGGTAGCCGGGGTAGCCGCCGGGCTCGTCGGGTAATGAGTCATTTTGACCCTTGGTGCACAGGGCGGAGGTCTTTGCGCAGTGCACCGCGAAGCCGACGACGTCTGCGGTGGCTTTGGCGGGATCGGTCTTCGCCTCGGCCTGCTGCGGGGAGTTGGCTCCGAACACCGTCGGGATGTCGGTGGCGATGTTCTCCAGCACTGTGTTGGACATGCCGACCTCGCCGACATTGCAGCCGGCGCGGGTGTAGGGAACCCACGGCGCGGGAGCGTTGACGTTGCTGCTGTTGGGGACGTCGTTGCGGTCGGCGGTGTACTGGATGTTGTAGTTGGTGTCGGCAGGCTTGCCCGAAGGGTCGTAGACGGGGTCGGTCCAGTAGGCGAACGAGACGCCGGGGTGTGTCTTGCCGGTGGCGTCGTAGTAGCTGAAGCTGTTCGACTGGGTGACCGCGGTGCGATCGGGGTACAAGCCGGTCTGATTGGCAATGAAGTTCGTCGCCGTGTGCGACAGGACGTCGTGCGAGTTCGCCATCACCACGCCATTGGTCTTCAGGAAGTTCAGCAGGTGCGGCATCTGTTCCAGGTCGCTGGCCACCGTCGGGTTGTCCCGGGTCAGGTGCACGTTGTCGAACTGGATCTCGACGATGTGCTTGGCGCCGTTGTCAAGATGGCAAGCCGCAGACCAGGCACGCGATACCGGTGCCGCGGCCGCTGATCCTCCGATCGCCCCCGCCAGCCCGATGCCCGTTACCGCCGCGGTCAGCAGCGCTGCCGTGGCTCGCCAGTTCCTATGCATCTCGTCTCCACTGTGCGTTGACGGCGACGTGTTCGCGTCACCGGGCGTGCCTCGATCCGGGTTGGGGCCTGGCTCGCGCACCGCCGGCCCCGTCGTCGTTCAGCGGTGCCGGCGGTCGATCAATGTCCACATCGGTTTCACCTGGGCGCTGTCGGTGGTGTGCCCCAGCTTGGCGAGGCCGAGTCCCTGCTCGATGGTTAGCAGCATCGAGTAGTGGTTGTACGCCGTGGCGTCGGTGATATGGCCCGGGCCGTCGCGGGTCACGACGACCATCGGCACCAGCCCGCCGCCGTACACACCGCCGGGCCACTTCGGGCTGATCTCCGGGTCACCTGCCGGAAGCACCGGCGAGTCACAGCAGCCCGCGGCGGAGAGGTAGTCGCCGATGCTGGCGTTGTCGGCGTCGTAGTCGTTCTCGTCGGCGGTGACGAAGATGGCGCTGTTGGCGGTCCAGGCGCGGCTGTGCACGATCGTCTGCACCGCGTTCTTCAGGAAGGCATCGGCCTTGGCCTTGAGTGCCTCGTCGCTGGCGTCACCCATGGTGTCGGAGTAGGGGCAGGGCGTCTCCGGGCGGCCGCTAATCGTCTTGTAGATGCCACCGTGCAGGTCGTTGCACAGGTCGGGGCTGATCCATACATAGCGCGGCACGTTGCGGCTGTTCAGATCGGCGCCCAGGGCCGTGTACGGCTTGATCTTCTCGGCCCGCTGCGGGTTGCGCCGCACGTCGTCGTAGAGGATGAACGGGTTGTGCTTGGACACATAGAGCCCGTCGGGTGAGATGTCGGGCAGATATCCGGCGCTGGGCATAGCGTCCATGTACGCCGCCCACGGGATGTGGGCGGCCTCCAACTCGTCGACGATATTGGTGTGGTCGTACCGGTTGGGCGGCAGCGCCTGCCCGTTCTCGGTGCTGCCCGCGTTCCAGCCGTTGTCGTTATTCACCCCCCAGTTGTCGCCGCTCGTAGCCGCGATGTAGTTCGGCTCGCTGGTGTGCGTCACGCCGAAGTAGTTCGTGGCCTGCGCGCCGCGCTTGGCCAGCGACGTAAGGAAGGGCATGTGCGGATCGCCGATCGTGTGATCGGCGGCGTGGTTCTCCTCCATGATCACGAACACATGGTCGAAACGGTGACCCTGTGCACCCCGGTGATGCCCTGCGGACGACTCGCCCGCTGCCGGAGCGACCCCGCCGAGCGTCAGCGCGAGGACAGCGAGAACCGCTACCCATGCCAGCTTCCTGCCTGAAACCCATCGCCGACTGCGCACGCCGCACTCCCGTCCTCGACAACCGCGGATCGGTTCGACCCATTACCGTAAGTCCTAGAAGCTCGACGCGCCGCTGTCAATGCTCACTCTCGACGCACAGTCTCGACGGCATCAGAGACGAGATTCCGCGCGCCCGGTAGCCGGTGCTCGGTTCGCGGACCGGGACGCTCGGATCAGAAGTGACCGAGCTACTCGCCGAACGTGTCAATCGCCCGAGTCGGGCGGCCGTCGCCGAGAAGGCCGTCAAGGATTTGTTGCGCCGCTGCGACGTCGAGCACTGGTGGAACATGCATCGTTCGGTATGGGGTGAGGCGCGTGCTGTTGACTCTCACCCACCCGCCGGGCCGCAGTGAAGTGCTCGTCAACAGCTGATCCGGCCGGCCGAGTAGCGTCAACGAGCGTGAATCTGCTGACCGAATCCTCAGACCTCTCCGCCGACCTCATCGCGCTGCGCCGCACGCTGCATGCCATCCCGGAGGTCGGATTACAGCTGCCCGTCACCCAGCAGGCACTGCTGGCGGAGCTCGACGACCTGGGGCTGGAAATCTCCACCGGCACCCAGGTGTCCTCGATTACCGGCGTGCTGCGCGGCGGCCAGCGGACCGCAGACACCCCGGTGGTGCTGCTCCGCGCCGACATGGACGGACTGCCGGTCACCGAGCGGACGGGGGAGCCGTTCGCGCCGGCCGCCGACTCGCCCCACCACGCCGCGATGCACGCCTGCGGGCACGACCTGCACATGGCAGGGCTGATCGGTGCGGCCCGGCTGCTGGCCGCGCATCGTGACGAGCTGCCTGGCGACGTGGTGTTCATGCTGCAGCCCGGCGAGGAAGGCTTCGACGGCGCCCGCTACATGGTCGACGAGGGCGTGCTGGACGCCGCCGGCAAGCGCGTCGACTCCGCCTACGGCCTGCACGTGTTCTCCGGCTACTTCCCGAAGGGCACCGTTGCTGCCAGGCCCGGCCCGCTGATGGCGGCGTCCGCAGGTCTGCACGTGCGGGTGATCGGCGCCGGCGGCCACGGTTCGTCGCCGCACATGTCCAAGGATCCGATCCCGGCCGCCGCCGAAATGGTGACCGCCCTGCAGACGATGGTGACCCGCAGGTTCAACGTTTTCGATCCGGTCGTCGTCACCGTCGGCAGCTTCCACGCCGGGACGAAAAGGAACGTCATCCCGGACGAGGCGGTGTTCGACGCCACGGTCCGCACCTTCTCGCCGGAAGCCAGCCAGCAGGCCGCCGAGTTCACGGTGCGGCTGTGCGAGCAGATCGCCGCCGCCCACGGGCTGACCGTGCAGGCCTCCTTCGAGGGTGAGTACCCGGTGACCGTCAACAATGCGTCCGAGTACGAGTTCGCGGCAGGGGTGGCCCGGGATCTGTTCGGTGCCGACAGATTCAGCGAGATGACGGATCCGCTGACCGGATCGGAGGACTTCTCCAGGGTGTTGAACGAGGTGCCGGGCGCCTACCTGTTCGTCGGTGCCTCCAAGGGCGATCCGGCCAAGTCGGCCAGCAACCACTCGCCGCTGGCCGCCTTCGACGACTCGATCCTGCCGGATAACGCAACGCTGCTGGCCGAACTCGCGGTCCGCAGGCTCCACCGCGCCTGACGCGCGTCAGACCGCGATCGGCGCCTTGATCAACGGGTGCGGATGGTAGCCGAGCACCGCGATGTCGTCGGTGGAGAGCGAGTCCAGATCAGTGACGTGGTCGGCGATCTGCAGGGTGGGCAGCGGCCGCGGCTCGCGGAGCAGCTGCAGCTTCGCCTGCTCGAAATGGTTCGCATACAGGTGCGCGTCCCCCATGGTGTGCACGAAGTCGCCCGGCTGCAGGCCGACCACCTTGGCCACCAGGTGCACCAGCAGCGCGTACGAGGCGATGTTGAACGGGACACCGAGAAAGACGTCCGCCGACCGCTGGTAGAGCTGGCAGCTGAGTTTGCCGTCGGCGACGTAGAACTGGAACAGCGAGTGGCACGGCGGCAGCGCCATGTCCTTCACCTCGGCGACGTTCCAGGCCGACACGATGTGCCGCCGGGAATCTGGGTTGTTGCGCAACGAATCCAGCACAGCGGAGATCTGGTCGATGTGCCCGCCGTCCGGGGTGGGCCAGCTGCGCCACTGGTGCCCGTAAACCGGCCCGAGTTCGCCGTCGGCGTCGGCCCATTCGTCCCAGATCTTGACCCCGCGTTCCTGCAGCCAGCGCACGTTGGTGGAGCCGCGCAGGAACCACAGCAGCTCGACGATCACCGACTTCAGGTGCACCTTCTTGGTCGTCACCACCGGGAAACCTTCGGACAGATCGAACCGCAGCTGGTGTCCGAAGATGCTGCGGGTGCCGGTGCCGGTGCGGTCCGACTTGTCGGTTCCTTCGGTGAGGATCCGGTCCATCAGGTCCAGGTATTGCTGCATACCGTGCAGCTTAGAAGCCGGCACCGTCACCGGCCGGCAGCGCGCTGTCCAGCGCTACGGAAGACTGGTGGCATGAGGCTGACTCCCGACGTCTGTCGACAGCGGTTCGCCGCGGCCAGGGTGGCCAGGCTGGCGACCGCGGACGCGACCGGTAGGCCACATCTGGTACCGGTCTGCTTCGCGTTGGTCGATGAGCAACTGGTGAGCGCCGTCGATCAGAAACCGAAGTCCACCACCGAGTTGCGCAGGCTCCGCAACATCGCCGACAACCGGGCTGTCACCGTGTTGTGCGATCACTATTCCGACGACTGGACCCAGCTGTGGTGGGTGCGGATCGACGGCGTGGCAACGGTTACCGGCAATGCGCAGCGTCCGGCCGCGCTCGATGCGCTGCAGGCGAAGTATGCGCAGTATCGCGACGACCCGCCCCGCGGGCCCGTCATCTCGGTCGCCATCCAGCGATGGACGGGCTGGGCATTCGAAGGCTGATAGCGGCGTCAGCCGATTTGCTGATCGACGTAGCACCAGCGCCACAGCTCACCAGGTTCGAAGCTGCGCATCACCGGATGGCCCGTAGTCTCGTAGTGCTGGGCGGCGTGCTTGCCGACGGAGGAGTCGCAGCAACCGACGGTGCCGCAGTGCAGGCACAACCGTAGGTGAACGGGTCTGGTGCCTTCTTTGATGCACTGCTGGCAGGTGTCTGCGTTCGGGGTGGCATCCTTGGCCGCCCGTTCCAGGTGTTCGCATTCCGGCGGTGCTACCGGCTCGGCGATCACATCCTGATCCAACGCATCGGCGCGTCTGGAGATCGCCGACAGCATGGACTCCTCGATGTCCAGGGTGGACAGCACCGCGCCAAGTACCTCCTGATCCACTTGACCTTCCGTCCGCATCCGTAGCACCTGCTTGCGCTCCACCCCGAGAGTGAACAGCCGCAGCCTGCGGTACTCCTCGGAGGGGGTCTCGGCACTCGCGTCCCGACCGAGCTGCTCCCAGATCTGGTCTGTTCGGTGCCGGATCCGTTGCTGCAGTTGGTCTCTCGCCTCCGGGCTGATGTCCCGGACGTCGTCCAACGCGGCCAGCGACGCGCTGCCCGCCGTTTCCAGCACGGAGGCAGCGGCCAACGCGTCCTGCCGCGGGTCGGGGCCGAGCACTCCGAGCCTGCGGACCAGTACCGGCAGCGTCAGACCCTGCAGCAGCAGCGTTCCAGCGGTGACCACCAGGGCGGCAAGGATCAGCAGCTCACGGTGCGGTGTCTTCTCGGGGAGCAGGAAGGCGGCGGCCAACGTCACCACCCCGCGCATGCCCGCCCAGCCGATGATCAACGACCAGGAGAACGGCGGACGAGTGACCTCCTCGCTGCCGGGCACCCTGCGGAACAACACGAACCGGCCGGCCATCACCCACAGCAGCCGCACCACGATCACCGTTGCCAACATCGCGGCGCAGAACCAGATCACCGTGGCCGCCGGCGTGCCGGCGTGCTTGACATCCGCGACGATGCTCTTGGCCTGCAATCCGATCAGCAGGAACACCGAGTTCTCCAACAGGAACTGGATGGTGGTCCAGTTGGTGCGTTCGGAGAGCCGGGACTGGGCGGTCTGCACGATCGGCGCCTTGTGCCCGAGGATCAGCCCGGCGGTGACGACGGCAATGACGCCCGAAGAGTGCGCCTCTTCTGCCGGCAGGTAGGCGGCCCACGGCAGAATGAACGAGATCGCCGTGTCGACAACGGTATCGGTGATCCGCTTGCGCACCCAGATAGCGATGAGCGCGACGAGAAGGCCGACGGCCGCGCCGCCGAACAGGGCCAGCAAGAACGAACCACCGATACTCCAGGCGGTGGTGGTACCGCCGATGGCCACGATGGCCGCGCGCAGGCAGGTGATGGCGCTGGCATCGTTGACCAGCGACTCGCCCTCGAGGATCGCCAGCAATCGGCGGGGCAGACCAACCCGGCGGCCCACTGCGGTAGCGGCGACCGCGTCCGGCGGGGCGATCACCGCGCCCAGCGCGAAGGCGGCAGCGAACGGGATCGGCAGGATCAGCCAGGCCAACAGCCCAACGACACCGGCCGTCACCACCACCAGCAGCACCGACAGATAGCCGATCACCCTGATGTTCAACCGGAAGTCGACGACCGAAGTCCGGATGGCGGTGGCGTACAGCAGCGGCGGCAGCAGCCCCAGCAGCACCACCTCGGACTTCAGCTGCACGTCCGGAATGAATGGGATGAACGACGCGGCGATGCCGACCACCATTAGCACCAGCGGCGACGATGCACCCATTCGATGCGCGACCCGATCGAAAAGCACCACTGCCAGCGCGATAGCGCCGATGCCCAAGGCGATGTCCACCGCGTTATCGTCACACGAGACGGACAAGTCCCTACGACCTGTGAGCGCAGCCCATGCCCAGATCCCGCCAGGCCCGCCCGTCCGACGTCGCCGACATTGCCCTGTCGTTGCCGGAGGTCACCTACCAGCCGTACTGGGGCGGCCTTCCCTCGTTCAAGGTCAGGGGTAAGGCTTTCGTCATCTACCGCGGTCCGCGCAAGGACGCCATCGGCGACGATGGTGAGCCGATCCCGGACGCGATCGTGCTGACTTGCACTGCCGACGACAAGCGGGCGCTGGTGGCCGATCCCGGCTCACCGTTCTTCACCACCGACCACTTCAACGGCTACAACGCGGTGCTGATCAGGGAAGCGGAGCTGGGCCGGCTGACCAGGGACGAACTCGCCGAGGTGCTGACCGACGCCTGGCTGGCCAAGGCGCCGAAGATGCTCGCCAAGGGATGGCTGGATCAGCACAGACCGCCGAGCTGGGTAATAGGGTGATGTCCGTGGGGGGATCGACTGCCGTTGCTCGTCGGTCGGCGCTGGCCCCGCTCGCTGTTGCCGCGGTGCTGCTCAGCTGCACCATCGTGCTGTTGCTCGGTTACCTTCTGAAGGCCCGCTGCGTAGGTCCACAGTTCGACGCCAGTGGAGCCTCGATGCCGAACTGGGGCCTGCGGGCCAGTCGCGACCTGTGCTACTCCGAACTGCAGCAGGCCTGGTTCAGCCGGGGTTTCGGCACCCATCAGTTCCCCTATGTGCATGGCGCACTCGTGGACGGGCAGCTGGTCGGAGGCGCCGTCGAGTATCCGGTGCTCACCGGCCTGGCGCTCTGGTTGGCGGCGCTGCCCGCCCACAACGACGGCCAGATGCTGCTGTGGGCAGCCCTGCTGCTGGCGGCGACAGCACTGGCCGGGGCGGCGCTGCTGCACCGGATGGCGCCGCGCCGTGCCTGGGTCTGGTACGCCAGCACCGGACTGCTGTTCAGCGCATTCCTGCAGACCGATGTGCTGCCGGTGGTGGCGACCATCGCCGCCTTCTTCGTGATCGGGGTCGGCCGGCCCTGGATCGTGATGAGCCTGCCACGGGTGCTCGGCGCGGCTGCCTGGCTCGGCGTCGGCGGCGCGCTCAAACTGTATCCATTGCTGTTCGTGCTGCCGCTGGCAATCTGGGCGGTGACCGATCGCCGGCTCGGTGCCGAGTCAACCCTCGGTGGCCGGTGGCGCCGCGGCGCCGCCGTTGTCGGTGTGCCGGCTGCGGTGCTGTTATTGACGAACCTGCCGTTCATGCTGATCAATTTCAACGGCTGGTGGGCATCGTTCGAGTTCCAATGGCAACGACCGATCGACATGACGACGGACTCGATCTGGTTCTGGGCCGACCGGCCGCAGTCGAACGCCGGCAACACGGCGGTACAGCACACCCTGATGCAGATCTCGACGACGGCGACCGCTGTCGCGCTGATCGTCGCGCTGGTTGCGGGTTTCGTGCTGTCTCGTCGGCTGGGCAGTTACCCGTGGCTGCAGGTCAGCGCCGCCATGCTGGCCGGTTACCTGTTGCTGAACAAGGTGAACTCTCCGCAGTACGTGCTGTGGCTGCTGCCGTTCTTCGTGTTGCTGAGGATCCACTGGGGCTGGATCGTCGGCTACCTGGTGGCCGACGTCTGCCTGCAAGTGGGGTTCCTGCGCTGGAACTACCTGCTGATCGCGCGGCGGCCGGCCAACGTGTGGGACTCGGTGTGGACCCAGCAGGTGATGATCGGCGTCTGGGGCAGGGCGGCGCTGCTGGTCTGCCTGTTCGTGGTATTCCTTGGTTCCCTGGCGGTCCCGTCAGCCGCCAATGGGTCGGGAAGCGGGTCATCTGAAGCCGGCAGCCGACCGACCAGCAGCGGCCGGCAGCCGATCCTCAGATGACCCGCAGCCGAATCGTTTCCGGCAGCGCCCGCAACTGATCGATCACCGAATCCGGTAGCTCGGCGACATCTGTTACCACATAACCGTTCTGTCCCAACGTGTTCAGCACCTGGCCCTCGATGTTCACATTGTTCTCGCCGAGGATGCCATTGACCTTGGCCAGCACGCCGGGGGAGTTGAGGTGGAAGTGGATCAGTCTCCGGTCACCTGGCCGGCGGGGGAGCGCCAGCGACGGCAGGTTGACGCTGAGCGTGGTGCTGCCGCCCTGCACGTAGTCCCTGAGCTTGGTGGCCACGAACCGGCCGATGTCTTCCTGCGCCTCCTCGGTCGAGCCGCCGATGTGCGGGGTCAGGATGACGTTCGCAATGCCCTGCAGCGGCGAGCTGAACGCGTCGCCACGCTTCTTCGGTTCGTCCGGGAAGACGTCGACGGCGGCGCCGGCGATGTGCCCAGCCCGCAGCTGGTCGGCCAGCGCCGCGTAGTCGACGACGAAGCCGCGGGACAGGTTGAGGAACAGCGAGCGCGGCTGCATCCTGGCGAACTGTTCGGCGCCGAAGAAGCCGGCGTTGCCAGCCCTGCCGTCCACGTGCAGGGTGACGACCTCGGCGATTTCCAGCAGCTCGCCCAGCGACGAGCAGCGCCTGGCGTTGCCGCGTGCCAGCTTGTCGTCGGTGTCGTAGAAGTACACCTGCAGGCCGAGCGCCTCGCCGATCACCGACAGCTGCGAGCCGATGTTGCCGTAGCCGACGATGCCAAGCCGCCGTCCGCGGACCTCATGGCTGCCGGCCGAATTCTTGTCCCACACCCCGCTGTGCAGCGCGGTGTCCTTCTCGGTGAGCCGCCTGGCCATCATGATGATCTCGGCCGTCGCCAGCTCCACCACCGATCGGGTGTTGGAGAACGGCGCGTTGAACGCCACGATGCCGCGACTGGCAGCGTCGGCCAGGTCGATCTGGTTGGTGCCGATACAGAACGCGCCGATCACCTGCAGGTCGGGGGCGGCGGCCAGCACCCGAGCAGTGACCTCGGTCTTGGACCGGATGCCGAGCAGCGAGATACCGGGAAGGGCGGCGATCAGCTCGTCCTCGTCGAGCGCGCCCGACTGGGTCTGGACCTCGATTCCGGCCTCAGTGAGCAGCTCGATGGCCAGTGGGTCGACGTTCTCCAACAGAAGTGCCTTCACGACGGCCATGTTCCCAGGCCGCACCGGCAGTGAGGTGGGCAGGGTGCGAAGAACATCCACAGTTGGCGAAGCCGATTCGGTGCGTTGCCATTATTCGGGCACGTCCGGGCCGATAGGCAGACCCGATAGGCAAAGATGGGCGCCATGACAGAGCAAGCGGTCATGGTGTCGGGGCTCACCAAGCGATACGCGACCAAGAAGGTGCAGACCCAGGCCGTCGACGGTCTGGACCTAGAGATCGAGATCGGCGAGATCTACGCGCTGCTCGGCCCGAACGGTGCCGGCAAGAGCACCACCGTCGAGATCCTGGAGGGCTACCGGCATCGCGACGGCGGCGAGGTGTCGGTACTCGGCATCGACCCACAGCGGGCCGGCTCGCGGTGGCGGGAGCGGATCGGCATCGTGCTGCAGACCACCAAGGACCTGTCGCTGCTGACGGTGCGGGAATCTCTCCGCACGTTCGCCGCCTACTACCCGAACCCGCGGTCCATCGACGAGACCATGGACCTGGTCGGCCTCACCGACAAGGCCGATGCCCGCGGGAATGCCCTATCCGGCGGGTTGCGACGCCGGCTGGACGTCGGTCTCGGCATCATCGGCCGGCCAGAGCTGCTGTTCCTGGACGAACCGACCACCGGCTTCGATCCGGAGGCCAGGCGGCAGTTCTGGGGTCTGATCGCCTCGCTCCGCGAGCAGGGCACGACGATCCTGCTGACCACCCATTACCTGGACGAGGCAGAGGCGCTGGCCGACCGGGTCGGCGTCATCTCTGGCGGCAAGCTGCTCGAGGTGAACACTCCGGACCGGCTCGGCGGGCGGGACAGCGCCAAGGCGCAGATCTCCTACCGCGGACCGGCGGGCGACATCGTCCGCGAGCTGTCGGCAACGCCCACCCAGTTGGTCGCCCAGCTGGCCCAGCAGTTCGACGGTGGCGAGATCCCCGAGTTGACGGTGAAGCGGCCCAGCCTGGAGGACGTCTACCTGCAGATGATCGGAGTGTTGGACAAATGAGCACTACCAATCCATCGGTGACGGCGCCCTCGTCGGTCAGTTTCGTGGCGGTCTGCCGGGCGCGGGCCGTCGCGGAGATCAAGGCGTTCCTGCGGCAGAAGGAATCGGTCGTCTTCACCTTGCTGTTCCCGGTGATGATGTTGATCTTGTTCGGATTCATCTTCGGCCACAACGCCATCGGCGGCAGCGTCAATTTCTCCACCTACTTCGTGGCCGGGATGATCGGCGCCGGAGTGTTGGCGTCGAGCTTTCAGAACTTGGCCATCCAGATCCCGATCGAGCGCGACGACGGCCTGCTGAAGCGGCTGCGGGGCACACCGATGCCGAAGGCCGCCTATTTCGGCGGCAAGATCGTGATGGTGCTGTTCGTGATGGTGCTCGAGGTGATCTTGCTGGCCATCGTCGGAGCGCTCTTCTTCGGGCTGAGGCTGCCGGCCGACGCCACCCGATGGGGAGTGCTCGTCGCCCTGTTGTTGCTCGGCACCGCCGCAATGACGTTGCTGGGTATCGGTTTTTCGTCGGTGCCGAAGAACGGGTCGAGCGCGCCGGCCATGGTGACTCCGGTCGCGCTGGTGCTGCAGTTCATCTCCGGGGTCTACTTCGTCTTCAGTGCTTTGCCTGGCTGGTTGCAGTCGGTGGCTGCGATCTTCCCGTTGAAGTGGCTGACGCAGGGGCTGCGGTACGTGTTCCTTCCGGACGGCGCGCGGGTCAATGAGGCGGCCGGTAGCTGGGAGCTCGGCAAGGTATTCGGAATCCTCGCAATCTGGGCGGTCGCCGGGCTGGTGCTGTGCATCACCACCTTCCGCTGGCGGAACAAAACCGACGGCTGATCGGAAGCCATATGAGCAAGAACTTTCAAGTTGATCTTGGGGGTGTGGTCGAACTCCTTTCCCGTCACCTGTATTCCAGTCCGCGGGTCTACCTACGCGAGCTCGTTCAGAACGCGTTCGACGCTGTGACTGCCAGAATTCGATCCGACCCCACTGCGGATCGACGGATCGTCGTGACGCCGGCCGACGTTGCCGAAGACGGCTGCCTTCATATCACTGACACCGGCATCGGTCTCACCGCACACGACATCGACCATGTGCTGGCGACGATCGGACACTCGTCAAAACGAGATGTCCTCGGATTCGCACAGGAAGATTTCCTCGGTCAGTTCGGGATTTCGCTCAGACCCTCCGGCCTCCTCGACCCTACCGAGGCGCTGATGGGACACTGCTGGGTGTGGAATCCATCAGCGCCGGCCGGCTGCGGAACAACCGATGACCCGTCGCCGGAACTGGGCAGGCAACTACGAATACCGCGCTACCGACCTGCGCTCGCCGAAGTCCGTTGACGAGCTGCAGGAACTGGTCGCCGGCACCTCCCACATCCGCGCCCTGGGCAGCAGGCATTGTTTCAACGACATCGCCGACACCGACGGCGTCCAGGTGAGCCTGGCGGAGCTGCCCAGGCGGATCGACATCGATGCCGCGGCGTCGACCGTCACGGTGGATGGCGGCATCACCTACGGGCAGCTGGCACCGGTGTTGCAGGACAACGGCTGGGCGCTGTCGAATCTTGCGTCGCTGCCGCACATCTCGGTTGCTGGTGCCTGTGCGACCGCCACCCACGGTTCCGGCACCCGCAACCAGAATCTCGCCGCCGCCGTGGCCGGGATGGACTTGGTGACCGCTTCCGGCGAGATTCGCTCCGTGCGGCGCGGCGACCAAGATTTCGATGGCCTGCCCGTCGGGCTGGGCGCTGCCGGCATCGCCAGCGCCATCACCCTGGACATCGTTCCGACGTACGACGTGTTTACCGAGGTGTTCACCGGGTTGCCGTGGGTGACCTTGGTGGAACGGCTGGACGACATCACCGCCGCCGGCTACAGCGTCAGCGTGCTGCCGAACTGGCGCCCCGACGGACAGGCGAAGGCATTCGTCAAACAGCGGGTAGCAGAGAGCACGCCCGGCCGGACAGACTTCTTCGGCGCGGTCCCGGCCAACACGCCGCTGCACCTGATCGACGGCATGGACGCCGGCGGCTGCACCCCACAGCTGGGCGAAGCAGGACCGTGGTACCAGCGGTTGCCGCACTTCAAACTGGACTTCACCCCGAGCGCCGGCGAAGAGTTGCAGTCGGAATACCTGGTGCCACTGACGAACGGCCGGCAGGCGTTGCAGGCCATCAAGTCTCACGCCGCAGAGCTGGCCGGCCTGGCGCTGGCAACGGAAGTCCGCACCGTCGCCGCCGACCAGCTGTGGCTCAGCAGCGCCTACCGGCGGGATTGCCTTGCCATCCACTTCACCTGGGTGCAGGACCAGCCGGCCGTGACCGCGCTCCTCGCTCGGCTGGAGGCCTCCCTCGCAGACCTGGAGGCCAGGCCGCACTGGGGAAAGCTGTTCACCACCAGTGCGTCTCGGATCCGTCAGCTCTACCCGCGGCTCGGCGACTTCGCCGACCTGAGCCGTCGGCTCGACCCGAACGGCACCTTCAGCAACGACTTTACCCGCCGCCACCTGGCCGACGTCACCCAAGCTGGCTAGCAGCCCCGCCGCGGATGCCGATCAGGCGGGGGTACCGGCGATGTTCACCAGCCAATTCACCCCGAACTTGTCCGTGAACATACCGAAGGTGTCTCCCCACGGCGCCTTGTTCAGCTGTTCGCCGATGGTCGCCCCTTCCGTCAGCTTGTCCCAATAGCCACGCAGCTCGGCCTCGTCCTCGCCGCTCAGCGAGACCGAGTAGTTGTCGCCCGGGGTGTATTTCATGCTGCTGGGGATGTCGGCGCCCATCAGCACCAGCCCGCTGGGCGAGGTCAGCATGCCGTGCATGATCTTGTCCTGCTCGGCCGGATCGTCGCTGCCGTGCAGCTCGCCGAAGGTGCTCAGGGTGAGCTCTCCGCCGAGTGCCGCCTGGTAGAACTCCATGGCTTGCTTGGCGTTGTCGCGAAAGCTGAGGTAGGGGTTGAGTCTGGTCGTCATGGGTGGTAGCCGTCCAATCCATCGAAGGGGTGCGCCCATCATCGGGCCAGTGCCGCCGGCTGGCAAGGGAGCAGATGGGCGGCGATAGGCCCACGGTGGTCGCGCTGATCGACGAGGGCCGTGTTCCGGTTCGGCCTATTCACGAAAACCGTTCCGCCGCAACAGGTCCCATCATTCCTGGTTGCTGAAGGCGGCGTCGAAGGATGTGGTGGGCAGATCCCAGAGCAGTGTACGGATGTAGCCGACGGCTTCTTTCGCGCCGTGCAGCCGGTCCATCCCGGCGTCCTCCCATTCGATCGAGATCGGGCCCTGGTAGCCGATCGACTGGAGAGCTCGGAACGCGTCCTCCCATGGCACGTCGCCGTGTCCGGTGGAGACAAAGTCCCAGCCGCGCTTGGGATCTCCCCACGGTAGGTGCGATCCGAGCACACCGGACCTGCCGTTGTGCGGGCGCATCCTGGTGTCCTTGCAGTCCACGTGATAGATCCGGTCGGCGAAGTCGACGATGAAGCCGACCGGGTCAAGGTGCTGCCACATCATGTGGCTCGGATCCCAGTTCAAGCCGAACGCTGCGCGGTGTCCGATGGCTTCCAGGGACCGCACCGTCGACCAATAGTCGTAGGCGATCTCGGAGGGGTGCACCTCGTGGGCGAACCGGACGCCCTGGTCGTCAAAGACGTCCAGGATCGGGTTCCACCGGTCGGCGAAGTCCTGATAGCCGGCGTCGATCACCGACCCCGGCACCGGCGGGAACTGCGCGACGTACGGCCAGATCTTCGATCCGGTGAAGCCGACCACCACGTCGACCCCGAGTTTCCGGGCCACCCTGGCTGCCCGCTTCATGTCCTCGGCCGCTCGCTGCCGCACCCCCTCGGGGTCGCCGTCACCCCAGGTGGACGGCCGGACGATGGCCTGGTGCCGGAAGTCGATCGGATCGTCGCACACCGCTTGCCCCGTCAGGTGATTGGAGATGGCGAAGACCTGCAGATTGTTGCGCTGCAGGATGTCCAGCCGCGACTGCAGGTAGGCGGGGTCGGTGTCGGCGCGTTCGAGGTCGAGGTGGTCGCCGGAGGCGGCGATCTCCAGCCCGTCGTAGCCCCAGCCGGCGGCCAGGCGGGCCACCTCTTCGAACGACAGATCGGCCCACTGGCCGGTGAACAGGGTGACGGGATGTGTGCTCATTGCGATGGTCCTTAGATAGCAACTTCGATGGCAACCCAGCTGCCGGATTGGGCGGATGCCACCACGGCATCGGTCAGGGTGACGGCCCGCAGGCCGTCGTCGAAGGTCGGCAGTCCGTCGGGCTGGTCGCCGCTGATGGCCGCGTAGCTGTCCGCGACGAAGGCGTTGAACGCGTCCTGGTAGCCCAGCGGATGCCCGGGCGGTAACACCGACAGCCGCAACGCGTCCGGGCTCAATGAGAGGTCGCGCTGCAGCAGTTCGGAGCCCTGACGACGGCCCAGCCACAGCGTTTCCGGGTTCTCCTGGTCGAACACGATGCTCTCGTCGGTGCCCGAGATCTCCAGGTGCAGCCGGTTCTTCCGACCCGCGGCGACCTGCGAGATCAGCAGTGTGCCGATCGCACCAGCACGGGTCTGGAACAGCACCGCGACCAGATCCTCGGTGCTGATGTCGGTATTCGTGGCGCGTTGGTCGAACACCGTGCGGGTCACTGCTTGAAGTCTGCTGATCCGATCGCCGCTGACGAACTCGGTGAGGTCGGCCAGGTGCGAGCCAATGTCGGCGAAGGCGCGAGACGGTCCGCCGACCGCCGCGTCCACCCGCCAGTTGTCGTCGGTGCTGTCCAACAGCCAGTCCTGCAGGTAGCTGCCCTGGATGCTCAGCAACCGGCCGGCGGCGCCGGCCGCCACCCTGGCCCGCGCCTCCCGCACCATCGGGTGGAAGCGGTAGACGAACGGCACAGTCGCCACCACCCCAGCTGCGGCGGCCGCCGTGGCCAGCTCGGCGGCTTCGGCGGTGGAAGTGGTGAGCGGCTTCTCGCACACCACATGCTTGCCGGCCCGGATCACGGCCAGCGCGTACTCGAAGTGGCTGGTGTTGGGCGACACCACGTGCACCACGTCGACCGCACCGTCGATCAGCAGGTCTTCCAGCGTGTCGAAAGCCCGCTCGATGCCCAGAGCGGCCGCCGCCCGCGCCGAACTGGCAGGACTCGACGACACCACCCCCACCAAGGTCGCCCTAGCTGCCCGCGCAGCCCGCGAATGCAGCTGGCCCATGAAGCCGCCGCCGACAATGCCCACCCGCAAGGGGCTCGCCGGGGAGACCGCCGCGGGCGCCGTCACAGTGTTGCGACCTTGGGGTCCCATGTTTCAGGAACCGGGGGAGCCTTCTGGAAGCTGCTGACCACAGCCACCGACTCGCCCTTCTCGGCCGATTCGGCGATCGACACCATCACGTCCAGCACGTGGAAGGCCTGTTCGCCGCTGGCCCGTTCCGGCCGGCCGGCCCGCATTGCCTGCGCCAGCTCGGCGATACCGGTGCCGCGGGTGGAGACGGAGCCGACGGCCGGGTGCGGGGCGCCGTCGTCCGCCAACCCGTCAAACACCGTCGAGAGGCCGTCGAACAGGTTGGGATCGGGAAACGCCAGCGTCGCGGCGGTGCCGTTGATCTCGACGAAGCCGACCCGGCTGCGGTGCGATTCGAAGCTGAAGATGACCTGCGCCGACGTTTCGCCCTCGAACTCGATGAGGGCGCTGTGATGCGACGGCACCGTGACGTCGAACTCGGTGCCGGCCCGCGGCCCCGAGCCGATGGTGCGCACCGGCCGGGCGGTCGACGCCGCTGCGGTGACCTTGCGGGCCGGCCCGAATACCTGCACCAGGGTGGTCAGGTAGTAGGGGCCGATGTCGAACAGCGGTCCGCCGCCGTACTGGAACAGGAATTCGGGGTTCGGGTGCCAGGAGTCCGGGCCGGGCGACTGCATCAGCGCCAGCCCGGTGAGCGGGGCGCCGATGCTGCCATCGGCGATTAGCCGCAGCCCTGTTTGCAGGCCGGCACCGAGGAAGGTGTCCGGCGCTGTCGCCACCCGCAGGCCGCGGCCGGCGGCGTCGGCGAGCAACTGCCGGCCGCTGTCCCGGTCGAGGGCGAACGGCTTCTCGGTCCAGACGTTCTTGCCGGCAGCCAAGGCCTGCTGCGCCACCTGGACATGCGCCGAAGGGATGGTGAGGTTGACGACGATCTCGATGTCGGGGTGGGCCAGCAACTCGTCGACCGTTCCACTGGCCGGCACGCCGTACTTCTCCGCCTGCGCCTTGGCCCGTTCCAGGTCGATGTCGGCCACGAACAACACCTTCAGGTCGGGGAACACCGTCAGGTTGTCCAGGTACTGGCTGCTGATCACCCCGGCGCCGATCACCCCGATGCCGACGGGGCCGGTGGGGCTCATGCTTGCACGTCGTTCGCCGTCATCCACGCATAGCTGTCGCGCACGGCGTCGAAGACGTCGCCAGTGAAGTCGTCCAGCTCCACCACTCGTCGCGCGTGTGGCGCGGCGGCCAGGATCGCCGCAATGTCCAGGGTGCCGGAGCCGACAGCAGTCTGGTCCTCGTTGCGCTGGGTGGCTGGGCCGTCCTTGACGTGGATCAGCTGCACCCGGTTGCCGAGGCGGCCGAGCAGCTCCGGCGCCGAGACCCCGCCGACCTCCGCCCAGTAGGTGTCGACCTCCAGCACCACGGCGTCGTCCAGTGCTGCGGCGAACACCTCGATGGCCGGGGCACCGTCGATGGAGTTCTCGGTCTCCCACCAATGGTTGTGGTAGCCGATCACCAGGCCGTGCTCGGCGGCCGCCTTCGCAATGGTGTTGAGCGCGGCGGCCGAGGCGGTGAGGTCCTCGCGGGTGGTCCAGAGCGTGCGGTCGATGTGCGGGTCGATCACGGTCTGCACGCCGACCTTGGTGGCCGCCGCGAAGACCGCGTCGACGTCGTTGCCCACCAAGCCGGCGTGCGCCGACGGCGCGGACAGCCCGGTGGCCGGCAGCAGCTCGGCGTACTGATCGGCCAGGTCCACGAACCCGAACAGTTCGACGGCGGTGAACCCGATGTCGGCGATGCGACGCAGGGTGCCTGGCAGGTCGGCGGCCAGGGCGTCCCTCACCGTGTAGAGCTGGACGGACAGATCGCTGTTTGACACTGAACTTCTCCTTGCCGCACTGGGCATTCGGCTGATGGGTGGGGGCGGGAACGCTGCCCTGCGGAAGTCTAGGGCCGCCCAGATTCCACCGAGAGCGGTGGTCGCCTGCCCGCGGCACCGCGAGCCTTGCCGAAAAGCGCTATCTGGAATCCAGGCCGCCCGGTTGGGCAGCAACAGGACTCAGTAATACTCAGGGCATGACCGACGAGGTATCCGTCCAGATCCCGAACGACGACGGCGTCATGCCTGCACACCTGTGGTCGGGCCTGCCGGAAGCGCCGACCATCGTGCTGTTCCAGGAAATCTTCGGCGTCAGCGACTACATCAAGCAGCGCGCCGCCGACCTGCACGACCTGGGCTACACCGTCGTCGCACCCGAGATCTATTGGCGGCTCGAGAACTCCGCGGTGGACGAGACCCGCGAGGACTTCCTGCAGCAGGCCATGGGTGTTGCCGGTCGGCTGGACTGGGATCGGGCGGTGGCCGACGGCGCGACGGCAGTCGAATTCGCCCGGCTCAGCAGCAAACAGGTTGGCGTGATGGGTTTCTGCTTCGGCGGCGGCGTGGCCTTTGCGGTCGCCGCCCGGGCCAATCCCGACGCGCTGGTGTCCTACTACGGCTCGGCCATCCCTGGCTTGCTCGCACTCGCCCCGGAGGTGACGGCGCCGTCGCTGCACATTTTCGGCGAGGCCGACTCCTACATTCCAATGGAGACGGTCGAGGAGATCCGGGCCGCTGTCAGCCAGCATCCGGAGGTCGAATTCCGCACCTACCCCGGCGCCGACCATGCCTTCGATAACCCGCGCCCGGGATTTCATCACCCGGAGGCGTCTGCCGCTGCCTGGCAGCGGACCGTCGCATTCCTGTCCAGGACGCTGCCCGTCCGCTGAGCTGGACGTAGACGAGGAGAGCAAAATCCATGGCCAGCTTGATCTATTCGGCGATTGCCTCGCTGGATGGCTACACCGTTGACGAGAACGACAACTTCGACTGGGCAGCCCCCGACGAGCAGGTGCATGCGTTCGTCAACGACCTCGAGCGACCGATCGGCAGCTACCTATATGGCCGCCGAATGTACGAGGTGATGACCTTCTGGGAGACGGCGCGGGCCGACACCGATCATCCCTCCGCGTTCGAGGATTACGCCCAGATCTGGCAGGCGGCGGAGAAGATCGTGTACTCCGGCACGCTGACGGCGGTGTCCTCGACCAGGACCCGCATCGAGTCGACCTTCGACCCGGACGCGGTCCGGCAGTTGAAGACGACCGCCACACAGGATCTCAGCATCGGCGGGGCGCAGCTGGCCGGGCAGGCGCTCGCCGCCGGACTGGTCGACGAGTGCCAGCTGTTTGTCAACCCGGTGGTGGTGGGCGGCGGCACCCGCTGGTTGCCCGACGGGCTCCAGCTGCAGCTGGAGCTGCTGGACGAGCATCGGTTCGCTGGCGGGGTGGTGTACCTGCGCTATCGCATCGCCGGGCGATGACGCTCGACCCCGGTGTCCAGGGATCAACAGGACCAGTCGGTAGTGAAAGGACTCCACATGACGACCACCATCTCCGGCGGCACCCTGACCCTGGCGGACGACCTGACGATCACCAGGATGGGGTACGGCGCCATGCAGCTCGCCGGACCAGGAGTGTTCGGCCCACCGCGCGACCGCGACGAGGCCATCGCGGTGCTGCGGGCGGCCGTCGACAGCGGCATCACCCATATCGACACCAGCGACTTCTACGGGCCGACCGTTGTCAACCAACTGATCCATGACGCGCTGCACCCGTACCCAGACACGTTGCGGCTGGTCACCAAGATCGGTGCCAGGCGCGGTTCGGATGCCTCCTGGATCCCGGCCCTCGAGCGGCGGGAGCTGATCGACGCGGTGCACGACAACCTCACCCATCTCGGCGTCGATGCGCTGGACGTGGTGAACCTGCGGCTACCTGCGATGGACGCGCCGACGGACGAGCCCATTGGCGAGGAGTTCACGGTGCTCGCCGAGCTGCAGCAGCAGGGGCTGATCCGGTACCTCGGCCTCAGTAACGCCTCGTCCGCCCAGCTCACCGAAGCGCAGTCGATCGCACCGGTCGTCACCATCCAGAATCTGTACAACGTCGCCAACCGCCACGACGACGAGCTGGTCGACCGGTGCGCGGCGGAGGAAATCGCGTTCGTGCCGTTCTTCCCGCTCGGCGGCTTCTCGCCGCTGCAGGCCGACGCTTTGAACTCGGTGGCCAGCCAGCTGGAGACCTCTACCCAGCAGGTCGCGCTGGCCTGGCTGCTTCAGCGATCGCCAGGGATCGCGCTGATTCCCGGAACGTCGTCGACCGCCCATCTGCGGGAGAACATCGCCGCCGCCGACCTGCAGCTGCCGACCGACGCCATCGCTCAGCTCAACAGCATCGGCTCTTCTTCGTAGCCGGAGTCTGCGCGGCGCCAGCACCCAGCCGTGTCGGATCACCGGGGCGCTGTCGGTGGCAGCACCTCTAGTGACAGCACCGAGGAAGCGTCCCACGCTCACACCACAGCCCAGCAACCAGCTGAGTTGACCGTTTGAGACAGTCCCTGGACACATCGGGGTGATTCACAGATCAGTTTTGTGGTGGCTCTATGTACAGCATGCAAATTCTCGCTTCACTCAGACCGGTGGTTCCTTGCCATGGATATTGGGCCAGACGGGTGGTTCCTCGTCAGGGGTATTGCCAACTCTGTTGGGGTGGGCGAATCCTCTAAGGGCAAGGTTCGATAACCGAGGCACCAAACCGGGGGTAGAGAAGTGAACGTACCAGTGAGGCGACATGCTAAGCGGATTACCTCGGCTGCGAGTGGAGCAATCCTCGCCCTTGCGCTACTTTCCTCGCCGGCCGTAGCCCAGCCTGCTGACCCTCAGCACTACGACTACCACACGTCCGCAAAATTAATTGTGATGTAGCAACTCTTCCAACCTACACAACCTACGGCTTTGTTGGAACGGGTTACGCCCCGGGCCAGTACTATTATCTGGACTTCGGAGCTGGGCCTATAGCCGCCAAAAGCGCGCAATCGCAATCGGTAGCTTCTCCTGATGCGACGACGCAAATTAAGGCCGGCGCTAGGGGCAGCTGGTCTTCCAGGGCCTACACTGTCGGCCCGTGGGCTAGTGGCCAAATAATCGAGGCGTATGTAAACGTTTTCACCACACCGGCGGAGACGCAGAAGGTCGGTTCAGCTACGGCCTACTGTAAAGTTCCCTAACAGTGCGGGGCGAAATGATGGCATACCCGGTTTGGTCTTTGAGATTCTGGCTGATGCCATCGGCGTGGTTCCTTGGCGGCCAGAACCCTAAGCTCTTCCGACTTAATCGGGGGCTGAGAGATCAACCGATCGCTCACACGAGCTGGGTAGCTGCTTGAATCAAGCTGCGTGACACGACCCTTAACGACAGGCCCGACTTAACTGTCCGCAAGGAGACGGTTGCGGCCGCGCTGCCAGCAGGCATAAACGGTGGGCTCATCGACGCCATACACCTCCGCTAGCGCGGTAATGCTGGGCGGGACCGGGGTGTTCTCATCACGTTCCCAGCCGGCGACCGTCTCCGCCGCTACATCGAGCTCAACGGCCAGCCGGCATCTGCTCCAACCACGCGCGTGACGCGAATGGGTAAGTCGTGGCCCGCCGAATGCGGTGATGCGTCTGCCCAATGCCAACGATCATTGCGGATGATCCCTACCCGCCAAGCCATCCACGATACGCGACGATCTCGGCTCAGCTCAGCAGCACCCCCGGGTCCCCGTAGCGGAGGATCCTGCGCCATTGCTACTCAGACGCCTCTTCCCAGCGCTGGAGGTGCCATTGAGGATCGTGACAACTCCGGCCGCCATGCGTCAGACGGTACGACGGCGAGAAGGGCGTACCTGGTCCGAGATGGGCATCGATAGGGTCGCGGGGGTGATTCCTTTTCTCAAGTACGCCGTCGTTGAGCGAGAGCGGCGCTTCCTGGTGGAAAGCATCCCGTCCGGTGTCAGCCTGACCAGTCAGATAGTCGATCGCTCCATCACCGGCACGCGGCTTCGTCTCCGGGAGGTCGTTCGCCCTGACGGCACAACTACCCGCAAACTCGGCACAAAGTACGGCTCACCGACGGGCCGAGCGAGGTCGCAGGTGATCATCATGGGTGCCAACACCTACCGGACGATGGCCGACATTGTTGCCGGGCAAGACGACTCGCAGTCCGTGCGGATGGCCGAGCTGCCCAAGGTCGTTTTCTCAAGCACCATCCAGCCACCGCTGAAATGGGCGAACACCGACCTGCGCCGGGAGGACGCGGTGGCCGGCGTTCGTCAGTTGAAGGACAGCGAGAGCGGGTTCATCCGCACCATCGGCAGCCTGTCGCTCAGCCGATCGCTACTGGCCGCCGGCCTGGTGGATCGCATCCGCGTGATGATCTTTCCGCTGATCCTCGGCGCCACCGGCCGGGAGCGCATCCTCAATGGACTGCCAGACCTGGACCTGCAGCTGGTCAGTTCCCGCACCCTGGATGGTCGCCTCCAGTTGCTCGAGTACGCACCAACCGTTCGTAGTCCCGAAGGCCCGGTGGGGCCGGATCAGAAGGGAAGCTAGCCCATGGCACTCGTGGTCTGCGACATGTCCATCTCGCTCGACGGGTACGTCACCGGCCCGAACGACAGCCGGGATAATCCGTTCGGCGACGGCGCAGAGATGCTGCACGACTGGATGTTCGACGCGTCGACCGACGAGGATCGCGCCATGCTGCAGCGGATGATCGACGGCTGCGGCGCGGTAGTGATGGGCCGCACGTCATTCGAGAAAAATGAAGGCCGCGGGGGTTGGGGTGGCGGCGGCCCGGTCGGGGATAGGCCGTGCTTCGTCGTGACCCACCACCAGCCGGCCAGGTCGTATCCATCGGTGTTCACCTTCGTGACCGACGGCGTGGCCAGCGCAATCGAGCAGGCCAAGAAGGCGGCCGGCGGCAAAGTTGTTGGCCTGCACGGCACGACCGTGATGCAGCAGGCACTCCCGCTCGGTCTGGTCGACGAGGTTCGGGTGCACGTCGTCCCGGTTTTGCTGGGGGGCGGCACGCCGCTGTTCGGAATGCTCGACTCGTCGATCACCCTCGAACGCACGCAAGCCCAGGTGACCCCTGCTGCGACCCACATCGGGTTTCGCGTGGTTCGGTAGGCCATGCCGGCTATGTGCATCACTCTGCGACGCAGCCTCAGACGCGAATCACCGACGGACCACCGACGGACTCGATGGCGTCAAAGTCACCGTCCTGAGTGACGACGTCCATCCCGTTGGCCGCGGCCACGGCCGCTATCCACAGGTCGTTCACCTTTGCGGTTCGACCTTCTTCTGCGAGGCGCACCCTCAGTACCGCCCAGCGCCGGGCGGCCTCGACCGAAATCGGCAGGGGTTCGACAACGGTGACGGCGTCCAGTGTGGCCAAACGGCGAGCACGTGTGGTGGTGTTGGCCGCGGACAAGACGCCCGCATGCAGTTCGGCGATAGTCACCACGCTGATCGCCGTCTGCTCCGGAACGGACTCGACGTCGAGACGCCGGCCGGTTTCGCGAGCGATCAGCACGCTCGTGTCGAGCATCGCGGGACCGGTCATCACAACGGGTCCAGATCGTCGGTAGTCTCGCCGCCCAGCCGCTCGAGATCACTGGTGAGTCCGGGGTCGGCCGAGCTGTGCAAGATCAACTCCAATAGGTCGACCTTCGTCAGGAACTGCTTGCGGCCATGCCGGATCGGACTGATTTCGGCAACTGGCGTTCCATTGACGGTCACCGTCACATGCGTGCCATCGGCTACCTGTCGCAAGACGTCGGCGGTGTGGTTGCGGAGGTCCCTGGATGCCACTGTGCTCATGTGCGCTACCGTAGCACTCCTGCCACACCGGCGAGCCCGGATCCGCGTCAGTCGAGACAGAACTCGTTGCCCTCGGGGTCGGTCAGCACGATGAAGCCCTCGCCCATCGCGGGATCGGCCTCCTGGCGACGTACCCGGATCGCTCCCAGCCCGATGAGCCGGTCGCATTCGGCCTCCAGCGCCGCCATCCGCTCGGCCCCGTGTAATCCGGGAGCCGCACGGATGTCGAGGTGGAGGCGGTTCTTGGCGACCTTGTCCTCCGGCACCCGCTGGAAGAACAGTCGTGGGCCGTGCTCGTCTGGGTCTTCGATGGCCGATCTGGTGTTGCGCTGCTCTTGCGGCACGCCGATGCCAGCGAGGAACTCGTCCCAGGCGGCCAGTGGGTCGGCACCGACGGGCACGTCGACTCCCGGCGGGCCGGGGTGGACATAGCCGAGGGCGTCACGCCAGAACGTCGACAGTGCCTGCGGGTCGTGAGCATCGAAGGTGATCTGGATCTGGCGGCTCATCGGTTTGCTCCGTTCGGGTCAATATCGTCTGCGTGCACGCAGTCACCCTGACACGCACGTCCGACGCTCGCACCCTTACGTCGCGTCGCTAATCGACCCACAGGAGGTGTCGCACGGCCCGCAGAACGCCGACGTGCTGCGCATTTTTTCGGGAGCCGATGTCGAGAACCCGCCGCCGGCATCGTCCCCGGTGCGAAAGCGGCCACAATGGTCGCGTCGCACCGAAGGAGAAATTCATGGCCAAGTATCTGTTGCTCAAGCACTACCGCGGCGGTCCGGCTCCCCTCGTCGACATCGACCCGATGGATCGGTGGACGCCGGCGGAGATCGACGCGCACCTTCAATACATGCGCGACTTCGCCTCCAGGTTGGAGGGCACCGGCGAGTACGTGGATAGCCAAGCTCTGTCCCAAGAGGGCACCTTCGTCCGCTACGACGGCGAGGGCAGGCAGCCGGTTACCGACGGCCCGTTCGCCGAGACCAAGGACCTGATCGCCGGATGGATGGTGATCGACGTGGAGTCCTACGAGCGAGCCCTCGAGTTGGCCGGCGAACTCTCGGGGGCGCCCGGCCCCGACGGCAAACCGATCCACGAGTGGCTTGAGCTGCGCCCGTTCCTGACCGCCGCACCCACCGTCGCGGAGTGAGCGAGCTTGCGAGCGAACCAATAGGCACAGGACGTCTCCGCGGTGACGAGGGACGAGGAGCCGAATGAACCAAACATTGCTGCGGGAGCTGATTCCCGCGGTCACCGGTGTCCTCGTCCGTCGCGGAGCCGACTTCGCGACGGCCGAGGACGCGGTCCAGGAGGCCCTGATCCGGGCGGTGGCGACCTGGTCGACGGATCCGCCGGCGGATCCGAAGGGCTGGCTGACCACGGTCGCCTGGCGCAAGTTTCTCGACGCGACCCGCACGGAGAACTCCCGACACGCCCGCGAGACCCGAGTCGAGGCCGAGCCAGCGCCCGGCCCGGCCCAGGACACCGACAACACCTTGCAGCTCTACTTTCTGTGCGCCCACCCCTCGCTCACCCCGTCATCCGCGGTGGCGCTCACCCTGCGGGCGGTGGGCGGCCTGACGACGCGGCAGATCGCGGTGGCGTACCTGGTGCCGGAGGCGACGATGGCCCAGCGCATCAGCCGGGCCAAGCGCACCGTCTTGGGCGTGCGTTTCGACGAGCCGGGCGACCTGGCCACCGTCCTGCGGGTGCTCTACCTGGTCTTCAACGAGGGCTACAGCGGCGAGGTCGACCTCGCCGACGAGGCGATCCGGCTGACCCGACAGGTCACGTCGATGACCGACGCCGAGGAGGCGTCCGGCCTGCTGGCACTGATGCTGCTGCACCATGCCCGCCGCGCCGCGCGGACCACACCCGACGGCGCGCTGGTGCCGCTGACAGATCAGGACCGGTCCCGGTGGGACACCGAACTGATCGCAGAGGGAGTGGTGATCCTGCAGACCGCGTTGGCCGGCGAGCGACTCGGCGAATACCAGGCGCAGGCCGCGATCGCTGCCTTACATGCCGACGCACAGACGACGGGGGAGACCGACTGGGTGCAGATCGTGGAGTGGTACGACGAGCTGGCCCGTCTCACCAACAACCCCATCGTACGGTTGAACCGTGCCGTTGCGGTGGGGGAGGCGGACGGGGCACCGGCGGGTCTAGCTGCCCTCGAACAGGTCGATCCAGCGGTCCCCAGGTTCCAGGGGGTGGCGGCGTACCTCCAGGAGCGCGCCGGCGACCTCGCGCTGGCGGCTCGGTTGTACGCGGACGCGGCGCGCGCTGCCACCAACCTCGCCGAGCGCGATCACCTCACCCGACAGGCAGCGCGGCTGCACGAAATGCTGCGCGATTGAGATACCGTCCCGCCCGATGTCGAGAACTCGCGGCCGGCTGCGTCCCCGGTGCGAACGCGGCCACGGTGGTCGCAGCAGCACCGAAGGAGAATCCATGAATCAGCACGATATAGACGACGAGCTCAGCAATGCCGGCGCGCAAGAGCTGCTGACGTCCGCCTCAATGGCCCGGCTGGCTTACCTCGGGAGGGACGGGACACCGCGAGTGATCCCGATCGGTTTCTTCTGGACTGGAGACCAGGTGCTGATGTCCACAGCCTCGACCGCACCCAAAGTCGCAGCGCTCTTGGCCCGTCCGGAGGTCGCCCTGACGATCGAGGCCGGCGACACTCCCGACCAGGCTCGAGCCCTGTCGATACGCGGGCGGGCAAGCGTCGAGATCGTCGACGGTCTGACAGCGGAGTACGTGGCCAGTGCCAGGAAAAGCATGGACGCCGAAGCGGCAGCCCAGTTCGAGCAAGGCTGCCGCGAGATGTACGACCAGATGGCGCGTATCGCCATCACCCCGCACTGGGGGCGCTACTTCGACCTCGGCGCCGGCCGGCTACCTCGGTTCCTGCAGGAGCTCGCAGAACAGAGCCAGGCATAGAGGCGGCAGCGGTGGCGGTCCAGCGTGGGATAGTGGCCAGCATGGCAGCCCGCAGCCAGTCCGATGAGCCGCAGGCGACGACGTTTGTCGAGGCGAACTTGCGGGGAGCCCGGTTCGTCCGATCCGATCTGTCCGGCGCGGTGATGCGCGCCTTCGACGTAGCCGGGGCAGACATCGACGCGCCGTGGCTGCTCGAAGGCGGAAACGTCTTGCGCGTCAACGGCATCGACGTGGTTCCTTTCGTCGAGGCCGAACTCAATCGTCGCTTTCCCGGTCGGGCCGACCGGCGCGCCGCAGACCCCGATGGCTTGCGCTCGGCCTGGGCCATGCTCGAGGTCCGCGCGGGCCGGATCGCGATGGTGCGCGAATTCCTCGCCACCGTCACCCTGGACGAGCTGGCCGTGGTGCGCAAAAACCCGTGGGCTCCCGAATACCCAGAGTCCACCCTGTCGTGCCTGCACACCATCCTCGAGGAGGAGTGGGAGCACCACCGCTATGCCGTCCGCGACCTCGAGGCGATCCAAGCGGACCGGTCGAGCAGCTAACCAGGATTCAGCTGTCGGAGCCAGCGCTCCGCGCGCTCTGGTCCCAGCCACGAACCCGCCTTCAGCAGTCGAATACCGACCAACAGATATCGTTGCGCAACCGCTGGTCATCGAGGACGAGTTCGCGAATTGCCGCCGGGAGTTGGTCGCGCTGCCATTGGCATTCGCGTCGTCCGACGGCCTCCCCTTCGCCGTCCGGGGCAGCCGCACGTCCGGCCTTGATTGCGTAGGCCGCCGCACCGAGATCGTGCGCTGCCATGTGTGCGATGGCGCCGGCCTGGCCGGCTGCGTAGGCGGCATGACGCGCCGCTCCGCGCAGATCTCTAGCCGCACCCATCGCATGCCCGCCGGCCGCGCGGGCTGCCATCATCTTGACCTCGCCGCGCACCCAGGCGCGGGCGTGCTCGATCGCCTGCCGCGGTCGCTGGTCGGCTGGCTGTGCTGACTCGAACAGGCCAAGGACGTGCTCGGCGCAGGCGGCCGCCCACAGGGCCAGCAGCTGGTGATCGTTGTCGGTGAGGGTGCCCCCGCGGCGGATCGTGATAAGGCGGGGGTCGCGGACCGTCGGGAGAATCACGGTGGGACGTCCTTTCGGAGTTGCAGGTGGCAGTGCTTCATATAGCGAAGCATTGCCATAGCTACCGCAGCTGGTCGCGACGGCCGGTCAGATAGGCGGTCTCTGCGGTGTTGCCGGCCAGCTCGATGGCAGTGTCGTACGCCGCACGCGACTGCTGACTGCGGCCGAGCCGGCGCAGCAGGTCGGCGCGGGCGGCGTGGTAGGCGTGATAGCCGGCCAGCCGGTCCGCAAGACGGTCGACGGCCGCCAGTGCCACCTCCGGGCCGTCGAGCTCGGCGACCGCGATTGCCCGGTTGAGGGCGACGATCGGCGAGAAGTCGATGCGGACCAGTTGGTCGTAGAGGGCGACGACCTGCGACCAGTCGGTGTCGCGGATGTCGCGGGCCGAGGTGTGTACGGCGTTGATCGCCGCGAGGATTTGGTAGCGACCAGGAGCCACCCCGGCTGCCAGCCGCTCGCGCACCAGCCGATGGCCCTCGGCGACGAGCGCCGCGTCCCAGGCCCCACGGTCTTGCTCGCCGAGGGTGATCAGCTCGCCGCCCGCCGAAATCCTGGCCGTCCGGCGGGCCTCGATGAGCAGCATCAGCGCCAGCAGACCGGCCACCTCGCCGTCGGTGGGCATCAAGGCCCGGACCAGCCGAGTGAGCCGGATCGCCTCCGCGGTCAGGTCGTGACGGACGGGATCGGTGTCGGGCCCGGTCGCCAGGTAGCCCTCGTTGAATACGAGGAACAGGACGGCGAGCACGCCGGAGACGCGTGCCGGCAGAGCCTCAGCGGCCGGCACCCGATAGGGGATGCGGGCATCCTTGATCTTGGTCTTCGCGCGGGTGATCCGACGCCCCATGGCGGGCTCCTGCACCAGGAAGGCGCTGGCGATCTCGGGCACTGTCAGTCCGCCGAGCATGCGGAGTGTCAGCGCCACCCTGGTGTCCATCGCGAGCGCCGGGTGACAGCAGGTGAAGATCAGCCGGAGCCGGTCGTCGTCAATGGCGCCGAGAGGCTCGGCTGGGTCGTCGGACAACACCTGAGCCTCCTGGTGCTTGTCATCGCGTCTGTTCTCCCGCCGGATCCGGTCGATGGCCTTGCGGCTGGCAGTGGTGCTGAGCCAACCGCCGGGGTTGGGTGGTACGCCGTCGGCCGGCCACCGCTCAACGGCCGTCGCGAACGCCTCGGCCGCTGCCTCCTCGGCGATATCGAGATCGCCGAAACGCCTGGCCAGGGCGGCAACCAGGCGCGCCCACTCTTGGTGGTGCGCCTGGCTGATCGCCTGCCGGATATCAATCCCGCTCACAGTGCTCGATTGTTCGCTCACTCGTCGTGGAACGGCCGCACCTCGACCTTGCGGTTGCAGTGCTTCGACCCCTCGGCGGCAAGTGCGAGTGCGACGTCCAGATCGGCTGCCTCGATGATCCAGAAGCCGGCGAGGAACTCCTTCGACTCCAGGAAAGGTCCGTCGGAGAACAACGCCTGTTCGCCTCGGTTGTCGATGACGGTCGCCGCGACGGGCGACGCGAGGCCACCGGCGAAGACCCAGTAACCCTCCGCCCTGAGCCGGTCGTTGAACGCGTCGACGGCCGTCATCTCGTCCGGGGTGGCGGAGCCGGTGCGACGGAGCTCTTCGTCGGTCGTGTCGTCGATCACGGAAATCAGGTATTGCATCTGACGATCATCTCCTGTGGTTGGCTGGCCCGACTAGCGGGACCTTCGCTCGGGTTCGTTGTGTGACGGGCGAGTGCCTGGATGGGCTCAGGCATGCAGGGTGGGCCGGTAGCTGAGCTCTTGGGTGTGGCCGTCGAACGTCCGGCTCTCGATCAGCTCGAGGTCGAAGTCGGCGCACCTCCGAAGATCGGGTCCAGCCCGGTCTGGCCGGTGATCACCGGGAAGATCGTCAGCTGAACACAGTCCACCAGACCGGCGGCTATCAGCGTCCGGTTCAACGACAGGCTGCCGTGCGAGCGCAACGGCACCCCGGACTGCTCTTTGAGCCGGGTGACGATGTCGACAAGGTCGCCGCTCACGACGGTCGCGTCCGGCCAGTCGAGGGGTTCGACCAGCGTGGTCGACAGCACCGTTGCCGGCCGGCTCCTCATCCGGGCAACCCATCGGTCACGCTCCTCAGACCCCTCAGTGCTCGAGGCCAACATCTCCTCGTTCGCCCGAAAAGTGTTGGCCCTGAAGAACATTCGCTGCGGCTCGCTGTCCACGGCGAGACGGTGGTCGAGAAACTCGGGACCTTGCTTACCCCAGTAGCCGCCCCAGTCGCCGTGATGGGAACCGAAGCCGTCCAGACTGGAAAGACGTCGAAGGTGTAGGTCGTGGTCATCATGGTCTCCTTGAGTAGGTAGGGATCTATCGTGAGCCGGCAGCGTCCAGCGCTGCCGAAATCGGCGTGAGGTCGGCGATGAGTTGGTCGAGTTCGCTCGGCTCCAACGCGTCGTACGCCGGCGCCGCGAGATCGTCGGTGCGCGACTCGATCCACATCTTGGTTTCCCGACCGGCGTCGCTGAGCCAGCCGGAAGCGGCGACGAGGCCGCGGGCACGCATCCCGTCCACCACCGCCGCCAACTGCGCTGCTGGGAGGTGGTGGACCCTCCCGAACTTCTCCGCGGGCAACCCGTCGGAGAGCGCGTGCAGCACGTGAGCCTCCGTCCCGCGGATGCCCGCGGCGACCAGGGCGGCGATGTGGCCGTCCCCGCGGTGTTCGCGGAGCAGAGTGGCGGCGTGCCAAAGCCGGGCAACCGGTTCCTCGGGGAGGGGGAGCGCACGGAGCCCGGCATACAGGATTCGTCCCTCCGTGGGGGCACTGGTCGCGGCCCGGGTCGCGAGGTCGGCCGCGCGGGCCAGACCGGGGGAGTCGGCCAGGTCACCAAGGATCCGCCTCAGCGCCGCGACGCTGCCGCGTTGGCGAGCGGCCAGCGCGGCTGCGGGAGTGGCGGTGTTCCAGACGCGGGGGATGTGACGGGCGACCTCACCGTCAGCGAAGTTGTAGAAGGCCGCATGTACGACGGCCGCCGGCACCGGCCCCAAAGGCGCTGCCCGCCCGGCGAAGTAGCCGTCCCAATAATTCCGGTGACCGAGCGCCATCAGGGCATCGGTCGGTTCCTCGGACAGGTAGGTGACCAGGTGGATCGGCTCCACCAGCCGGAACAGGCGGCGAGCGGCGGGCTCCATGTGAGACTCCCGGTTCGCATCTGCGAGATCCGTCTCGTCGTCGATCACGGAAACCGAGTGAGGCATGCGGATCATCTCCTGTGGTGGGCGGCAACCCTGGTGGGCGGCTCTCATCGCTTCCACGAATGACGGGGGCCCGATCCGACAACCACCTCCGAAATGCTTCAAGGGCCTCGGCGCGCCGGTCTGTCCCTGACGGCGGCCCGGCAGCGTTGATCAACGGCCGCGCTTCGTTGCTGTCGACAGGATTGCGACCGGTGCCGCAGCGCGCTTCCGGACTGGGGGCTCCGCGAATTCTCCGACGAACTACACGAGCTCGACCTTGCGGTCGACGATCGCGAGGTCGACCGCTGGCCACGTAAACCCACTGGCTACGAGACCAGCATCACCGCGGTCCACGCGGCCCGATCGGCACCAACCCGGGCAAGCGGGATCAACGGTCCACCAGCGACAGCAGCAGCGCAAGGTCGCTGGGCGGGGGAACCGCAGGGGGTCGAGATGGGGCTCCGTTTGTCGGTAACCGTATGTATTCGATCAGGAATTATTCGGGCACCGGTGAACCCCCTTCGCTCCGCCGTCCCACCATCTTCCATTTGGCACACCCAAATCGGTCAGCGGCTCCCGGCCCGGCGCGTCATGGTTGGGGTTCCTCCGGAGACTCGACCTTCGTCGCGGTGACGAAGGGACTAACTGCGTAGTTCAGTGGCGGCTGTGTCACGTACGTAACATGGCGGCGTGACGAACGATCAAGCGATGTGTCGGTGGGTGCTGGTGAGCGTGACCTCGGCGGGGGCGGGGGCGTTGCGGATGCATGTGTGGCGGAAGTTGCGGTCGCTGGGCGCGCTGTATTTGCAGCAGTCGGTGTGTGTGTTGCCGGCTCGGCCGGCGGTGATGAAGGAAGTGTCCCGGCTCGTTGATCGGGTCCGCCGTCAGGGCGGGGCTGCCAGGGTGCTGCGGATGGAGTTCACCGATGCTGGCGACCGGGCCGCCGTAGTCGACGATTTCAACGCTGCTCGCAACCTTGAGTATGCCGAGCTGATGGAACGGATCCCCACACTGCGGCAGGAACTGGCAGATGAACGCGGCAGGGGCAGGGCCACCTATGCCGAGGTGGAGGAGTCTGAGGCGGATCTGGATCGTTTCCAGGTGTGGCTGACCAAGATCGCTGCCCGGGACTATTTCGCGGCGTCCGGCGGGGCCGCTGCTCGGGCCGCGGTCGATGAGGCGGCCGCGGACTTCGCCGGGTTCGAGCAGGCAGCGCTGGCCGCTGAGCTACCAGGGTCCGCTGAGCCGGCACGGTCCACGGGTCTGCGTGTGGTGAAAGGATCGTGACCGGCTCGTTCTGGTGGGATCTGCTGCTGAGCATCGTCGGGGCGCTGTTGCTGGCCTGGCTGGCGCTAATCGTCGTTCTGGTCATTGTCAGGCCGCGAAAGGGGTTGTTGCGGGAGGCGATCCGGTTGCTACCGGATGTGCTGCGGCTGATTCGCCGGCTCGCCGCGGACAAGACGTTGCCACGGGGGGTGCGGGTGCGGCTCGGGTTGCTGCTGGTGTATTTGGCCTCGCCGATCGATCTGATCCCGGATTTCATTCCGGTTCTGGGTTATGCCGACGATGCCATCATCGTCACCGCGGTGCTGCGTAGCGTTGTCCGACGCGCCGGCCTTCCCGCAGTCCACTCCCGGTGGCCTGGCACCGATGATGGGTTTGCCGTCCTGACCCGCCTCACCGGACTGACCAGACCAGTGCCTGACTCCGACGCGGACGGCCCGCATCTTCCCGCAGCGTCTAGACAGCTGCTGTTGCGGCGGGGTCGGCTGTTGGAGGTCGCGACGCTGATCTGGAACGTGGTCGGCATCGTCGTCCTCGCGGTGGCCGCCATCGGTGCGCACTCGGTCGCTTTGGCCGGCTTCGGGTTGGATTCGCTGATCGAGATCGGCGCCAGCACCGTGGTGCTGTGGGAACTGTCCGGCACCGGGGCAATCCGCCAACGGCGGGCCCTGACCCTGATCGGCGCCGCGTTCCTGGCCCTGGCCGGGTATCTCACCGTCCAAACCGTGGTGGTGCTGGCCACCGGGTTCCACCCCCAGCCCAGCGTGCTGGGCATCATCTGGACCGGGGTGACCGCCGCCGCGATGTTCGCCCTGGCCGCGGGTAAGACCCGCACCGGCCGGCGGCTGGCCAACCCGGTGCTGCTCACCGATGGCCGGGTCACCATCATCGACGGCCTCCTCGCGGTCGCGGTGCTGGTCGGGCTCGCACTAAACGCACTATTCAGCTGGTGGTGGGCCGACCCGGTCGCCGGGCTCGCCATCGTCTACTACGCCCTCAAGGAGGCACGGCACCTCTTCACCGGCCCGCGCTGATGGCTGTGGCAACCTCCATCCGACCCCCGCCTTGAGAGTCCGCTCCGACCCGCGCGGAGGTCGCGGAAGTCAGGAGTTCCGTGCCGCCCGTGGTCTGGGGTGGCCGGCGCGGCGTTCGGCCTCGGCCTTGACGGCCAGGAACGTCGCCAGCACGGTGCGTTCCCACTGGCCGGCCACCAGATCACCCCAGCGGGCGCCCGGCGCCCCGCCGTCGGTGCCACCCGCATCGAACGCGCCCACTCCCTTGATCGCCAGCACCGGGTTGCACCTGACTCAGAGTTCGCGACGGTACCGAAATTGCGACGCATGGTCTGCGGGGGCATACTCCGGGGTGAGGCGATCAGGCTCGCCTTTGCCCGCGGGATTTCCGCTGATGGCCCTAGCTGACGCTGTTTGGGTTCCAGGCCTGGTCGGGATCCGCATGGGAAGCGCGCGGCTGGGCCCTGCACTCGGCATCGTCGTCATCCCGGTGGTCGGGTAGTAGCCCACGGACAGGCATGTTGGGCCTTGCCTGAGCTACGCCACCATCGCTGGTCGTCCGCTCTACGGAGCCACTCAAAACGTGCGACCTCGTGTCGCACCGTCAGATGCGGATCCCGCTGCGGCTCATCCGTCCGGATCGCCGGTCTTCTGCGCCGGGGTCAGGCCGTTGGTCGCGGGAGTGCCGGTCAGTGTGGTGTTGGGGTGCACCGGCAGTGGCATCGGCGCCCGCGGCGGCTGGGTGAAGTCGAAGTCCGCGCTCAGGTCGCCCAGGATCTTCACGTCCTCGCGGACGTCCGGTCGCGGGTCCGCACGTCCGTCGGTGCGCGGGTCCAGCCGCTGGCCGCCGAGGAAGTCGTCCTCGATAAACTTGTCGTAGGCGTCAAAGGACAGCGTCTGGTGGTCCAGGTAGCCCGGTTTCGCGTACGGGCTGATCACCATCGCCGGCACCCGCAGCCCGTACCCGTTCTCATCCACCGACGGCGGTGTCACGTGGTCGTAGAAGCCGCCCCAGTCGTCCCAGGCGAGGAAGATGGCCGTTGAGTCCCACTCCGGTCCGCTCATCGCCGCGTTGATCAGGCTGGTCACGTACGACTGCCCGAAGCTCACCGG
>JALYVF010000054.1 GCA_030853385.1 Actinomycetota bacterium | reverse complement strand
GTGCCAACCCTGGCCACCCCGTTGGTGCGGCCGGCATGCGGCACCGCGGCATGCCGGTCGTCGGTGGGGCGGGCCGGCTGCGCCCTGGTCGGTACCGGGATCGGGACCAGCGGGATGCCGAGCCTGCTGCGGATGGTCGCCAGCCTGGCACCGAACGCTGCCGCATCCCGTGGCCGCCGTTCCGGGTCGCGCTGGGTGGCATCGGCGAGCAGATCTTCCAGCAGCGCAGGAACTCCTTGTGCCAGGTGGCCGACCATCGGCACCTCGGAATGCACGTGCTGGTAGGCCACCGACATGGCGTTCTCGCCGGTGAACGGCGGCTCGCCGGTGAGCATCTCCCAACCGACGATGCCGGCCGAGTAGACATCGGACCTGGTGTCGGATCGACCGGTCTGCACCTGCTCGGGCGACAGGTAAGCCACCGTTCCCAGAATCACATCCCCGGTCGCCATCGTCTGGCTGGTGACGGCCCGCACCAGGCCGAAGTCCGCGACCTTGAGCTCGCCGTGGGCGGAGATCAGCACGTTCTCCGGCTTCACGTCGCGGTGTACAAGACCGGCCCGGTGGGCCGCCGCCAGCGCCCCCAGCAACGGCTGCATGATCGAGACCGTGACGCCGACCGGCAGCGCGCCGTGCTGATGGATCAGCTCGCGCAGGGTTCCGCCGTCGACCAGTTCCATCACCAGGAACGCGTGCTCGCCGTCGCGTCCGTGGTCGTAGACCGCGACGATCCCTGGGTGCGACAGGCCAGCCGCCAGCCGCGCCTCCCTGGAGAACCTGGTGAGGAAAGCGGCATCGCCCGAATACTGGGCAGCCATGATCTTGACGGCCACCGGCCGATCCAACCTGGTATCCAGGCCCCGGTAGACGGTGGACATCCCGCCACGGGCGATCACCGAGCCGATGCGGTAGCGGCCGTCCAGCATGCTGCCGGTCAGCCCACCCCGCGTCGTCTCCACGTGTTCTCCGGTTACCTCTGTGCTGCCCCGATTGTCGTCCTGGTCAACCCATTCTAGGTTCGGTTGGTGCTCGTTCCGGTGTACCTGGCAGGCTGGGCGCGTGAGCGCGATTCCCACCTACGTAGCCGTCCCCGATATCGCCATCGAACTGAACCTGGTGGTGACCAAGGTGCACCAGCTGCTACACGACCGAACGCTGGTCGCCGTCCGCCGCGACGGCGTGCTGCGGATCCCGGCCGAGTTCGTCGACGGCGGCGAGGTGGTGAAGGGGCTGACGGCCACCATCACCCTGCTCACCGACGCCGGCTACAACGATCAGGAGATCATCGACTGGCTGTACGTCAACGACGATTCGCTGCCGGGTGCGCCGATCACCGCGCTACGCGAGAACCGCGGCCGGGAAGTGCACCGGCGCGCTCAGGTGGCTGGTTTCTGAAACCCAGCCGGCTGAACCCAACCGGTCTATCGGTGCCGATCGGTGGAGCGGGTGGCCAGCTCGGAGAGCGCACCGGCCACCTCGTCGGGCAGTCCGTCGAGCAGCGCCGTGCCGACCGCCACCAGGTCGGTGATCTGTCGCTCGGTCTGTTCGGGAGCCGTTGTGCTGGAAAGGATCTCGCGTAGTCGGTCGACCGCGGCCGAGGTGCTGACGCTGCCCAGTCCCGCTTCCAGTTCGGCCAGATCGGCCGTCCGGTCGCAATCCTGCAGGTCTTTCCTGGCCAGCGCCAGCAGCACGGTGCGCTTGCCCTCGCGGAGGTCGTCGCCGGCCGGCTTGCCGGTGACAGCAGGATCGCCGAACACCCCGAGCAGATCGTCACGCAGCTGGAAGGCGGTTCCGATGGCATCGCCGTACCCCCGCAACCGCGCGATGGTATCGGGGCCGGCACCGGCCAGCGCGGCGCCCAGCAGCAGCGGCCGGGTGACCGTGTAGCCGGCCGTCTTCAATCGGATCACCGCCAGCGCGTCCTGCTGGTGTGCGGCCGGATCGCCGCCAGGGTCGGCGGCGGACAGCACGTCCAGCATCTGACCGGCCAGCACCTCGGTCCGCATCACCTGCCAGACCGGCTGCGCCCGCTGCAACGCGCGCAGTTGGCCGGCGCCGGTGACGTACAGATCGTCGGCCCAGGCCAGCGCCAGGTCGCCGAGCAGCAGCGCCATGCTGGTGCCGAAATGATCGGCATCTCCCGCCCAGCCGCCGTCGGCATGGACCTTCGCCTCGGCGCGATGCACGGAGGGGCGGCCGCGCCTGGTCTCCGATCGGTCGATGAGATCGTCGTGCAGCAGCGCGCAGGCCTGGATCAGCTCCAGGGCTGCCGCCACCCGCACCACCGGTGCACAGTCGGCGACCTCGGCGCGGCCACCGCCGGCCCGCCATCCCCACCAGCAGAATCCCGGCCTGATGCGCTTGCCGCCGGCCAGGAACTCGGCGATCCGATCGGCCGCAACCGGCAGTCGTGGCTCCATCGTGGTGAGCTCGGCCCGCCGTCGCTGCAGAAACTCGGTGAGTACTCCGTCGACGGCTGCATTCAACTCCGAATGCAACTCCGAGAACGGTTCCGGCGCGGTCACCGCCCCAGTCTGCCGGTTGCCGTCATCTGTTCGTCACACGGTCTGCTTTAGGCTCTTGAGTATGCCGACCGTACGCGACCGACTCGCCGCGCCCGGCCGCAAGTTCTCCCTGGAGTTCATGCCGCCCCGTTCCGACGACGAAGAAGCAGGCCTGTGGCTGGCCGTCCGCCAGCTGGAGGGACTGCGCCCTGCTTTCGTCTCGGTGACCTACGGCGCCGGCGGTTCACGGCGGGACAGGACCATCAGGATCACCGGGCGGATCGCCACCCAGACCACTCTGCTGCCGGTCGCGCACCTGACTGCTGTCGGCCACTCGGTGGACGAATTGCGGCACGTGATCGGCTCGTACGCCTCGGTCGGTGTGCGCAACATCCTGGCGTTGCGCGGCGACCCGCCCGGCGACCCGATGGGCGAGTGGACAGCGCACCCGCAGGGCCTTGAGTTCGCCTCCGACCTGGTCCGGCTGGTTCGTTCGCTCGGCGATTTCTGCGTCGGCGTCGCCGCCTTCCCCGACAAACACCCGCGCTCGCCCGACATCGAGACCGATACCCAGTTCTATCTGGAAAAGGTGCGCGCGGGCGCCGACTTCGGCATCACCCAGATGCTGTTCTCGGCGGCCGACTACCTGGCGCTACGCGATCGGCTGACGGCCGCTGGCGCCATCGTGCCGTTGCTGCCTGGCGTGATGCCGGTAACCAGCTTCCGGCGCTTGATGACGATCTGCGAGCTGTCGGGACAGTCGGTTCCGGTCGAGCTCGCCGAGAAGCTGGCAGCAGCCACCGGTGACCCGAAGGCAGCCAGGGCAATCGGTATCGAGCACGCCATCGGCATGTGCGAGGAGCTACTGGCCGCCGAGGTACCGGCGCTGCACTTCTACACGTTCAACAGAGCCAGGGCCACGATCGAGGTGCTCACCGCACTTGGAATGGTTCCAGCAGCTGTCACGGCCTAGCAACCGAGGAATGCAGCCGCGAGGTGGTGCCCAGTGAACGCCGGCATCCTTGAACGCGCGTTCGGCCTCGCCGCCATCGTGCTGCTGCTAGCACTGGTCGCGGTCCGGTTGTCCAAGCGGCTCGGCATGCCGTCGATGTTGCTGTATCTGGGCATCGGCATGGCGGGAGGCAATGCCGGGTTCGGCATCGACTTCTCCGACACGGTTCTCACCGAACAGCTCGGGCTGGCCGCGCTGGTGATGATCCTGGCGGAGGGCGGCCTGACGACCCGTTGGCGAGATGTCAAACCCGCTCTGGGACTTGGCATCTCGATGGCGACGGTGGCGGTGGTGGTGTCCATCGCGGTGTGCGGTCTTGCCGTGCACCTGCTGATGGACCTGGACTGGCGGGTCAGCCTGCTGTGGGGGGCCGTGCTGTCCTCGACCGACGCTGCAGCAGTGTTCTCGGTGCTGCGCGGGGTGCCGGTTCGCAGCCGCATCTCTGCCGCTTTGGAGCTGGAGTCCGGGCTCAACGATGCCCCCATCGTGCTGGCCGTCGTGCTGCTCGCCGGCCCAGACCAGATCACCTGGACCGTTCCGCTGATGGTGATCTACCAACTGATCGCCGGTGCGGTGATCGGCGCCGTCCTCGGGTTTGCCGGCGCCTGGTGGTTGCGCAGGGTGGCGCTGCCGGCGGGTGGTCTGTACCCGCTGGCGACGCTGGCGCTGATCGTCGGGGCGTACGCACTCGGTGGGCTGGCACACGCCTCCGGCTTCCTGGCCGTCTACGTCGCCGCGCTGATTCTCGGGAACTCGTCGCTGCCCAACAGGGCGGCAACGCTGTCGTTCGCCGAAGGACTCGGTTGGCTGGCGCAGATCGGCCTGTTCGTGCTGCTCGGGCTGTACGTGGACCCGACCGACCTGCCACGAATGATCCTGCCGGGGCTGGCCATCGGGCTGATTTTGCTGCTGGTCGCCAGGCCGCTGTCGGTGATCGCCGCCGCTACCCCGTTCCGGGTGCCGTGGCGGGAACAGGCCTTCCTGTCCTGGTCCGGACTGCGCGGTGCGGTGCCGATCGTCCTCGCCACCATCCCACTGATGCTCGGCCGGCCGAGCGCTCGGGATCTGCTCCACCTGATGGTGGTGGTGGTGATCGTCTACACGCTGCTGCAGGGCACCACGCTGGCCCGGCTGGCCACTCTGCTGAAGGTGCTGGAACCTGCCAGGACCACCGAGGTCCAGATCGAGTCGGCGGCGCTGGACAAGATGGGCGCGCACGTGCTGCAGGTCACGGTGCCGGAGAAGTCGCGATTGCATGGCGTCTACCTGTCCGAGCTGCGGCTGCCGCCGACCACCACGATCGCGCTGATTCGGCGCTCCGGCCAATCGATTCCGGTGACGCCCACCACCAGGCTGCAGTTAGGTGACGACCTGCTGATCGTGGCGCCGGAGAAGGTCCGCAGCGCCACCGAGCGGCGGCTGCAAGCCGTCAGCAGCGCCGGGCCGCTGGCCAGTTGGTTCTCGACCTCAAGCGCCGCGGACACGGTGCCGAAGAAGGGCCGGATCTGGCGAGCGGCGAAGCCGGATTGATGTGACGCTTGGCTGTGCAAGCGGGATGTTGCGACTGGAGTGACCAAGTTGGGCAGTTGCGCTGGTGTGCGGGCGGGATGTTCGACCGGAGTGACCAAGTTGGGCGGTTGCGCTGGTGTGCGGGCGGGATGTTCGACCGGAGTGACCAAGTTGGGCATTTGCGCCGGTCCGGGTCGAGCGTGAGGAGCCCCACCTCGGGCTGGTCTAGATCACAGCCGCAAGACGATGGACGAGATCGTGCGGGATGTTTGACAGACTGATCTGGTGAGCCATCCCGACAACCAGCCAGGGCAGAGCCTCGGCGACGCTGATTCTGCCGCTGCAGGGCCTAGTTCTGAAAGCTCGGACGCTCCTGGCGGCCACGGCGCCGGAGGTCGGAACGCTGCCGAGGTTGCCGCGGACGGTGCCACCAACGCGGAAGGCGGTTCCGATTCGAGCAGCAAGACTGCGAGGGAAGGCTCGGCTGGTGAATTGACGCCGGCACGTCACAGCCGGCTCGGTTTGGTGCTCGCCGTCGCCGCGCTGGTGCTCGTCATCGATCAGATCACCAAGATCATCGTGGTGGCCAACCTGACGCCCGGCGTCTCGCCGAGAATCCTCGGCGGCCTCATCTATTTCTCACTGATCCGCAACGCCGGCGCCGCCTGGTCGATCGGCGCCGGAACAGGCATGACCTGGATCCTGGCCGTCGTCGCCTTGGTGGTGGTGGTGGTGATCATCAGGATGGCCTCGCGTCTGCGATCAGGGATGTGGGCGACCTGCCTCGGCCTGATCCTGGGCGGCGCCCTTGGCAACCTGATCGACCGCATCTTCCGCAGCCCTGGAGTCCTGCGCGGGCACGTGGTCGACTTCATTTCAGTCTTCGGGCCTAACGCGCAACACTTCCCGGTATTCAACATCGCCGACTCCGGCATCACCATCGGTGGGGTGTTGCTGGTGATCAGTGCCCTGCTGGGCATCGAGCTCGACGGCAGCAGAGCCCGGCACAAGTCCGACAGCGCGCCGGTAGCTGCCGCCGACAAGGACTCCGGTTCCGATGGCTGACTACCGCCGGCTGCCCGTTCCCGAGGGACTGGCAGGGATGCGGGTGGACGCTGGTCTGGCCAGGATGCTCGGCATGAGCAGGACGACGGTCACCACCCTGATCGACGCAGGGGATGTGCAGATCGACGGTGCAACCGTCGGAAAATCTGTCCGGCTGGAGCCGGGAAGCTGGCTGGAGATCACCCTGCCGGAGCCGGAGAACGGCCCAATGGTGATTGCGCAGGCCGTCGAGGGACTCACTGTGCTGCACCTGGACGACGACATCGTGGTGATCGACAAACCCGTTGGGGTGGCTGCACATCCATCCCCGGGATGGACAGGTCCGACGGTGCTCGGTGCGCTGGCCGGCCGCAACATTCAACTGGCAACCTCGGGTTCGGCGGAGCGGCAGGGCATCGTGCATCGGCTGGATGTCGGTACTACCGGGGTGATGGTGCTGGCCAGGAGCGAGCACGCCTACACGGCGCTTAAGGACGCGTTCCGGGAACGCACCGTCAACAAGACCTATCACGCGGTGATCCAGGGATTCCCAGACCCGACGACCGGCACCATCGACGCGCCGATCGGTCGACATCCCAAGGCGGACTACAAGTTCGCCGTCGTCGCCGATGGCCGCGACTCGGTGACGCACTACGAAACGCTTGAGGCGTTCAGGTCGGCCACCTTGCTGCAGGTGCAACTGGAGACCGGCCGTACCCACCAGATCCGGGTACATTTCGCGGCGGTCAAGCATCCGTTGGTGGGCGACCTGACCTACGGAGCCGACCCGATATTGGCGAAAAAGGTTGCGCTTGGCCGACAATGGCTGCACGCCCGGGCCCTGTCCTTCGCCCATCCTGCCGACGGCAGAACCGTCGAGTTCAGCAGCGAATACCCCGACGACCTGGCTTCCGCACTCGAGGTTCTGCGGGCCGGCTGAGCGATGAATGCCGACGCCGCCGCCAGTTTGCTGCAACAGCACTTCGGCCACGGTGCCACGATCTGTCATCAGTTCAACCACGGGAATCCAGAGAATCTATCGTTCTCGGTTGACACCGCCGACGAGCAGCTCTGGGTCAAGGTGTCTGCGTCCCGCGAGGACGACGCGGTTCTTCTGCAGTGGGCGGCAATGAGTCCGCTTCTTACTGAGAATTATTGGGCGCCAGCGGTTCTGCGATCCATCAGAGTGGGGTCACGTGCGGCTCTGGTCTTCGAGCGGTTGGTCGGGCGAGCGGCGACGGCCGACGATCTCCGGCAGCGCTTGCCGGACGTGCTCGGCCTGCTGGATCGACTGCACACCGACGACGCGATTACGGCTGCGCTGACACCCGCCGGCCCAATGGCGAATGCCGGGGAGTGCTTCCGCGCCACCTGGATCCGCCGATTCCGCGACGATCTGCAGATCATTAACGGGCGGGTACCTTTCGTCGACGAACGGCTGCTGGAGTGGATGCACGCCGAGACCGACACGGCGGAAGAACTGACCGAAGCCGCTGCCTTCAAGGCGCCGACTCTCGCTCCCATTCACGGTGACCTGTGGCCGGAGAATATCCTGGTCGGACCGGACCGTTGGTGGATCCTTGATTGGGACGATCTCGCCTTCGGCGATGCGGTGGTCGACGACGCCATCGTGTTGTTCAACGCAGTGTCTCCAACAGCCGTCGCTTGGTTCGACGTCAGACCCCCGCGCAATGCCGACGAAGCAACGCGTTTCGAGCTTGCCGCCCGGCTTCAGCTGCTCGACGCGGTGATCGACAACTGCGCCGATTGGATGGGGACTGGGATGGTTGCGGAACGAGAATCGACAAGGCTGCTGAAGGAGTCCGCTCACCGCGGCGCGCTGACGGACTACCGGTCCCGCTACGGCTGAGCAGCTACAAAGACCAAGTGAGGGTGCGGTCGACAAGATCGGGTTGGAGGCACCAGCGGACGCCGGACAGGGTGGTGTCGGCGTTGATCACGAAGATGGTCCAGCCGTCGTCCTGACCGCTGGCCGCCACGCCGACCCGATGAGCGGGATGTCCGACGACGGAGACCGGCGCCTTCGGCAACGCCTTGCCAGTGGCGTCGACCAGAAACAGGTACAGGTCCGGCAAGCAGTCGTGCGCCGCCGGGCCGCCGTTGGCGAGCAACCAGCCGCAGCGGCATCCCGGCCTCGGCCATCGCGACCATCCTGGCTGCGGCCTCCAGCTGACTCATGGCCGCTTGCCAGGCTGCCTGCGACAGGCCGGGTCGACCCAGAACGGGCCTGCTCGACCAGCAGCCGCAGGTCAGTGGCCTCGGGAACCGGACGCCCGGGCGGCAGACTCGTCACCCCATCGAACCTACTTGACGGCGGTTCCTTCCCGGCACGCGCGGCGTGGTCGCTGGCTGTCCGTCCCGGGTGGTAGAACGGATACTCGAGGCAACCGCCGCGGCCTGGCGGACTACGGGCGACACAGCGTGGCTGGAAGGAGCCGTTTGGTGGGCGGGTCCGACTCCTTCGTACATTTGCACGTACACACCGAATATTCGATGCTCGACGGTGCTGCCCGAACGAAGCCATTGATCGACAAGGCCGCCGCAATGGGGATGCCGGCGCTGGCGGTCACCGATCACGGCAACCTGTTCGGCGCCTACGACTTCTACACCAAGGCAAGGGCAGCGGGTGTCAAGCCGATCATCGGGCTCGAGGCGTACATCACTCCTGGTACCAAGCGCTACGACCGCACCGCAGTGCGGTGGGCGGACGGCGGCGAAGATGATGTCTCTGCCCGCGGCGCCTACACCCACATGACGTTGCTGTCGGAATCCACCGAGGGCATGCACAACCTGTTCCGGCTGTCGTCGCGCTCGTCGCTCGAGGGCTTCTTCTACAAGCCGCGGGCAGACAGGGAATTGCTGGCCGAGTACTCCAAGGGGCTGATCGCCACCACGGGCTGCCCGAGCAGCGAGGTGCAGACGAGGCTGCGGCTGGGCCAATACGACCAGGCGGTAGCCGCCGCCGCCGATTTCCGGGACATCTTCGGCCTCGAGAACTACTACCTCGAGGTGATGAGCCACGGCATCGACATCGAGCTGCGGGTTCGGCAGGATCTGCTGCGGCTGGGCAAACAACTGAACCTGCCACTGCTGGCCACCAACGATCTCCACTATGTCGACGCCGCCGATCACACCGCCCACTCGGCCCTGCTCGCGGTCGGGTCGCAGCGCACCCTCGACGATCCGAAAGTGTTCAAGCTCGAAGGCGACAGCTACTACCTCAAGTCGGCCGCCGACATGCGAAAGCTGTTCCCCGACAGCGACTTTCCCGGTGCCTGCGACAACACTCTTGCCATCGCGGAGCGCTGCGAGGTCGAGATGTTGGAGGGCGAGGGCAGGTACATGCCGCGCTTCCCCTGCCCATCGGGGGAGGACGAAACCAGCTGGTTCATCAAGGAGGTGGAACGCGGCCTCCTGCTGCGTTATCCCGACGGCATGACCGATGCCATCCGTCGGCGCGCGGATTTCGAGATGGACGTCATCATCGGCAAGGGTTACCCGGGCTATTTCCTGGTCGTCGCGGACTTCATGCAGTGGGCCAAGGCCCGCGGCATCCTCACCGGCATCCGGGGCTCTGGTGCCGGCTCGATCTGCGCCTTCGCGATGCGCATCGCCGACCTGGATCCGCTGGCCTACAAGCTGACGTTTGAGCGGTTCCTGAACCCCGAGCGCAAGTCGATGCCCGACTTCGACGTCGACTTCGACGAGCGTCGCCGCGGCGAGGTGATCCGCTACGTCTCCGAGCGCTACGGCGACGACCGGGTCGCGCAGATCGTCACCTACGGCACCATCAAGGCGAAGGCCGCCATCAAGGATGGGGCCAGGGTGCTCGGCTACCCGTTCTCGATGGGCGATCGCATCACCAAGGTGATGCCGCTGCCGGTGATGGGCAAGGACATGCCGCTGACCGGGGTGTTCGATCCGGCGCACAAGCGGTACGGCGAAGCCCAGGAACTGCGGGCGCTGGTCGACAGCGACCCAGAGGTCAAGCGGGTGATGGACACCGCGATGGGGCTGGAGGGGCTCAAGCGGCAGTGGGGCGTGCACGCGGCCGGCGTCATCATGTCGTCCGACCCGTTGCTGGACATCATTCCTATCATGATGCGGCCGCAGGACGGCGCCATCATCACCCAGCTGGACTATCCGACCTGTGAGGCCCTCGGCCTGGTCAAGATGGACTTCCTCGGGCTGCGGAACCTGACCATCCTCGGCGACACCATTGACAACGTGAAGCTGAACCGCGGCATCGAGCTCGACCTCGATGCGCTGGGCAGGGATCCGACAGATCCGGCCACCTACGAGCTGCTCAGCAGGGGCGACACCCTCGGGGTGTTCCAGCTCGACGGGGCCGGCACCCGCTCGCTGCTGCGAATGATGCGTCCCACCCGCATTCAGGACGTGATGGCGACGATCGCGCTGTATCGGCCGGGGCCGATGGGCATCAACTCGCACGTCAACTATGCCCAGCGACGTAGCGGCCAGCAGCCGATCTCCTATCCGCACCCCGAGGTGGTGGAGGCGCTTGAGCCGGTCATCGCCGACAACTACGGGCTGATCGTCTACCAGGAAGACGTCATCGAGATCGCCAGGCAGCTGGCCGGCTACAGCCTCGGTCGGGCCGACATGTTGCGGCGCGCCATGGGCAAGAAGAAGAAGGAAGTGCTGGACGCGGAGTTCGCGCCCTTCGCCGCCGGCATGCGCGAACGCGGATTCTCCGAGGAAGCGATCACGGCGGTGTGGGACGCGCTGATGCCGTTCGCCGACTACGGATTCGGCAAGGCACACGCGGCTGCCTACGCCCAGATCTCTTACTGGACCGCCTATCTGAAGGCCAACTACGCCGCCGAATACATGGCTGCCGTGCTCACCAGTGTCAAGGACGACAAGGACAAGATGGCGATCTACCTTGCCGAGTGTCGCCGCATCGGCAGCAAGGTGCTGCCGCCGGACGTCAACGAGTCCGAGTCCAACTTCACCCCTGTCGGCGAGGACATCCGGTTCGGTCTCAACGCCATTCGCAACGTCGGTTCGAGTGCGGTGGACAGCGTGATCGCCGCCCGCAAGACGAAGGGGAAGTTCTCCGACTTCTCCGACTTCCTGGACAAGGTGGATGCGGCCGCCTGCAACAAGAAGGTCGTCGAATCGCTGATCAAGGCCGGCGCCTTTGATTCGCTCGCCCACCCGCGCAAGGGCCTGCTGATGGTGCATACCGACGCCATCGATGCGGTGGTGTCGCTCAAGCGGGCAGAGGCGGCCGGCCAGTTCGACCTGTTCGGCGACCTGAGTGCCGACGAGGTCGGCGGCGGCATGACGGTGGACATCCCGGACACCGAATGGGACTCCAAGCTGCTACTGGGATTCGAACGAGAAATGTTGGGGCTCTACGTATCCGGCCATCCGCTGGCCGGTTTCGAACACGTGCTGTCCGCGCAGGGCGACGCGTCGATCCCGGAGATCCTTGACGGCACCATCGTCGACCGGCAGCTGGTGACCGTCGGCGGGATCCTCACCGGCCTGCAGCGCAGGGTGACGAAGAACGGCGATCCATGGGCGTCCGCGACCCTGGAGGATCTGTCCGGCGGCGTCGAGGTGGCATTCTTCCCCAAGGTGTACGCCGACCACGCATTGAGCCTGGCCGAGGATGCCATCGTGCTGGTGAAGGCCAGGGTTTCCCGGGGCGACGACCGGTTGTCGCTGCACGCCCAATCGGTGACGGTGCCCGACCTAACGGCCGGGCCGGGTCGCGGTCCGGTGCAGGTGAAGATGTCCGCCGTGCGCTGCACCCCACCGGTCGTCGATCGGCTGCGCGAGGTGCTCGGCCAGCATCCTGGCACCACGGCCGTGCATCTGCGGCTGCTCAACGGCAGTAGGGAGACGACGGTGCTGCTCGACGACGCCTGGCGGGTGACGCCGACCTCGGCGCTAATGGGTGATCTGAAGGCGTTGCTCGGTGCGGATTGTCTGACGTGAGATCCCGGTGGACGGCATGGATTGCGGTGGCGCTGGTCGGCGTGATCGCCGGTGTGGTGCAGGCATTTGTCTGGGCCTGGCTGGCCCCGCAGGAACGCTGGGTGGTGCTGGCCAAGGACGGTAGTGCGCTGCCGTTGCCCACCGAGTCCTCGCATCGGTTCACCTCGATCGGGCTGTTCGCCTTGATGTCGCTGGTGATCGGGATCGTGCTCGCCGTGGCCGCCTGGCAGATCAGGTTCGCCCGCGGCCTTGAGATGCTGCTGGCTGTCGGCCTCGGGTGCGCTGTCGGCTCGGTCGTGGCACTGTTGATCGGGCCCAAGCTGGCCGGCGGGGTGTTCCCGGACGAGCTGGTCAAGACCTCCGGCAAACCCGCGCACGACCTGATGGTCTCGATGCCGCCGAGCATTACCTGGGTGTTGGTCGTCGTTGCCCCGCTGCTGGGAGTTGCGGTGTACACCTTCGTCGCCGCCTGGCACCCGGACGCCGAGCTCGGACATCCGCGCCCGCGGGGTGTGCCGTCGAAGATGTCGGCAGCGGGCCAACCGACGAGCCCGACAGAGGGGTGGTTCGCCGAACAGATCACCGCGCCCATCCCCATTACGCCCATCTCCATCACGCCGATCCCCGTCACGCCGGGGCGCGGTCCGAACTGAGGTTTGCCTTACCACACAAGGCTTTTCGGAGCCCGTCGGCGCAAGTGAGGGCAGCCTTTGCTGCCTGGAGAAGCCGCGGATTTGGTGCCATGATCGGCCTATGACCATCAGCGAGCCGATCGACCGTTCGGTGTTGGCCGGCTCTGCTACAGCTGGCGGCAGTGCAGGCGGCGCAGTCGTCGAGCCAGCCGGAGCTGGTCGCAGCATCGCTGAACGGGCGGTGGCGGATCGACTCAACTGGCTCAGGGCGGGCGTTCTCGGCGCCAACGACGGCATTGTCTCCACCGCCGCCTTGATCCTTGGATTCGCCGGCGCCGCGTCGTCGCGATCGGCGATCCTGCTCGCCGGCCTGCTCGGACTGTTGGCCGGCGCCATGTCGATGGCGGTGGGGGAGTACGTCTCGGTGTCGGCGCAGCGCGATGCCGAGTCCTCGATGCTGCAGCGCCGGGCCGACGAGCTGGTCAAACCGATACAGGCGGCCGTCGCCTCGTTCGTTTCGTTCGTGGTCGGTGCGGCGATCCCGTTGCTGGGTGCGGCGATTTCGCCGTCGGCCTGGGTGACGGCAATTGCGGTCACGGTTGCGTTGGCGGTCACCGGTTCGGTGAGCGCGCGGCTCGGTCGGTCACCGGTGCGGCGCGCGATGCTCAGGAACGTGCTGGGCGGATTGATCGCGATGGCCGTCACCTTCGGGCTGGGCCACGTTGTCGGAGCCCTGTTCTGAGCGGCAGGGTCAGCTCTTGCTCTCCGATTTCTTCCTGTCCGGTGTCTTATTCTCGGAGGCCTTACTGTCGGGTGGCCGGAAGGCGGCGAACGGATCCGTCACCCGGTAGTCGGTGACGGTGAACCGGTACAGCGCTGCCGGTCGACCGCCGACCGGGCCAGGCGCTGCGGTGGTGCCGGTAGGAGCGAGCATGCCGCGCCTGGTGAGAATGCGCTGCAGGTTGGTGGCGTCGACGTCGTGGCCCAGGGTGGCCGCGTAGATGTTCCGCAGCGTCGCGATGGTGAACGTCGCGGGTGCCAGTGCGAATCCGATGTTGGTGTAGCTGAGCTTGGCGCGCAGCCGTTGATGCGCCCGTTCGGCGATCTGACCGTGGTCGAAAGCCATGGGCGGCAACGCATCCAGCGGGTGCCATCCAGTGTCGGCCGGTACCGCCGGATCGGCGTCCAACGGCACGAGGCCGAGGAACCCGGTAGCGATGGTGGACGTGCCGGGCTGGCGCGACGGGTCGGAGAAGACGCCGATCTGCTCGAGGTGCATCACCTGGGCCAGGTCGACCTTGGCGGCCAGCTGGCGCCGGGCAGAAGAGTCGACGTTCTCGTCGGGTAACAGCACGCCGCCGGGCAATGCCCAGTGGCCGCTGTGTGGCGCCCTGGCGCGCTTCCAGAGCAGGATCTCCAGCCGGCCTGTGAGCGGTCGCACACCGAAGATCGCTGCCCAGACTTCGGCTGTCCGAGAATAACTGCTAGGCTTCGTCACGTTTTCGATCGTAAGACGAAAACCTGGCGAAGACAACCGGCAGGTACGGGATCGAGCTCAGGAGGCAGCAATGACGCTCAGTGCTACTGGAGTCGCCGCGGTGAATTCCGCAGGCAAGCAGGCTCCGGCCGGTTCCTTCCGCGAGCAGGTGCAGGCACTCGCCGCCCAGCGCGATGCCGTAGTGCTCGCGCACAACTATCAACTTCCCGAGATCCAAGACGCCGCTCACTTTGTCGGCGACTCGTTGCAGCTGTCACGACTGGCCGCGACGGCGGGTGAGTCGACGGTGGTGTTCTGCGGCGTGCACTTCATGGCGGAGACGGCCAAGATCCTGTCGCCGGAGAAGACCGTGCTGATTCCCGATGCGAACGCGGGTTGCTCGCTGGCCGACTCGCTGACGGCGGATCAGCTGCGCGAGTGGAAGGCCGAGAATCCCGGCGCGGTGGTGGTGAGTTATGTCAACACCACGGCCGCGGTGAAGGCGGAGACCGATATCTGCTGCACGTCGTCCAATGCCGTCGACGTGGTGGCGTCGATTCCGGCAGATCGGACCGTGCTGTTCGGGCCGGATCAGTTCCTCGGTGCTCATGTGCGGCGGATCCTCGGCAGGGACAACATCAAGGTGTGGGGCGGCGAGTGCCACGTGCATGCCGGCATCAATGGTGCCGAGCTGGCGCAGAAGGCCGGCGCCGAACCCGATGCCGAGCTGTACGTGCATCCCGAATGCGGTTGTGCGACCAGTGCTTTGTACCTGGCCGGGATGGGCGCCGTTCCGGCGGACAGGGTCAAGATCCTGTCCACCGGCGAAATGGTGACCGCTGCTAGAGCCAAGAAGTCCGGAGCAGTGTTGGTTGCCACCGAGATTGGGATGATCCACCAGCTGCGCAAGGCGGCGCCGGGTGTCGACTTCCGCCCCGTCAACGAGCGGGCATCCTGCAAGTATATGAAGATGATCACCCCGGACAAGCTGCTGCGGAGTCTGCGCGAGGGGACCGACGAGGTCCTCGTCGACACCGATATCGCCGACCGGGCAAGGGCTTCCGTCGAGCGAATGATCGCCACCGGCCAATCGGGACCAGGCGAGTGAACATTTCCTGGGAGAGCTCGGCCGATGTGGTTGTTGTCGGCTCCGGCGTTGCCGGCCTGACGACGGCCTACGACTGCGCTGCCGCCGGGCTGACGGTAATGGTGCTGAGCAAAGAGGCCGCCGATTCCGGTAGCACTCGGTGGGCACAGGGTGGCATCGCGGTGGTGGACACCGCGACCGGCGACACGGTCGCCGCCCATCTGCAGGACACTCTGGTCGCCGGGGCAGGTCTCACCGACCCGGTGGTGGCAGCCGCTATCGTCACCGAAGGACCGGCGGCCGTCGCCCGATTGCGGGCCCGCGGCGCCGTCTTTGACAGCGGGCCGGCAGGGCTGTGCCGCACCCGCGAGGGCGGGCACCACGCCGACCGCATCATCCACGCCGGCGGCGACGCCACCGGCGCCGAGGTGGAGCGGGCGCTGCTCGCGGTGCCGGGGCTGCCGGCCATCGCCGTCGACCAGCTCGCCCTCAACATCGTCCGGGACGCTGCCGGAAAGGCCTGCGGTGTCACGGTTCTGGATGCCGCTGGTCGCATCGGTCTGGTGAAGGCCGGCGCGGTGGTGCTGGCCACCGGCGGATGCGGACACCTGTTCGCTGCTACCACCAACCCGTCGGTGGCGACCGCGGACGGTGTAGCCATGGCGCTCCGCGCGGGCGCCGACGCGACCGATCTTGAGTTCATCCAGTTCCATCCGACGGTGCTGTTCACCTCATCGACAGCACGTGGCCATCGGCCGCTGATCAGCGAGGCGGTGCGCGGCGCCGGCGCAGTTCTGGTGGACGGTGCCGGCCGCCGGTTGATGACCGGAGTGCACCCGATGGAGGACCTAGCGCCTCGCGATGTCGTCGCGTTGGCGATCACTCGCCGGATGGCCGAAAAGCCAGGCGGTATCAGCGATCACGTGTTCCTGGATGCCACCGGAATCGACAACTTCTCGCAGCGTTTCCCGACGATCACCGCGTCCTGCGCCGCCGCCGGCATCGACCCGACGCATGACCCGATCCCTGTTGCTCCCGCCGCACATTATCAATGCGGCGGCGTCGATACCGACATGGACGGGCGCACCACCGTCGACGGGCTGTACGCGGTCGGCGAGGTCGCCCGAACCGGCCTGCACGGTGCGAACCGGCTGGCCTCCAACTCGTTGTTGGAAGGGCTGGTGATGGGGGAGCGGGCTGCCGCATCGATCCTCGACAACCGTTTCCCCACCACCGAGCCGGTCGCCATCCCGGCGCCGACCCTCGCCGATCCGCTGGCCCGGGATGCACTGCAGGCCCTGATGAGCGCCATGGTCGGCATCGGTCGGGACGCAGGACTGTCCGCCGTGGAGTTCCCGGCCACCCATCCGGCGGCCGAGCCGAGCACGGTGACCCGAGAATCCGTCGAGCTGGCGAACCTGTCGCTGGCGGCGCGCGCCGTCGTCACCGCTGCGACCGTCCGCACCGAATCGCGCGGTTGCCATGTGCGGCTTGATCATCCGGAGCGAAGCCTGCAGTGGGCACAACCGATCACCCTCACCCTGGCAGACGGCGCGCTTGCCGTCGCAGACCTTCGACAGGCGGTGGCATCATGACCGTGACAACCGATCTGGGCGCAGACAGAGTCATCAGGACGGCGCTGGCCGAGGATCTCGCAGACGGGCCGGACGTCACCACCGAGGCGACCGTTCCGGCCGACGCGTCGGCGGTGGCGGCCCTGGTGCCGCGCGAGCCCGGGGTGCTGGCCGGTGTCGACGTTGCCGCCGCGGTGTTCCGCCGAGTGGTCGGCGATTCGCTGCTGGTCCGGCAGGTGCTGGCCGATGGAACTGCGTTGGTTCCCGGCGAACCTGCGCTGGTGATGCAGGGACCGACGCGTGGACTGTTGACAGCCGAGCGCACCGCGCTGAATTTGCTGACGCACCTGTCCGGCATAGCCACCGTCACCCGCTCGTGGGTGGACGCCGTCTCCGGGACCGGAGCGCGGATCCGCGACACTCGCAAGACACTGCCGGGCCTGCGGGCGCTGGAAAAGTACGCCGTGACTTGCGGGGCTGGCGTCAACCACCGGATGAGCCTTGGCGATGCAGCCCTGATCAAGGACAACCATGTGCTGGCTGCCGGCTCGGTAACGGCGGCCATCAAGGGCGTACGCGCTTTGCGTCCCGACATCACCATGGAGGTCGAGGTGGACACCCTCGACCAGCTCGACGAGGCCCTGGCAGCGGGGGCAAACCTGGTGCTGCTGGACAACTTCTCGCTACCCGACACCGCCGAGGCAGTCCGCCGCACCCGCGCCGGGTATGCCGGAGTCGAGCTCGAGTCGTCAGGTGGCCTGACACTGTCCGTCGCCCGCGCGGTCGCCGAGACCGGCGTCGACTACCTGTCCGTCGGCGCGCTCACCCACTCGGCACCGACGCTGGATCTCGGAATGGATTTGTGGTCCGCAGTTATCGTTCGCCGGTGAACACACCAGCTGCCGGAGTGCCGTGGAGCATCAAGCCAACCCTGACCGGAGAGCTGGTCACGCTGCGGCCGTTCGTCCGCGACGATGCGGTGGCGATGGCGGCGGTCATTGCCGATCCGGAACTCATCAAGTTGACCGCCAGCGCGACGTCCACCGAAGCCGCCATGGCTTCCCCCACCGAACCCGACCAGCGGACCTACGATTGGTACGGCAGCCGTTCCGAACAGGACGATCGGCTTGACCTGGGCATCGTCGACAACGCCACCGGCGAGCTGGTCGGCGAGGTGGTGCTCAACGATCTGGACGTCGATGCGAACAGCTGCAATTTCCGGACGTTGATCGGTCCGGCCGGCCGGGGCCGCGGGCTCGGTACCGAGGCGGCCAGGTTGATCCTTGGCTACGGTTTCGAGCAGCTCTGTGTGCATCGGATCAGCCTCGACGTCTTTGCCTTCAACCCGGGCGGCAAACGGGTCTACGACAAGGTCGGTTTCGGAGTCGAGGGTGTCCGCCGCGACGCCTTCCGGTTCGACGGTGAGTACACCGACGAGATCATGATGGCGATCCTGGCGCCCGACTGGCAGCAGCACAAAGGGCATCCGCAGCCCCATACCGAGTCCGGATGAAAGATCGGCAGATATGAAAGGCGCGATCGTCCTTGTGCGTCATGCGCAGCCGTGCTCACCGGTTGTCGGAGGGCCCGACGATTTTCACCGTGGTCTTACGCCGGCAGGCTTCGATGAGGCAGAAGCATGGGCCACCACCGTTGCCGCGATGCGGCCGTCCACCATTGTGTCTAGTCCGTACCTGCGCGCCATTCAGACCGTGCGGCCAGCTGCGCACTTGCTCAGCCTTCCTGTGGCGACCTATCCCGACTTGCGGGAGTGGGATTCTGGTTTGAGCATTCGCCCGGATTACGCCGATCAGCACGCGGCGAGCTGGCGGGCGCCGACCGTCGCCAGGCCCGACGGCGAAAGCCTCAACCAACTGACCGAACGTGCCGTCGCGGCCCTGTCGCTGCTGCTGGATACGCATCAGGGCGCGGTGATAGTCGGTAGCCACGGAACGTTTGTGGCTCGCGCACTGGCGGGCTTCGGCGCGGATGTGGATTGGTCATTCGCCAGGGCAATGCCGATGCCCGCCGTATACACGGTCGAATTCTGCACGTCCGAGGTGGTCCTGACAGGACCAGGATTGCCCTAACCGTCCGCCACACAGACAACAGTTCTACCGGCAACACCGAGGGCATCCGCAGACCTCTTGATCGGTGGTGATCGCAGATTTTGTCCGATCGGCCTGCTGAACCGACTCTTGTCGGCCGTGGATGGACCATTTTGGATCGTTGAGCGGGTGGATCGGACAATTGACTGCCGCATCACCGGCGCTGCCGGAGCATCCGCTGAACCACGATGGCCACTACGGGAGCGGGCGCACGCCTGGATCAGGCCGCAGTGAACTCCCCGCCCACGGACCGGAGTCGGACCGTCAGGCACGTCGCCCCTACGCTTGGACCGTTAGAACCCCACCGACCGGAGCGAAGGCATCATGCTGCAGCGCATCGATCTGACCGCCGGCCTCGGCGACGTGCGCAGCGTGCTGCCCAGAGCCGCCGGCGCAGCAGCCGCGGCCGACCAGGCAGTCGCCGGCATCCTGGCCGACGTGCGGGCCAGGGGAATCGAGGCGGTGCTCGACGCCGGCGAGAAATTCGACCGCGTCCGACCGGCTTCGATCCGGGTACCGGAAGCGGTGATCGCCGCCTCCCTGCAGACCCTCGACCCGCAACTACGCGCCGCTCTCACCGAGTGCGCCGACCGCGCCAGACACGGACATCAGGCTCAGCTACCAAGAGCAACAGAAACGCGACTTTCGCCGGGCGGCGTCGTCAGCCAGCGCTGGATCGCGGTGGACCGGGTCGGTCTGTACGTCCCCGGCGGTCTGGCGCTGTACCCGTCGAGCGTGGTGATGAACGTGGTCCCGGCCCAGGTAGCCGGCGTCCAGCAGGTCGCCGTCAGTTCGCCACCCCAGCAGCACAACAACGGCTGGCCGGATGCCGCGGTGCTGGCCGCCTGCGCACTGCTCGGCGTTACCGAGGTGTATGCGGCCGGCGGCGCGCAGGCGATCGCCCTGCTCGGCTACGGCGGCAAGGGCACCGACGAGGCCGGCAACGACATCTCCGTTGAACCGGTGGACGTGATCACCGGTCCCGGCAACGTGTATGTGACCGCGGCCAAGCGAGCGCTGCGCGGGACCGTCGCCATCGACTCCGAGGCCGGACCGACCGAGATCGCCGTGCTGGCCGACGATTCCGCCGATCCGCTGCACGTCGCCGCCGATCTCATCTCGCAGGCCGAACACGACCCGAACGCCGCCTCGGTGCTGATCACCACCTCACGTGCGTTGGCCAAGCAGGTCGATGCGCTGCTCCCGCAGCTGGTCGAACAGACTCGGCACAGCGCTCGGGTGCGCACCGCACTGTCCGGTCCGCAGTCCGGCACCGTGCTGGTCGCCAGCATCGACGACGGCATCGCGGTGGCCGATGCCTATGCCGCCGAACACCTGGAGATCCAGACGGCCGACGCCCACGGCGTGGCCGCCCGGATCCGCAATGCCGGGGCGATCTTCGTCGGGCCGTTCTCCCCGGTGTCCCTCGGCGACTACTGCGCCGGGTCGAACCACGTGCTGCCAACCTCCGGCGGTGCCCGGTACTCGTCCGGGCTGAACACCACCACCTTCCTCAAGTCCGTGCAGATCATCGAGTACAGCCAAGACGCACTCGCCGAGGTGGCGCCGGCGATTGCGGCACTGTCCGAGGCGGAGAACCTGCCGGCCCACGGTGATGCCGTAACGGCGAGGTTCCAACGATGATCGGCGACTCCGTCACCCTCGACGACCTGCCATTGCGCGACGACCTGGTCGGGCGCAAGCCGTACGGTGCACCGCAACTCACCGTCGCGGTGCAGGCCAACACCAACGAGAACCCGTACCCGCCGTCACCGGCTCTGGTCGATGACCTCGCCAGATCGGTGGCCGAGGCTGCGGCCGGGCTCAACCGCTACCCCGAGCGGGATGCCGTCGAGCTGCGTACCGCGCTGGCCGGCTACCTGTCCGGGTCCACCGGGGTTCCACTGACGACCGAAAACCTCTGGGCCGCCAACGGTTCCAACGAGATTCTGCAGCAACTGCTGCAGGCCTTCGGTGGTCCTGGGCGACGGGCGTTGGGGTTCGAACCGTCGTACTCAATGCACCCGATCATCGCGACCGGTACCCAGACGGACTGGATTCGGTGCCCGCGCAACGCCGACTTCAGTGTTGATGTGCAGACGGTGGCCCGCGAGATCGCTGCCCAGCAGCCAGATCTGCTGTTCCTGACCACCCCCAATAATCCGACCGGCGGTGCGCTGTCCGCCGCCGACGTCCGCACCCTGGTGCAGGCGACGGACGGCATCGTGGTGATCGACGAGGCCTACGCGGAGTTCTCGAACGAAGCCAGCGCGGTGGCGCTGATCGCGGAGTTCCCGGCCCAGGTGGTAGTGGTCCGCACCATGAGTAAGGCCTTCGCCTTCGCCGGCGGCCGACTCGGCTATCTGGCGGCGGCGCCGGCAGTGATCGATGCGCTGTTGCTGGTGCGGCTGCCGTACCACCTGTCCGCGCTCACCCAGGCGGCGGCACTCGCGGCGCTACGGCATGCCGACGACACCCTGGCCACCGTCGCCGCGTTGATCGCCGAACGAGAGCGAGTCGCGGAAACCTTGCAGCGCAACGGATACGATGTGGTGGACTCGCAGGCCAACTTCCTGCTGTTCGGCGGGTTCGGCAGCAGCGAAGACGGCAAGAGGGCACCGGTGGTCTGGCAGCAGTTCCTCGACGCCGGCATTCTGTTGCGGGACGTCGGCATCGACGGGTATCTACGGGTAACGATCGGCACCCCGGATCAGAACGACCAGTTCTTGACGCAGGCCGCACAACTGGCGAAGGAGTGGCGATGAGCCCCGCACCGAAAGGCACAGCGCCGAAACGTACCGCGTGGGTGGAACGGAAGACCTCGGAATCCCAGGTGATCGTCGAGATCGACCTCGACGGCTCCGGGACGGTGGATGTCTCCACCGGCGTCCGGTTCTACGACCACATGCTGTCCGCCTTCGGCGTGCACGGCTGCCTCGACCTGACCGTCAAGGCCACCGGCGATGTCGACATCGACGCCCACCACACCGTCGAGGACGTTGCCATCGTGCTCGGCCAGGCGATCGCCGAGGCCTTAGGAGATAAGAGAGGCATCCAACGCTTCGGCGACGCCTTCATCCCGATGGACGAGACGCTGGCGCACGCCGCGATCGACCTGTCCGGCCGACCGTTCAGCGTGCACACCGGAGAACCCGACACCGTGCTCGGTGCGATTGTCGGCGGAAATTACCCGCTGGTGCTGAACCGGCATGTCTTCGACTCACTGGCCTTCAACGCCAAGATCGCGCTGCACGTGCGGGTGCTGTACGGCCGCGACCCGCACCACATCTGCGAGGCGCAGTTCAAGGCCATCGGCCGGGCGCTGCGGGCGGCCGTCGAACCCGACCCCCGGGTGACGGGGATCCCGTCGACCAAGGGCAGCCTGTGAGGCGCGCGCCGTGACAGCGTCGCCGAAAGTCGTGGTGCTGGACTACGGATCGGGCAACCTCGCATCGGCCAGCAGGGCGCTGGCGCGGACCGGCGTCCAGGTGGAGGTGACCAGCGACTTCGAGACCGCGCTGAACTGCGACGGACTCGTCGTCCCGGGCGTCGGTGCCTACGCCGCCTGCATGGCCGGGCTGCGTGACGTACGCGGCAATCGGATCATCAGCCGCCGGCTGGCCGGCTCCCGGCCGGTGCTGGGCATCTGCGTAGGCATGCAGATCCTGTTCGAGCGGGGCATCGAGCATGGCGTACAGACCGATGGCGTCGGCGAATGGCCGGGGACTATCGAGCGGCTGCAGGCGCCGGTGGTGCCGCACATCGGGTGGAACACCGTCCGGCCGGGTGCCGGCTCGACATTGTTCGCCGGCCTCGACCCCGCCACCCGGTTCTATTTCGTGCACTCCTACGCCGCCAGGCGCTGGGAACTCGAGGTACAGCCGCCGTTCCCGGAGCCGGCGGTCAGCTGGGCGGAACACTCGGGCGACGCCTTCGTCGCCGCGGTGGAGAACGGTCCGCTGTCGGCCACCCAGTTCCACCCGGAGAAGTCCGGTGATGCCGGGGCCGAGCTCTTGTCGCGATGGGTAGGTTCCCTCTAGTATCGAACGTGTGTTCGATAGCGCGATAGCGGCACCGACCAAGGAGCAGGTGCTGGCCGACCTGCGCCGTCGGATCGCCTCGACCGGGCCGGCTACGGCGCAGCCGGCAGCGCCCAAGATCCAGTCGACGTCGCCCATTCAGCCGGCGGCAACATCCGTGGTCTTGCCGACCGTGCCAGCAGTCGCCGGTAGCGCGGCTATCCAGGAATGGTCTGGTGACGTACTGCCGGTGGCCGAGGCGCTGGCCGGCCTGCTGCCACGTGGCGGCCTGCCGCGCGGGGGAGTGATCAGCATCGTCTCCGGGGGTGGTCAGGGCGGCGGCGGTCAGGCCGGCGGTGGCGATCAAGCTGGCGGCGGCGGTTCTGGTGGTGCATCCAGCCTGCTGCTCAGCCTGTTGGCCGGACCGGAGCGGCGCTGGTCGGCGCTGGTCGGGCTGCCGGGTATCGGCCTGTTGGCGGCGGCCGAATTCGGCGTCGACCTGGATCGCCTGGTGGTGGTACCGGACCCGGGACCCGATGTGCTGCAAGTACTTTCGGTGCTGGCCGACGGTGTCGACCTGATCGCGGTCGGTGCACCAGGCGGTGCGCTTGGCACACCGGCAAGGCTCAGGGTGCTCACCGGCCGGCTCCGGCAGCACGGCGCCGTGCTGCTGGTCTCCGGCCAGTGGCCGGGCGCCGATCTGGTGTTATCCGCTAGACATACCGGGTGGGTCGGCATCGGCCGGGGAACCGGCCGGCTGCGGGACAGACAGCTCACCGTCAGCGTCGGTGGTCGGCGAGCCGGCGCACACGGCAAGGAAGTGACGATCCTGCTGTCGGGACACCGGAACGGCACCGTTGTTGCCTCGGCACCCTCATCGCAACTCATCGAGCTTCCGGCACCGATCTCGGCAGCGGTCTGAGCGGACCCGTTACTGGGTGAGTTGCCGGACTGCGAGGTCAAAAATCCTGGGATGACGGGCAGCCGTTCCGACCAGGCGGCGCCGCACCCATTCCCGCCGCCGACCGGCCAGCAGGGCAGCGGTGAGGTAGCGGTACCGGCGGGTGACGCGGTACCAGGCACGCTCGTAGTCGGCCGGCCGGTCGGCGAGCACGCACCGCACCAGCTCCTTCGCGCAGCGAGCGGCAACATCGATGCCCTCGCCAGTGATGGCATCGACATAGCCGGCGGCATCGCCGACCAGCAGCACCCGGCCGGAGACCCGGCTGCGCACCCGCTGCCGCAGCGGACCGGCACCGCGAATGTCGTCGCCGTTGATGCCGGTCAGCCGCGCTGCCAGCTGTGGGAAGGCGGCCAGTTGATCGTCGAACGATGCCCTGGTGCCGGTCAGAATGGCCACCGACAGCTCGTGCTCGCCGATCGGCGTCAGGTATGCCTCCGCCGCCGGCGACCAGTGCACCTCGACCAGGTCGGTCCACGGGGCAACGGCGAGGTGCCGGCGCAGCCCCCAGCGCGGGGCAGCAGTATCGGGTAGCTGCAGGCCGAGGGTCCGCCGGATCGGCGAGTGCAACCCGTCCGCCGCGACCAGATACCGCGCCGTCACCCCTGCAGCGGTGACGCTGGCCGCGCTTTGCTCGACGGCGGCGATCGCTCCCGCGATCGTCTCGACGCCGCGGTCGATGGCCAGTGCCTGCAGTCTGGCCTGCAACGCATCCCGGCGTACTCCCCAACCGGACCCGGTCCGGAACCGGGTCTCGGCCGTCAGATCGCCGTCCAGGTAACGGATTCCACCGAACGGGTGGCCAGGTATCTCGCCCCTCACCGTCGCCCCTACCTCGCCAAGCAGCCGCACCGCGCCCGGCATCAGCCCTTCGCCGCAGGCCTTGTCGATCGGCGTGTTGCGGGGTTCGACGATCGTCACCGACAGGCCTGCTGCCCTGGCGAACAGGGCGGTGAACAGGCCAGCCGGTCCGGCGCCGGCGATCAACAGATCGATCATGCCGAACCCGCTGTCGGGTTCATCGTCGATCCCGCTGTCGAAAGTGTTGCCAGCGCGGCGTTCTCGGCTTGAATCCGCACCCGCAACAGCACTGCATTGCAGACGGTGAAGATCGCAGCGGTCAACCAGGCCGTGTGCACCAGCGGCAGCGCCAACCCCTCGACCACGACCGCCAGATAGTTAGGGTGTCGGAGCAGCCGGTACGGCCCCGACCGCACCAGCGACAGACCAGGCGTCACCACGATGCGGGTGTTCCACTGATGCCCGAGGGTCGAGATGCACCACCAGCGCAGCGCCTGGCTGGCCGCGACCACCGCCAGCGCCGTCCAACCGAGCGCCGGTACGAACGGCCGATCGGCCACGAAAACCTCTACACCGCAACCGATCAGCAGCAGCGTGTGCAGCGCGACCATCGCCGGGTAGTGCCCGGGCGCCAGTTCCCTGCCGCCACGTTCAAGGCTCCATCGCAGGTTGCGCTTGCTCACCACCAGCTCGGCCAGCCGCTCGAGACCGACGGCGATCAACAACACCAGATAACCGATCATCGCTGGATTCTTACCAACGCAGCAGGACGAACTCGGAGCAGAAGCCTGGCCCGAGCGCCATCATCACGCCCGGACTGCCTGGCGGCGGCGGACATTCGCGCAGGGTGTCCGACAGCACGTGCAGCACCGACGACGACGACAGGTTGCCGACCTGCGCCAGCGACTGCCAGGTGAGCTTGAGTGCGGAATCCGGCAGGCCGAGAGTGGCGCCGATCGCCTCGATCACCTTCGGACCACCGGGATGTGACACCCAGGCCGTCACCTCCTCGATCTGCAGTCCGTTGTCGGCCAGGAACGCGCGCATGTCCGTTCCGACGTACTGCTCGACGAGCGCCGGAACCTGGGCGTCCAGCACGATTTTCAGCCCGGCAGGGACAACGTCCCAGCCCATGGTCCGCGCGGTGTCCGGGTACAGGTGGCTGCGGGACGCGAGCACCTCTGGACCGCTGACCTCGGCGGCCCTGTTCGCGCCGACCGCGACCACGGCGGCGGCGCCGTCACCGAATAGTCCGCTGGCCACCAGGTTGGCCATCGACCTGTCGTTCCGTTGGATCGTCAGCGAACACAACTCGACCGACACCAGCACGGCAACCTGATCGGGGTGACCGGTCAGATAGTCGTGCAGCCGGGCGACGCCGGCCGCGCCGGCCACACAGCCGAGGCCGAACATCGGCACTCGCACCACGTCCGGTCGCAGCCCGATCCGGCCGGCGATCCGCGCTTCCAGTGACGGCACCGCGACCCCGGTGATGGTGGTCGAGATGATCAGATCGACCTGGTCCGCGGTCAGCCCGGCAGCATCCAGCGCGCCCTGCACGGCCTGCACTCCGAGATCGACGGCGACCTCGAGATAGGCGTCGTTGGCGGCGCCGAAGTCCGTCAATTCGGCGTACCGCTCGATCGGCAGCGCCAGGTGACGGAAGTCGACCATGGCGTTGCGATGCACCCGTTCCAGCACCCCAACCTGCTCGCCGTCCGGCAGGCACAACCGGGCGAACGTCGCGGTCAACTCGGACTGCGGGTACCGGTGAGTGGGGACCACACCATGCACCGCCGCAAGGGTGGTCATGTCGCCACCGTATCGGCGCCGCGAGTGGACCGGTGCCACGCAGCAGCCGGCGGGGCCATTACCAGCGCCTCACATCGGCTGGTGTCGGCGCCTAACATCGGCTGGTGCCCACGGTCCGCGGTTTGCTGTTGGCCTGCCATCCGCTGCCGACGGTGGCGGTTACGGCTATCAGTGGGTGTCTTGCCGTTTCGGTAGGGCTGCCGGCCGGGATAGTGCTGCTGCTGGTGGCGACGATTCTCACCGGGCAGCTGTCGATCGGCTGGTCCAACGACGTGATCGA
>JALYVF010000263.1 GCA_030853385.1 Actinomycetota bacterium | reverse complement strand
CCGTTTGACGGCCCCGGCCAGCCGCGACCGCAGGTCGGCCAGCCCGGCGCCGGTGGCCACCGACGTTCCGATCACCTCGACCTCGGTCAGGCCGTCCGCCGTCAGCAGCCTGTTCAGGTCGTTCCGGCAGGACGAGAGCTGTGCGGGGGTCAGTCGATCCGTCTGGTTGAGCACCACGATGGTCACCGCGTCGTGCCCGGCAAGCGGAGCCAGGTAGCCGTGGTGCAGGGCAGCGTCGGCGTATTTCTGCGGATCGGTGACCCAGATGAACACGTCGACCAGCTCCACCAACCGGTCGGACTCGGCCCGGTTGGCCGTCTCGGTGGAGTCGTGATCGGGCAGATCGAGCAGCACCAGCCCGTCGAGGCTGTCGTCCGCTGCCGGCACCAGGTGCCAGCTGGGAACCGCCAGCCAGCGCAGCAGCGCGCTCGGATCGGCGGTCGAATCGGCGGCCGTAGCAGTCCAGATCGCGGCGGTCGCTGTCGAGGTCGTCGGCCGCCGGACGCCGACCGTCGACAGCGGCGCACCGCTGATCGCGTTGAACAGACTTGACTTTCCGCTGCCGGTCGCGCCGGCGAGCGCCGCAACGGTTCGATCCCCCGACAGCAGCAGCCGCTCCCCCACCTTGCCCGCAAGGCGTCGCGCCCGGTTGGCCGCATCCTCATCGAGTCTGGTCCCACCGACGTCGATGGCATGCCGGAGCGCCGCTACCCGCGCACCGAGATCGCTGGCGGAGTTGCCGGACTTGCGGCGGAATGCGCTCATCGGGTCGTCGCCACCGCTCCGGCCAGCCCCATCAGATCGAACGGTGTCGGGCCGCCCGACAGACCGTGGAGCAGCTCGTCCAGCCGGCGCCGATCGTCGTTCATGATTCGGGTGCAGCGGTCGACCAAATCGGTGCGGGCAGTGATCACCAACGTGCGGACGGCCTGGTCGCCGAACACCGCCTCCAACAGCCGCTGGGCGAGAACCGCTGTGCCACCGGCGATTCCGACCTCGGCTCCGCTGAGGCCAGCCGTCTGCGAGAAGGTCACCAGCATCAACGCCACCCCGGTGCCGTTGACGCCGTAGGACAGAATCCTCGCTGCCGTCCGCTTGTCCTTGCCCTCGGACCGCACCATGTCCAGGACCTGCCCCTGCCAGTCGCGCACCAACCGGGACACCCGGTCGGGCAGCCCGGGCGCGGTCTGTGCGAGTTCCGGATGGTCGCCGGCAAGTGCGGCGCCCCCTGGCAGGTGCTGCCAGCGCCGCATCACCTCGTCTGCGGCGAGTGCTGTCTGGCTGGCGATCAGCTGCTCGACTCCCGACTGCAGGGCGTCACCGACCTGCGCCGCCTGCCGCGGCTTGCCGCTGACCGCGGAAACCACCCGATCGCGGAGCCGGCCGATCCTTGACTCCAGATTACGCATGAACTCGCCGGTGCCAAGGAACTCCTGCCAGCGGGCGAGTACTTCGGTGCGCAGCAGTGACCCGTCGGCCAATCCCTCCGAAACTCGTTGCGCGGCACCGCCGTACACCTCGTCTACCTGGGCGGCCATTGCAGCTATCGCCTGCCGCTGCTGATCGCCGGCACCGGCCAGCGCCTGCACCCGGCCGAGCAACGCGTCGATGGCGCCGGTCAACGTCTGCCGAACGACCGCCTGCCTGGCCGCCGCGTTGTGGGCGAGATCCCCCAGCCACGCCTTGACCGGTTGCACCACGGCCGCCGGCAGCAAGCCGGCACGATCGGGTTGCGCTTCGGGGATGACGAACAACGGCGAGCCGCCCAGCCCGTTCTGCTGCAGCATCCACCCCAGGTGGCCGGCAACATCGTTGGTGGCCTCCGGCGGCACCCTGTCCAGCACGATCGCCACCGCTGCCTGTCTGGCCGCTGCCCCGGCCAGGAAGTCCCACGGCACCGCGTCGGCGTATCGCGCTGCCGTGGTGACGAACACCCACAGATCGGCGGCAGCGAGCAGCTGGGTGGCCAGCGCCCTGTTGCTGCCGACCACGCTGTCGATGTCGGGCGCATCCAGCAGCGCTAGGCCCCGAGGGATCGCCTCGGTGGAGATCAACTGAACCGCGGTGATCGGCTCATCAGCTGCGGTGAAGACCTCGCCGGTTGCCCTGGCGAGCGTCGGCAGGATCCGTTGGTCGGTGAAGTAGCCGGCATCGGCGGGGTGGTAGACCAGGATCGGCGCCCTCGTCGTCGGCCTGATCACCCCTGACTTGCTCGCCGGAAATCCCAACAGCGAGTTCACCAGTGTCGACTTGCCGGCGCCCGTCGAACCGCCGACCACCGCCAGCAACGGCGCATCGACCGACGACAGCCGCGGCACGATGTAGTCGTCCAGCTGCGCGCTCATCGCCTGCCGGTCGGCCCGCGCAGCGTCAACGCCCGGCACGGCCAGATCGAGCCTGAGGTCATGAAGTGCCGTTCGGAGGTGCTGCAGCGAGCCCAGCAGGGTGGGCGGTCCGGTCGGCGACGCAACCGCCGCCGGCTGCAGCGGACCAGTGGTCGGCTCGGCACGGTCGGGCCGACGGCTGGCAGCGCCGGCAGCACGGGCACCGCCGGCATCGCGGGCTCCGTCGGCGACCGGTCGACCAGGCTGTTCGCTGTGCGTCATCGAGCGTCAGCCTGCCGGTACTACCCGGCGGACGCCAGCCGACGTCCCGGCAGCGTTGGCGAAATGTGCCGACGGCCCAGTTGCGTCGGCTCGGGCGACGCACCGGCTCCGGCATGGCTGTGCTGGTCGACAGCGATCAGCGGGCGACCTCGGTGGCCCTGGATTCGCGGATCACCGTGACCCGCACCTGGCCGGGGTAGGTGAGCTCTTCCTCGATCTGTTTGGCCACTTCCCTGGCCAGCACATGCGCTTCAAGATCGTCCACGACGTCCGGCTTCACCATCACCCTGAGCTCGCGGCCGGCTTGCATGGCGAAGACCTTCTCCACGCCCTTCTTAGCTGCGGCGATCGCCTCGATCCGTTCCAGCCGCTGGACATAGGACTCCAGCGACTCCCGGCGGGCGCCGGGCCGGCCGCCCGAGCAGGCATCGGCCGCTTGGGTCAGCACGGCCTCGACGGTGGACGGCGGTACCTCGTCGTGATGCGCCTCGATGCAGTGCGCCACATCGTCTGCCTCGCCGTACTTGCGGGCCAGCTCGGCACCGACGATGGCATGCGATCCCTGGGCCTCGTGGGTCAGCGCCTTGCCGATGTCGTGCAGGAAGGCGCCCCGAACGATGGTCTTGGAATCGACGCCGAGTTCGGCCGCCATGCCGCGGGCGATGTGCGCCGTCTCGACCAGATGCCCGAGGACATTCTGGCCGTAGCTGGTGCGGTATTTCAGGTGGCCGAGCAACTTCACCAGCTCTGGGTGCAGGTTGGTGACGCCGACATCGAGCATCGCGTCCTCGGCGGCGCGGGCGCAGCGGGCCTCGACCTCGTCGTGTGCCCGCTCAAATGCTTCTTCGATCCGGTGCGGATGGATCCGGCCGTCCTCGATGAGCATTTCCAGGGTGATCCTGCCGATCTCCCTGCGGACTGGATCGAAGCAGGACAGCAGCACCGCCTCCGGTGTGTCGTCGATGATGACGTTGACGCCGGTGACGGTCTCGAAGGTGCGGATGTTGCGGCCCTCGCGACCGATGATCCTGCCCTTGACCTCGTCGGCAGGCAGCTGCACGACGCTGACCACGGTCTGCGCCGTCTGGTCGGATGCCACCCGTTGGATGGCATCGGCGACGATCGCTCTGGCCCGTTGCTTCGCGGTGGCCTCGGCCTCGCCTTCGACCCTGCGAATCATCAGCGCGACATCCCTGCGCACCGACTCCTCCTGCCGGGACAGCAGCTCGGCGCGGGCGTTCTCGGCCGTCAGCCCGGAGACGCGCTGCAGCTCGGCTTCGACTCCGGCTACCTTCTCGTCGATGATGCGGGCGCGGCCAGCGAGTTCGACGTCCAGACCGGTGAGCTGCTCGGTCCGGATCCGCAGCGCTTCGTCCTTGCTGGTGACCTGCGACCAGGCCTTGCTGACCTCGGACTCCTCGGTGCGCAGCCGGTCTCGTTCCGCCGATAGCCGCCGCTGATCGTCGGCCAGAGCATCCAGCGACATCTGCAGCCGCTGCTGCGCTGCCTGCAGATCAGATCGTTCCGACGCCAGCGCTGCGGTGGCTCCGGCCGTCACCTTGGCGCGTTCACCGACCAGCGCTGCTCGCTGGCTGTCGATCTCTGCCCTGGCTGCGGATACCGCAGACTCGGCCTGTCGTTTGGCATCGGCGTGGCTGGATTCGGCGCCGCGTTGAATCGCGGCGGCTACCTCTGCCCGAGCGCTGTCGGCGGTGGCGCGTGCGCGTTCGGCCTCGCTCTTGGCGTCGGCCAGCGCTAGGCCCGCTTTGCTGGCCGCGGACTGAGCGGCGGCGAGCTCGGCGGCGTTGTCGGGGCCGGACTCTGCATGCCGGCCGGCCTGTTCCGCCGCCGGGCGGGCGGCAAGAGCCTGATCGAGAAGTCGGCGGAGCTGGGCCTCGTCGATACCAGCTGGGGGTGCTGCGACCGATCGTTTGCGGGTCTGCTGCAGCAACACGACCACCAACAGCACGACCACGACGGCCAAAACAATGATGAGGGTTTGCGTCATTCCGGTCTCCCTCCTCGTCGATCCGATCGCGCCGTTGCGGCGCGACGGACTAGCTGAAGGAGGGTCGCCGACATCCAGCGACGGTGGACGGGGAAGCCGACCGGTTACCGTAGGTGCCCGCCGAGCGGTGGCCCGGCAGGGGCGTTCTCACCCGAACTCCGGGCAGAGGCGACCAACTGTGTCAATCCAGAACGACAGCGGCCGCTTCGAGGTCGCGCCTGTTGTTGCGCGAGTCGTGACACTCCTGTGATCTTCAGGGTAAAGATGACGGCTCAAGCGGTCAAGGGGACCCGGCCTGCCGCTGCGCCCGATTGCCCCGTTCCACCCTGATCGTGTTGGCGCTGATGCCTGGACGAGCCGAGAAGTCTGTCGAACTAACCGCCGAACGAGGCAATGGCGGACTCAACCACCGCGGTGGCCAGTGACGAGGGGTAGCCGCGTCTGGCCAACAGCCCCAGCAGCCGCCGCCGGGCGGCGTCCGGACCCGCCGCCATGGCAGCCGCCACCCGCTTGCCGACCAACTCGGCCGCGCGCTGCGCTTCGGCGCCGGTATCCACCTCGGCGACGGCGTCGGCGAAATCGTCCTCGGCGACGCCCTGCCGGCGGAGCTCGGCCCGCAGCGCGTGCCGACCCAGTGCCCTGTCCCGATGTTTGGCCGTCACGTACAGCTCGGCATAGGCGCGGTCGTCGATCAACCCGACCTGCTCGAAACGGTCGAGCACCGAATCGGCGACGTCGTCCGGGATTTCCCTGCTGCGCAGCTTCTGCGCGAGCACCGCTCTCGGTCTGGACGCAGCGGCGAGCTGACGGAGCACGATGTCCCGCGCCCTTGCCGAATCTGGACCTTCGGGTATCTGAATCGTCGACGCATCGCCGGTCGACGACGTCGACCCGACGGCGGCGACCTTGGCCGCGAGGGCCTCGATCGCCGCCGCCCGATCGACGTTCCCGGGAGGGGATTGTGGCGGCATGGCAGTTTGTCCGCTACTAGACAGGATCAGAAGTCGACCGGCGCCGGCACCGGCGCGTTCACATCGACGACATCCAGTTCGGCGTCGAGCCTGGCACCGACGCCGAGCTTCTCCTTGATGCGCTTGTCGAGTTCCTCGGACATGTCCGGGTTCTCCTTGAGGAACGTCCGCACGTTCTCCTTGCCCTGGCCGAGCTGCTCGCCCTCGTAGGTGTACCAAGCGCCGGACTTCTTGACGAAGCCCTGCTCGACACCGACGTCGATCAGCGAACCCTCCCGGGAGATGCCGTGGCCGTAGATGATGTCGAACTCGGCCTGCTTGAACGGCGGCGCGACCTTGTTCTTGACTACCTTGACGCGAGTGCGGTTGCCGATCACGTCGGTGCCGTCCTTGAGTGCCTCGATCCGGCGGATGTCCAGCCGCACGGAGGCGTAGAACTTCAGCGCCTTGCCGCCGGTAGTGGTCTCCGGCGAACCGAACATCACCCCGATCTTCTCGCGCAGCTGGTTGATGAAGATCATCGTGGTGTTGGTGTTCGACAGCGCACCGGCGATCTTGCGCAGCGCCTGCGACATCAGCCGTGTCTGCAACCCGACGTGACTGTCGCCCATCTCGCCCTCGATCTCCGCGCGTGGCACCAACGCTGCCACCGAATCGATGACCACCAGGTCGATGGCGCCCGAGCGGATCAGCATGTCCGCGATCTCCAGTGCCTGCTCCCCGGTGTCTGGCTGGGAAACCAGCAGCGAGTCGGTGTCGACACCCAACGCCTTGGCGTACTCGGGGTCGAGCGCATGCTCGGCGTCGATGAATGCGGCGATTCCGCCTGCCGCCTGCACACTGGCCACCGCATGCAGGGTGACCGTCGTCTTACCCGAGGACTCTGGACCGTAGATCTCGACGATCCGGCCGCGGGGCAGTCCGCCGATGCCGAGAGCGACGTCCAGCGCGATGGAGCCCGTCGGGATGACTTCGATCGGCGCTCTTCCCTCGTCGCCGAGCCTCATCACCGAGCCCTTGCCGAACTGCTTCTCGATCTGCGCGAGAGCGATCCCCAGTGCCTTCTCGCGGTCCGGTGCCGTCATGACCCACCCATGCCCTTCGTGTTGTCCGCCGGCGGCGCCGAGCGGTGTTGGTGTCCAGCTGTGCCGTGCTTTGTGGTGTTGTCGCCGACGGTAGGACCGCACACCGACAGTGGGCGGGAAACCTCGCCGTGTTGTGGATGAATCGGGGTCTGTGGACAACTCAGCCATGCCGGGCCGCCCGCAACAACGTTCACTCTAGCCGTACAGGTGTTCGATGCAAGGATGACGTGTCGGTGTGTCGTCGGCCCGCTGTCGGCGGCGGCGTCCGAGAGGTCAGTCGGGCAGCCCGTGGTGCATCGCGGCCGGAACATCGAAGTCGATGCAGACCCTTGCCCAGATCTTCTTGGGGTTGATTCCAGCGTCCAGCGCCTGGTCCGCCGTCCGGCCACCGAGCGCGGCGAATACGTGATCCTGGGCCACCGACGGCGCCCGCAGCGGCCCGAAGTGGGCAGCCATCAGGGCACGGAACTCGGTGTGTCGCACGGTATTCAGCCTACCGAACCGACCGACAACGGGCGCCGGCCCAACGACCAGCCGGAGCCGGCACAACGATTAGTTCTGCGGCAGCAGCGTTCAGCGATGGCCTCGACCACTGGGACGACAGCGGCGCCCAGTAACAACTGCCCGTCGTCGATGCGCCGTTTCGGATTGCCCTCGAATCGATCCGGCGACAGCCTGGCCAGGGCGTTCCGCGTCCCTGCCGACCGCCAGGGACGCCCTCATCGGTAGAAAGACCGCAGACGGCAACCAGTTCGACCCGTCCAGCGACAGCACCCGTGGTGACCGTCCTGGAACTGCCAGGGCGGCCACCGTGTTGGACGTCCCGAAATCGACCCCGAGGACAACCTGCCCGGTGGCGCGCGTCATCGCTGAACCTCAGTAGTGATGAGGAGAAACCTTGACCCCGAGCGTCGCGCGCGGCGTGAGCCTACCGAGCAGAGGCACCGGACAACGGCAGACTGCTGAAGGTGGATCAACTGGGGCTGAACAACATCTTCGTACAGCTGGTGATGTTGGCCGGCCTGCTGGTGGTGCTGGTGCTGCTGATCAGGCAGTGGCGCAAATAGCTCCGCCACCTGATCACTGGGCAGAGTGCGTCAGCCCTGTTGGTTGGGCTGCTGCGGGGCGGGCTGCTTGGTGAGGTCCGGAACACCGGGTGCTGCCGCTCCGCCGGCGGTCTGGTCGATCGCCCGCGGCTGCTGGTTGGCCAGCTCCGGATGCAGCTGCTGGCGCAGCTGGTCCAGTCGGGAGGCACCCGCCATATCCAGCGTCGACTTCTGCACCTCGAGCATCCGGCCCTCGACCGAGTTCTGCGCGAGCTCGGAGGAGCCGAGAGCGTTGGCGTAGCGCCGCTCGATCTTGTCCCGCACCTCGTCCAGCGACGGGGTGGTTCCCGGCGCGACCGTGCTCTGCATGCTCTGCATGGATGCGGAGATCTGCTCCTGCATCTTCGCCTGGTCGAGCTGCGAGAGCAGCTTGGTGCGCTCGGCCAGCTTGGTCTGCAGTGCCATCGCATTGTTCTCGACGGCCTTCTTCGCCTGGTCGGCTGCCTGTAGGGCTTGGTCGTGCATACCCTTGAGGTCTTCCATCTGCTGCTCGGCGGCGACCAGCTGAGTGGCGAAGGTCTGTGCCGTCTGCTCGTACTCGGCGGATTTCTGCGCGTCGCCCTTGGACTTCGCCTCATCGGCCAGCACCAAGGCCTGGCGCGCCGACGCCTGCAGGCGCTCGACGTCACCCATCTGCCGTGTCAGCTTCATCTCCAGCTGACGCTGATTGCCGATGACGTTTGCCGCTTGCTGGCTGAGCGCTGCATGCTGGCGCTGGGCGTCTTCGATGGCCTGCTGGATCTGCACCTTGGGATCTGCATATTCGTCCACCTTCGACGAGAACAGCGCCATCAGATACTTCCAGGCCTTGACGAACGGGTTGGCCATGTCGATTCGGGTCCTCTCGCCAGCAGTGAGTAACAGCCGCCCCGCGGCGCTGGTGTCGCCTTGCAGGGGTGTCGGGCTCCATGGTGTCATCTGTGGCGACCAGCTTCCACCCCGGCATCAGCCGTGAGACGAACTTCGGGGCATTTTCCCGGGGTTTCACCTACCGCGGTGGGTAGTTACCCGGACCGCAAATCGGCACAGTCCGGCAGTCGTACCCGGGGCAGAAGTCCCGGGTGCCTCACCCGTCACACCTGCCCGAACGTCGTTAGAGTGAACTGTTTGGTCAACGGGAGGTGCGATGGGACGCCACATTGCGGCAGACCGTCGGCGCGGCGTGGCCGGCTGGCCGCTGCTCGTGCTGGCCATCGTCGTGCTGCTGGTGGCCGGCACCATCGTCTACTTTGCGGTGCTGCGGAAGAACAACAGGGCCGACACCAGTTGTAGCGGCAGCGTCACGCTTCCCGTCCTTGCCTCGGCCGGCAGCTCCCCGGCGGCCCGCGCGATGAGCGATGCGTTCAACGCCACCTCTCCTTCCGCGCATTCCAGCTGCCTGACGACCACCGTGGTGACCCTCTCGTCCGCCGATGCCGCGACCGCAGTGGCGGCCAACTGGGCGGGCCAGTCCGGGCCGGCGCCGGGCGTCTGGATCACCGACGACGCTGGCGCGCTGACGACCGTGGAGAAACGGTCACCCAGCCTGACGGCCGGTCGTGATCCGGCCCCGATCGCCACCTCACCCGTAGTTCTGGCCATGAAGGCGGCTGACGCGGCAAAGGTGCAGACGGTGAGTTGGGCAACGCTGACCGCCGCAGACAGTCCGAAACTGGTACTGCCCGATCCGCAGACCAACAGGGCCAGCGCCTATGCCATCGAATCGATGACGGCGACATCGAACACTGCGCCGACGGTGGCAGCCATCAGGGCAGCAGCCCAAGAACTCAGGACACTGAACGCATCCCTGTCCGACGGTCCCACCACCGGCGATGCCCTCGACCAGGTCGCCGGCAGCAGCCAACCGGAGGCAGTGCCGGTCACCGAGGCCGACCTTGCGTCGTACAACGCGTCGGCGTCGATGCCGCTCACCGCCGTCTACCCGAAAGGTGCCGCCGCCGGCGACGATGTCTTCATCGTTGCGCTGTCCGGGAGCTGGATGACGCCGACCCTGGTGGACGCGTCAACCAGATTCCACGCATTCGCCCGCAGCGCGGACGGGCACAATGTGCTGGCCGCCTCCCATCTGCGAGTGCCGGGCACCATTACACCGGCCGCGGCCGGGATCCAGCCCAGCACGAACGTCACCCAGCTGCCGGCCGCAGCTGCCGGTGTGACGGCCGCGATCGTGGCGGCCATCGGTACGGCCGGCAAGCCGCCGACCGTATCGACGGCGGCGGCGCCCAGCCGGTCCATACCACCGGCCGTCTCAACGCCGCCGAGCGGAAAGCCATCGACCAGGAAAGCGACCGGCACGAAACCGACGACCACCGGGCCGGCCACCGTCTCGTCGAGTGTCGTCACCGGCCCGCCGAGCGCCACCGGGCCGACAGGCGCCACCGGCCCGACAGGCGCCACCACTGGCACGTCCGCGACGTCCGCACCCGCCAGCTCCAGCACCACTGCCGCGCCGCCGGTCGGCACCGGGCCAGGGGTCACCTTCCTGGTCGACACCGCCAGCACCTGGGCCACGAGTGTCAGCGGCAAGACCAGGACACAGTGGCTCAAGGAAGCGCTCACCGGAGTGCTGGCCAAGGCCGGAACCAGCTCGATCGGCCTGTGGACCGTCTCCTCGGCCGACGGGGCCACCGGCTACACCACCAAGGTCGCCACCGGTCCATTGGCCGGCGCGGTCAACGGAACGACCAGGTTGGCGGCGCTTGGCACGGCGACTGCCGGACTCACCGCCGACGGCTCCCGGCGCACCTACCAGGCGCTGCCCGCTGCCGTGGCCGCTGCGGCCCAGAACTCCTCCGCAGCGCATCCGCAACGGGTGATCCTGATTACCGACGGCCCCGACCAGACACCCAGCATGCCGCGAGAGGTGGTGCTGACTCAGCTGCGGACCATCGCGACGAATAATCCGAACGTACACCTGGACATCCTCGGTGTCGGCGGCGCGTCGCCGGTCGATGCGCTGCGGGCCATCGCCGCAGCCGGCAACGGCAGCTACACCGACGTCCAGCAACCGCCCGACCTGCCCGCCACCCTGCTGTCGGTCTTCAGCGGTACCTGATCGCTATCCTCCGGCTACCGAAAAGACAGCCGGCGCAACGCTTCTCAGAATTGATCGGGACACCAAGGTGCCCGGTACCAGCCAAAGGCCGTCGACACCGCATCGACCGCCCCCGCGCTGTGCTCGGTCACCCTGCCAACCCGGTGCAACGCCGACAGCGGCACTCCGCCGAGGTAAATTGCGCCGAGCTCCAGTATCGACAGTGACAGATCGGGGGCTGTTTTCACCCTGCTGACGGTGGCATTGGCGGCGCCGCCGCGCAGCCGGTACCGGCCAGAGTTGACCGGCAGCAAGGGATCTACCACCTCAATGACGATGTCGATCTCCGCGGCATACCTGCGGACCCGGAGCGCGGCCGCGACATCAACGATCCGCAGATAGATGTTGTCGGTAATCTCGGTGGTGATGGCGCGGGCATCGGTCACCAGGTGCCGCAGCGGCTCGTCGACGGGCGCGTTGCGGATCAGATAGCTGCGAGCCAGATCCAGGTCCAGTAGGTAGCGCCACAGGCCGGCATAGGCGCCGGCGTCGTCGGCGCGCAGCTCGCCGACCCGCACCTCGCCGGCCGGTTCGGTCGCGCCGAAATCTTCCTTGAAGCGATAGGTGGCAAAGCCGTCCGCATCGCCGGCATCGTTGTAGTGCAACAGATATCGCAGTTCAGTGGCGCCGCCCCTGGCGAACTCGAGGTCGAACAGGGAGAGCTCCCACCACTTCCGGTCGCGGTTCAGCCCGCCAGGTCGATCCGGCCATCCGGCGTCGTGCAAGGCCGGTGCGACGGCCAGGAATTGCTCTCTCGTCACCTCGTCGACCGATCCGGAAAACGGGATGCCCGCCAGGAACTGCAGCCGCCTGCTGTTTCCGGACAACCGGGCCCGGGAGGCGGCGGGTGCATAGCCGAACCGCCCGTAGATCAGCGACTCTGACGCCCACAGGGCGGCCAGCGGCTCGCCACGTGTGGCGACGTCCGCCAGCTGGTGCTTCATCATCGCCGACAGCAGTCCACGACGCCGGAACGGCGGATGCACCGTGACCACGGTGACCGCAGCAACCGGGACGTCGGCGCCGCCGGGAACACTGATGCTCCTGGCGAAGGAGCCACAGGTGGAGACCCACCTGTTGCCGACTGCGAAGCCGAAGAATCTGTCGTTCTCGACGAGCGGGCGGTCGAACTCGGCGACCTCCTCGCGATCCTTCTCCTGGAATCCACGGGCAATCGCCGAATGGAAAGACGCGTAAGTGCGGTCGGTGATGTTTCTGAGAGTTGGCTCCACCAGATGCGGCGGCTTCGGCGGCTTGCTGGCCCGGCGGGCCGGTTTCGAGGGGAACTGCTTGCTGGCACGCTGCTTGGACGGCATCAGCCCATCACACCGGACCGGTGCCCGACTCACCAACTCTTATCGCCGGCGCCCCCGATGCAGCGCGGTCGGGAATCGCTGGTCAGGCGCTGGCCCGGCGCAGCAGCTCGGCGAACTCAACCGGCCGATCGAAGCCAACGGCGGCGCCCCAGCGCTGCTGGGCACTCGACGGCGTCGCCCGACGGGACGCCGACGGCGTGAGCAATCCGATGAGATCCGTTGCGGCACGGTCGATCCGCTCATTCAGGGCGGCACCAAGGCCCGAGCTGCCGCCCCAGTCCTCGGCGGCAGCGAACACCGCCGTCGGTGCCGTCACAACCCCGAGGTAGGCGAACAGCGGGCGTAACGCGTGTTCCAGGACCAGGCTGTGTCTGGCCGTTCCTGCCGTCGCGGCCAGCAATACCGGCTTCCCCCGCAGCAGCTCTGGTTCGAGCACGTCGAAGAACATTTTGAACAGGCCGGAGTAGGACGCCGCGAACACCGGGGTGACGACGATCAGCGCGTCGGCCGCTTCGACCGTGTCGAAGGCGGCAGCGAGCGGACCCGACGGGAACCCGGTGAGCAGGTTATCGGCCAGCGGGTGCGCCAGTTCGCGTAACTCAATGACGTCAACAGCCGTCGACTCGCTCTCATCGTCGTCGCCAGCGTTGGCTGCGGCGCCGGCAACCGCCAGCTGGGCCACCACCGTGTCGGCGAGTCGGTCGGCCAGCAGCCGGGTGGCAGACGGATTGCCCATCCCGGCGCTGATGACAGCGATACGCGTCATGCCGTCACCTCTTCCTTGGCTTGCGCGGTGAGCTGAGCGGACTGGTTCTTCGCGGCCAGCAGGCTCACGTGGGTGGGAGCGTCCGGCACGTGGGCCGGCTTCAAGGCTGCAAACTCCTTGCGCAGCACCGGGACTACCTCTGCACCGAGCAGGTCCAACTGTTCCAGCACGATCTTCAGCGGCAGACCTGCGTGGTCCATCAAGAACAGCTGCCGTTGATAGTCGCCGACGTAATCGCGGAAGCCGAGCGTGCGGTCGATCACCTGTTGCGGGCTGCCAACCGTCAGCGGCGTCGATCTGGTGAAGTCCTCCATGCTCGGGCCGCCGCCGTAGACCAGGGCGTTGTCAAAGTACGGCCGGAACTCGTTAACGGCGTCTTGCGAGTTCTTCCGCATGAACACCTGTCCACCGAGGCCGACGATCGCCTGATCGGCGCTGCCGTGCCCGTAGTGCTCGAACCGGGAGCGATATAGCTGCACCATCTGCTGGGTGTGCGACGCCGGCCAGAAGATGTGGTTGGCGAAGAATCCGTCGCCGTAGTACGCGGCCTGCTCGGCGATTTCCGGGCTGCGGATCGAGCCGTGCCAGACGAACGGCGGCACGTCGTCCAGCGGGCGGGGCGTCGAGGTGAACGACTGCAACGGGGTGCGGAACTTGCCCTGCCAGCTGACCGTCTCCTTGGTCCATAGCTGACGCAGCAGGTCGTAGTTCTCCAACGTCAGCGGGATGGCGTCCCGAATGTCTTTGCCGAACCACGGGTAGACCGGGCCGGTGTTGCCGCGGCCCATCATCAGATCGACCCGGCCATCGGCAATGTGCTGCAGCATCGCGTAGTCCTCGGCGATCTTCACGGGGTCGTTGGTGGTGATCAGCGTGGTCGAGGTGGACAGGATCAGCGCGCTGGTCTTAGCGGCGATATAACCGAGCATGGTGGTGGGCGACGATGGAACGAACGGTGGGTTGTGGTGCTCGCCGGTGGCGAACACGTCGAGCCCGACTTCCTCGGCCTTCAGCGCCACCTGCACCATCGCGTTGATCCGCTCGTGCTCAGTGGGCGCGCGTCCGCTGGTGGGATCCGGGGTGACGTCGCCGACCGAAAAGACTCCGAACTGCACATCTACCTCCGATAGTTGATATGTCACGTACCCTCTGTAACAGGGGTCGGTGTCCAGTCATTCCCGACCTGGCGGGGACACGTCGTGGCGCGAATTGCCTAGTTTCGACCAACCGCAGCGACCAAGTTGGGCACTTGCGCTGGCCATCCGCCCGTCAGACCAACCGCAGCGACCAAGTTGGACACTTGCGCTGGCGAGCTGCCGGTCACACCAACCGCAGCGACCAACTTGGACACTGACGCTGCCTGATCGCCGGTCACATCAACCGCAGCGACCAAGTTGGACACTGGCGCTGACCAGCCGGCCGAATCAGGAGGCGTCGTCCATGTAGGCGGCCGGCGACGGGCAGGAGCAGATCAGGTTGCGGTCGCCGTACGACCCGTCGATCCGGCCCACCGGCGGGAAATACTTGTGGGCAGGGTCGACGCCGGGCGGGAAGACTGCCTCGGCTCGGCTGTACGGGTGGCTCCACTCCCCCGCCAGGGTGGCCGCAGTGTGCGGGGCGTTGCGCAGCGGGTTGTTCTCCGCAGGCCACTCCCCCGCCTCGACCAAATCGATCTCGGCCTTGATGGCGACCATAGCGTCGCAGAACCGGTCGATCTCGACCAGGTCCTCGCTTTCCGTCGGCTCCACCATCAGCGTCCCGGCTACCGGGAATGACATGGTGGGTGCGTGGAAACCATAGTCCGCCAACCGTTTTGCCACATCGTCGACGGTGACGCCGGTCTTCGCGGTGATCGGCCGCAGGTCGAGGATGCACTCGTGCGCGACGTAGCCGCCCTTGCCCGTGTACAACACCTGGTAGTGCTCGTCCAGCCGGCGGGCAATGTAGTTGGCCGACGCGACCGCCGTCAGGGTGGCGCGGCGCAGCCCGTCGGCGCCCATCATCTTGATGTATGCCCAGCTGATCGGCAGGATCGACGCGCTGCCCCACGGGGCGGCCGCCACCGCACCGACGCCGCCGTCGGCCGGCGGCGTCCCACCGAGATCGGCCAGTGGATGGGTTGGCAGGAACGGCGCGAGGTGCTCGAGCACCGCGACGGGTCCAACGCCGGGACCGCCGCCGCCGTGCGGAATGCAGAATGTTTTGTGCAGGTTCAGATGCGAGACGTCGCCGCCGAACACTCCTGGCTTTGCCAGGCCCACCAGGGCATTGAGGTTGGCGCCATCGACGTAGACCTGCCCGCCGGCGGCATGCACCTGCGCCGCCAGCTCGGTGATGGTGTCCTCGTACACGCCGTGGGTGGACGGGTAGGTGACCATGATCGCCGCCAGACTGTCGGCGTTGGCGGCGATCTTCGCAGCCAGGTCGGCCATGTCAATGTTCCCGGCGTTGTCGCCTTCGGTGTCGGTGCCGACCACCACCACCTTCATGCCGGCCATCACGGCCGATGCCGCGTTGGTGCCGTGCGCGGATGCCGGGATCAGACAGACGGTGCGGTGATCGTCACCGCGGGACCTGTGATAGGCGCGGATGGCCAGCAACCCGGCCAGCTCGCCCTGCGATCCGGCGTTCGGCTGCAGCGAAACCCTTGCATAGCCGGTGATCTCGACCAGCCAGGCTTCCAGCTGAGCGATCAGCTCGAGCATCCCGGCGGCGTCCTCGATGGGCGCGAACGGGTGCAGCCCGGCGAACTCGGGCCAGGTGACGGCCTGCATCTCGGTGGTGGCGTTGAGCTTCATGGTGCAGGAGCCGAGCGGGATCATCGACCGGTCAAGCGCCAGATCCATGTCGGACAGCCGGCGCAGGTACCGCAGCATCGCGGTCTCACTGCGGTGAGCATGGAACACCGGATGAGTGAGGAAAGGCGCGCTGCGCCGCAGGCGACTCGGCAGGCCGGCGGCGCTAGCCCACCCGCGGTCGGCTCTCAGCCCGAAGGCCGCGACGACAGTGCTGATGTGCTCTCCGAGCGTGGTCTCGGAGACCGAGATCTGAACCGCGTCGTCCCCGTCGGCCCAGAGATTGATGCCGTTGTCCCTGGCCGCGGCGACCACCTCAGCTGCCCGGCCAGGCACCAATGCCCGCACCGTGTCGAAGAAGGTGGAGTGTTCGACATCGACGCCGCCCGACTGCAGCAGCGCCGCCAACGCGACGGCCTTGGAGTTGATCTCCTCGGCGATCTTCTTCAATCCCTCCGGCCCGTGATAGACCGCGTACATCGACGCCATCACCGCCAACAGCACCTGAGCCGTGCAGATGTTGGAGGTGGCCTTCTCCCGGCGGATGTGCTGCTCGCGGGTCTGCAACGCCAGCCGGTAGGCGGGGTTGCCGTGCACGTCGTGGGACACTCCGACCAGCCGGCCAGGCAGCTGACGCTGCACGTCGGTGCGCACCGCCATGAAACCGGCGTGCGGTCCGCCGAAGCCGAGCGGGACGCCGAACCGCTGTGACGATCCGATGGCCACATCGGCACCGATCTCACCCGGCGGGCGCAGCAGCGTCAGCGCCAGCAGATCCGTCGCGACCACAACTTTCGCCTCCCGCTGATGAGCGGCCTCGATCAGCGCTGCATGATCACGCACGGCACCGGACGCACCTGGATAGCTCAGCAGCAACCCGAAGAAGTCCTCGGTCGGCAACGCCCCGGAGTTCGAGGAATCCTCGGCCTTTACCCCAGCGCCGAGCTCGGGCAGCGCGGAACGTGACCCCGACAGATCGGCTACCACCACGGTGATGCCGAGCGGCTCGGCGCGTGTTTGGATCACCGCGATGGTCTGCGGCAGGGTGTCAGCGTCCACCACGAAGGTCGAGGACTTGGACCTGGCGGTGCGCTTAATCAGCGTCATCGCCTCCGCCGCCGCGGTGGACTCGTCGAGCATGGAGGCGTTGGCGATGTCCAGCCCGGTCAGGTCGGAGACCGCTGTCTGGAAGTTGAGCAGCGCCTCCAGTCGGCCCTGGGAGATCTCCGGTTGGTACGGCGTGTAAGCGGTGTACCAGGCCGGGTTCTCCAGCACGTTGCGCTGGATGACGCCAGGCACCAGGGTGTCGTGGTAGCCCATCCCGATCATCTGCACCATCGGGGTGTTCTTGCCGGCAAAGACGCGCAGCTCGGCCAGGGTGGCCGCTTCGGTGGCGGCCGGCGGCAGCTGCAGTTCGCCGCTGGTACGGATCTTCGCCGGAACGGCCGCATCGGCGAGCGCATCGAGGCTGCTGACGCCGATGGTCTGCAGGATCGTGGCGAGACCACGCTGGTCGACACCAACATGCCGATCAGCGAACAGCGTCGGGTCGATCGGCGCCGATTCTCCGATGGGGAAATGCTGCATCTCGGAACCGTGTTGGGTCTGCTGCGACATGGCTTCTCGTCTCCGACCGGCACCGGGCGCCGGAAAATCGGTGGCTTGAGGAACACACACCAGGTCCGGCCCGGCGCGCGCCCTCCCCCTCTGTCATGGGTGCCTGAGAGCTTCACGGGTCGAGATGGACCCACTTGCCCCTTCGGCGAGCCGCTGCGACGGCTGCTTTCCAGAGGTGTCTTTCCCCTGCGGTTCGCTGGCCTGAGAGTTTGTTGGGGAGGGATTGCTCCTTCGGCGTCCCGTTGGCCGCAACGATCGCTAACCGGCCGGGACTCTCCCGCGGGGGGTCACAGACACTCTCAGGCTAGCAGCGTGCTGCCGGCCGGCACGCGGGCAAAGCGCAGGATTGGGCTATGACCACTCCAGGCCTAGCAGCGACCACACCGACGCCCCCGTCCGATCTGATCGATTTCATCGCCGGCCTGCCCAAGGTCGAGCTGCACGTGCACCACGTCGGCTCGGCGTCACCGCGAATCGTCGCCGAGTTGGCCGGCAGACATCCGGGCACCGTGCCGGCCGACCCGGCCAGGCTGGCAGAGTTCTTCACCTTCCGCGATTTCGCCCACTTCATCGAGCTCTACCTGGCGACGGTGGCGCTGATCGAGACCGCCGATGACGTTCGGCTACTGACCTACCAGGTGGCTACCGACATGGCCGCCCAGAACATCCGGTACGCCGAGCTCACCTGCACGCCGTACACCTCGGTGCTGGGCGGCATCCCCGTCGAGGCCTACATCGAGGCCATCGAGGACGCCAGGGTCGCCGCCGAACGTGACCACGGCATCCGGTTGCGCTGGATCTTCGACATCCCCGGCGAGATCGGGCCGAACGCGGCCGAGCAGACCGCGAACATCGCCATCGACCACGGGCCGGACGCGCTGATCGCGTTCGGGCTCGGCGGACCGGAGATCGGCGCGCCGCGACCGCAGTTCAAGCCGGCCTTCGACCGGGCCCGGGCAGCGGGACTGCACTCGGTTCCACACGCCGGTGAGACCACCGGCCCGCAGACCATCTGGGACGCGCTGAACCTGCTGGGCGCGGAGCGGATCGGCCATGGCACGTCGGCAGCCAAGGATCCGAAACTGCTGAAACACCTTGCGGCGCACAGGATTGCGCTTGAGGTGTGCCCAACGTCCAACATTGCCACCCGGGCAGTAACGAGCTATCACGAGCATCCGATCAAGACGATGGTCGACGCCGGAGTACTGGTGACGATCAACTCCGACGATCCGCCGATGTTCGGCACCACGCTGAATCGTGAGTACGGCATCGCCGCGGCACTGTTGGAGCTGGACGCCGCCGGCGTCGCGACGCTGGCCAAGAACGCGGTCACCGCGTCATTCCTGCCGGCGCCCGACAAGGCAGCATTGGCGAATGAGATCGACGCCTACACGGCGCAGCACCTCTCCTGGGAGCAGTAGCCGCACCAACCCGCACCAGCAACAGCCGCGGCAAAGATGATCATGGCTGTCAGCCCGCGCCACGCCGGGCGGGTGTCCAATTTGCCGGGCAGGCTGTCATGATCGTCTGATACGTGCCGACCACTCGCGCGGCTCGGCGGCCAGGCACGTTACGTCACCTCAGGCACATCGCGTCAGATCACCACAGATGAACCACGGGCTGGGTCAGGCCACCTCGCGGTGCGCCACCACCAGATGTTGGTGGCCACGCCGCGGGTCGAGTCTCACCGACAGGCCGGCCTGCCTGGCCCCGAGGAACCCACAGCCGACGGCGGCGGCCAGGCAGATCGACCCGGAGATGATCAGGGCGACCGGAGCGCCCCAGTGCTCGGTGATCCAGCCGACGATCAGCGAACCGATCGGGGTCGAACCCATCAGCACCAGGAAATACAGGCTCATCACCCTGCCGCGCAACAGCGGATCGGTGGCCAGCTGGACCGACGAGTTGCCAAGGCTGTTGAAGCTGACGCCGGCCAGGCCGGTGAGCGCCAGCAGCGGCAGGAACAACGGGAGCCACGGGGTGAACCCGACCAGGATCAGCATCACGCCGAAGGCAGCGGCCATGCTGAACAGCAGTCGCATCGAGGCAGTCGCCCTGCGCGCCGCCAGTAATGCGCCGACCAGCGAGCCGGCGGCCATGGTCGAGTTGAGCCAGCCGTACAGGCCGGCGCCGCCGTGGAAGACTACACCGGCGTAGGCCGTCAGGATGATCGGGAAATTGAACCCGAAACAGCCGATGAAGAACACCAGGGTGATGGTCCAGGCCAGGTGTGGGCGGCCCAGCACGTAGCTGATACCGACCTTTAGCTGGCCCCGACCCCGCGGTGCCCGCGGCGAATCCTGTAGCTCCGAGGTGCGCATCAATAGCAGGCCGCTGATCACCGCGATGAACGACAGCGCGTTGAAGACGAACGCCCAGCCAACGCCGACGCCGCCGATCACCAGACCGGCGATCGCCGGGCCGGTCAACCTGGCCAGCTGGAAGTTCCCGGTATTCAAAGCCACCGCGTTGCGCATCAGCTGCGGCGGCACCATCACCCCGACGAAGCTCTGCCGTGCCGGGTTGTCGATCACGGTGGCGAGTCCGAGCCCGAGGGCCACCAGGTAGATGTACTCGACTCGCACGGCGCCCGTCAGGGTGATGATCGCCAACGTCGCGGCCAGCGCGGCCAGGATGGTCTGCGAGATCAGCAGCAGCCGACGCTGCGGGTAGCGATCGGCGAGCAGGCCGCCGAACATGCCGAAGAACAGCATCGGGCCGAACTGCAGTGCGGTGGTGACGCCGACCGCGAACGAAGAGTGGGTCAGCGTGAAGACCAGCCAGTCCTGGGCGATCCGCTGCATCCAGGTGCCGTTGTTGGACACCAGCCCGCCCAGGAAGTACAGCCGGTAGTTGCGCACGCTGAGCGAGGCAAAGGTGCTCTGCTTGGCCGGCGGCGCCGACGTTGGGTCGACCGGCGCATCGGTGGGCGAGGCGTCGGACCGTGACGGATCGGCCGGCGGCACGCCGGCGGTCGCTACGGACGGCTCGACATCCGGTGGCAACGAACTCAGCGACGGTGACGACTTCGCGGACCGCACCGTCACGGTAGATCCGCCAACCGGTGCAGGGCCGGCAGGGCGGCTTCGATGGAGGCTCTCTCGTCGTCGGTCAGTTGGTCGAGCTGAGTGGACAGCCAGCGACTGCGCTGCCGCCGGGTCTGCTCGACGAACCTCAGGCCGGCATCGGTGATGGAGATCAGCTGCTGCCTGCCGTCTTTGGGATCCGGTTCCCGCCGCAGATAACCGGCCTTCTCCAGTCGCTCGACCACCCTGGTCATCGACGGTGCCTTCACGTGTTCGCACTTGGCCAGTACGCCTGGCGTTTGCGGACCGTCGCGGCGAATCCTGCCCAACGTAGAGAACTCGGTGGCGGACAACTCCCCACCGGAGGTCTGGTTCCGCATCCGACGGGCAAGGATCAGCACCGACGAGCGCAAGTGGGCGACCGATTCGACGTCGAGCTCCCCTGAATTCATGCCGTTAGACTAGCTCATTAGTTTGCCTAATGACCACTGGCTCGAAGGTCGCGACCAGGATGGCGGGTGGGCTCAGCCGGCGGTGCGGGACTGTCGGCGAGCGGACAACTCGTCGCGCGGCGCGGCGACCACCACGTCGCCTTCGAGCCGCTCGGCCGGGAACTCGGCGAGGGTGCCGGTGATCTCCCGCATGGTGCCGCTGACGGCGATGCCGAACACTCCCTGACCGCCCTGCAGCAGGTCGACGATCTCTTCCGGCGAGGTGCACTCGTAGACCGTGGTGCCGTCAGAGAACAGGGTGACTCCGGCCAGGTCGTCGACGCCGCGCTTACGCAGGTGCTCGACGGCGACCCTGATGTTCTGCAGCGAGACCCCGGTATCCAGCAGTCGCTTGACGACCTTCAGTACCAGGATGTCCTTGAACGAGTACAGCCGATGCGATCCGGAGCCGGTGGCGCTGCGGACGGTCGGGACGACCAGCGTGGTGCGGGCCCAGTAGTCCAGTTGTCGGTAGGTAATACCGGCGGCCTGGCAGGCGGTAGGCCCGCGGTAGCCGACGTGCTCGTCGGGGACGGCGTCGTTGGGGAATAGCGCGCCCTGCCCGGATATCCCAGCCTCGCGCATCGCGCTGCCTCTTTCTGCCGGTCCTTTCAGGACCTGGTCCGATGGTGGCCGTGCTGGCCCACTGTGCTCCCGCATCGCTACTGGTTCCAGCGCTGGGTCACCACGGGTTGAATCACACCGTCGTGACTTGTTCGACGGTAGGCCGCGCGACAACGTCGGTCAATGTTCGCTACGGCGTGTCCTCAACCTGAACTTGAGGCTTAGTCGAGCGGCTCAGTCGGGAGCGCGGGATCCGGGATGTTCGGGCCCGAAGTCTTCCGGCGAGACCGAGTCGAGGAACTCTCTGAACGCCTGCACTTCCTCGTCCGGATCGACGTCGATGCCCTCTTCCCCGGTGATGTCCTGGTCCTTGTCGTCCAACACGATGCCAGCCTCGTCCAGCAGCGCCTCGGTGACGAAGACCGGGCACTCGACGCGGACGGCCAGCGCGACCGCATCCGACGGCCGGGCCGACAGCGAGGTGCCGTCGTCGAAGGCCAACTCGCCGTAGTAGGTGCCCTCGCGGAAGTCGACCACCCTGACCTGTGCGACGGTTCTGCCAAGGGTGGTGATCACCTGTCCGAGCAGATCGTGGGTCAGCGGACGGGCCGGCCGCATGCCCTGTAAATGCATGGCGATGGCGGTGGCCTCGACCGTCCCGATGACGATCGGCAGACTGCGTTGCCCGTCCTTCTCGGTGAGCACGAGAATCGGCTGCTGGGACGGCATCTCGACGCGAACGCCGACGATGCGCATCTCGATCATGGGCTCCCCAGTGTTCTCCCGTGGGTGGTTACCGCGATCTCGACCGTACACGCGCGGAACGCGGCCGGAGCAGCGACCGCCGCAGCTATCTACCGAGTTCCCGGCGCAGGCCGGAACGAACGAGAAGCGAGTGCAATCGGAGTAGCACCGCGGCCAGGTTGGCGGCCGCCGCATCGGCTCGTTCCCTGGCGTCAGGATCTGATCGGCGGGCCTGCGCCGACACCATTTGGGCTACCAACGCCGACTCACGTTCGGCTGCGGTGCGCATCGGTCGCAGATGACGCGGATCCAGGCCGGCTTCGATCAATTCGGCTGCCGTCTTGGCGACCAAGGCGTTGTCGGCGTCGTACCAGCCGCCGGAGCCGACGGTGATCAAGCCGAAGCCCTCCAGCTCTCGAAGTTGCTCGGTAGCGAGCCCGGAATCGGCCAGCAACTCCACCCGGCTCATCCGGACGTGACCGGTGGAGACGAAGTCGGCAGGCCGGGGGCCGTCCATGGATACCAGCGCCCGCGGCAACCGAGGCGTGGGCGTCGCCGGCTCCAGCCCCCTGGAGATGGCGTCCAATTGATCCTTGATGACCTTCAACGGCAGGTAGTGGTCGCGTTGGGCCGCCAATACGTAGCGGAGCCGCTCGACGTCGGTCGGCGAATACTGCCGATAACCGGCCGGGGTGCGTTCCGGTTCGACCAGACCTTCGGTCTCCAGGAACCGGAGCTTGGAAATGGTGACGTCCGGGAAGTCCGGCTTGAGCCGGGCGAGAACCGCGCCGATGCTGAGCGCAGGCCCGGCGGGCATCCCCGCCGCTGTCATGACGCCGGGTGGCCGTTCACGTCCTGTGCACCGGCAGCGTTCGCCGGTCTTGAGCTGCCGGCCCGGTCGCCGGATTCGTGGTGATCGGCGGTTGTGCCTGCTTCGGAGGTGAGGAAGACCAGCCGGAACTTGCCGATCTGCACCTCGTCACCGTTGGTGAGGGTGCTGGTCTCGATCGGCTCCCTGTTGACCAGGGTGCCGTTCAGTGAGCCGACGTCGCGTACTTCGTAGCCGTTTGGCAGCTGCCGGAATTCGGCATGCCGACGGGAAACGGTCACGTCGTCGAGGAAGATGTCGCTCTCAGGGTGACGACCGGCGCTCACCAGCGGCTTGTCAAGAGTGAACCGGGAGCCGGCATTCGGGCCGCGCTTCACCACCAGCAGGGCGGTTCCCGGCCGCAGCGCCTCGAGCCCGGTGAGTGTTTGCTCGCCTGGCCTCTCGAGATCGCCTGCTGTGACAGCCCTGAACACCGATGTGGTGGCCGGGTCGGACTCATCTCCGTGATGAGTCTGGTTGCGCTCCTGCTCGGTCACCCGTCGCTCCCTTCGTCGGCCAGGGTTTACTGCTCGGCGGAATGCCGCTCACCTTCGCCGGGCGTTCGGCGGACTGCCGCACCCCGACAATGCGTTGTGCCGACCGTACCGTGCCCTGCGCCCGGGCAACACCGGCGCGGACGATACCGTCGCGGGAATGACGGAGTTGGCGATCGCTGCTTGCTGCGGCCGCTGTACGACTTCGGCAGGGTGCGCGATCTGATCGGTTGGCGCGATCAGGTCAACGATCAGCTCTCGCCGACCAGCTCCGCATAGCCGGCGGCGTCCAGCAGGCCGTCGAGCTCCGCCGGGTCGTCCAACTGGATCTCGATCATCCAGCCGTCGCCGTAGGGGTCGGAGTTCACCGATTCCGGTGCGCTGTCCAGCGCATCGTTGCGGCTGGTGACGGTGCCGGCCACCGGCGAGAAGATGTCCGAGACGGACTTCGTGGACTCCACCTCACCCAGCGAATCGCCGACGGTGACGGTGCTGCCGAGATCGGGCAGTTGGACATACACGATGTCCCCCAACGAGTTCTGGGCATAGTCGGTGATGCCGATGCGCACGGTGCCTTCGCTGGTGGTGCGCACCCATTCGTGGTCCGAGCTGTACTGCAGGTCCTCAGGGATCACGGGTCAGGCCTTTCTGGGTCGAATTCGTATCCGAAGGTAGTTTGGACGTCGAAGGCAGCAAAGCAGGCAGCGCAGCTAGCAGCGCAGCGGGTGTGGACAGCCACTGTCGTCAACCGGCCGGGCGAGCGTATTGCGGCACGCGCTGTGCCCGCAAGGAGCCGACGGTGACGATCTGCGACTGGCCGACAACGATGGTGGCACCGGTCCGGCGGACGGAGTCGACGACGCCACCTGGGATGGCCATCGCGGCGGACAGGGTGGGTGGGTCGCCGATGGCGATGATGACGAACGGCTGGCTGATGGCCCTGCCGTCCAGCGCCACCTTGAGGTTGGTGCCGGTGAAGGCGGAATCCATCCCGATCCTGATCCCGTTCACCTGCATCGCTTCCGCGCCGGCATTGCGCAGCTCCTGGATGACGTCGAGCAGTACCTCCGGCGTCACCGAGCGGGCCGGGTCGGCGATCCTGATCGTCACACCTGGTCCGTGCGCGGCCACCGTGCCGGCCAGGATGCCCAACTGGCCGGCCTGCCGCTTGGCCTCCGCGAGCGCTTCGACAGAGGACGCGCCGCCGGCCTGCAGCCTGGCCAGGGTGGCGGACAGCGTCCGGATCTGGGTGTCGACGTCGTCCTGGCGTTGTTGCAGACCGTCTAGGATCTGCACCAGATCGTCCGGCCGCAGTGTCGCCAGGGTGTCGCCGGCCGCGGTCCGCCGCACCTGGGTGGCGATGCCGAATCCGAGCAGGGCGCACAGGCCCAGGATCAGCAGGCTCACCAGCGGACCGCCGGTGCGATTCCCGCCCGACCGTCGCCGGCCGTCAGCGGTGACGTCGTCGCTCGCTGCCGGATCGGAGGATCCCGGTCCGCTCGCTGCCGGGTCAGCTGCTGCCGGGTCGGGCGACTCGACCGCTGCCGGGTCGGGCGCCTCGACAGCCGCCGGGACCACCACCGGCGGCGGCCGCTCGGTGGTCGGCTCGGCGCGGTGCTCCCCTGTCACGCCTTGAACACCCGCCTGCGGATGGCGGCCACGTTGCCGAAGATGCGGATGCCCAGCACCACCACCACGGCCGTCGACAGCTGCGAGCCGACGCCGAGCTGGTCGCCGAGGAAGACGATGAAGGCGGCCACCAGCACGTTGGCAATGAAGGAGACGACGAAGACCCTGGCATCGAAGATGTGCTCCATAAACGCCCGGGCGCCGCCGAACATCGCGTCCAGCGCGGCGATAACGGCAATCGGCAGGTACGGCGACAGCCAGTCGGGGACGGTCGGCGACAGAACCAGCCCGACGACGATGCCGATCAGCAACGCGGCGGCGGCGAAGATGCCCACTGTCGGCCGACGTTCCAGCTCGTCGGCGGCATGACGAGTGGTGGTGGTGTTCTGCACGTTGTCCTGTCGTGTCATCGTGTCGGTCCCGTGGTGGTCGGTGCGTGGGTGGGCTGCGCCGAACCCGTGACGGCGTACTGCAGTTCGGGGGCAGCGCCGCCCGGTAGGGCCAGCCCGGAAGCGGTGGTGAGGTCGAATCGGATTCCGTAGTTGGATTTGAATGCCGAGAACCGAGCGAAGCCGCTGGTCTGGGCGAAAGCCACCTGCATCGCGGCGGCGTCACCGATCGCGTTGATGGTGAGTGGCCAGGATGTCGGTTTGTTGTCGACCAGGATGGCGCCGCCGGCCTGCCGGATGGCGCTGGTGGTGCGCAGCCGGACGCCGCCGACCGAGATGGCCTCGGCTCCGCTGGACCACAGCCCGTTGACCAGCAGCTGCACGTCGCGATCCAGGATCACGTTGCTGCCGCTTCCGCTGTCGATGACCACCTGCAGGCCTGGTCCGGTGACCGGCGTCAAGGCGCCCTGAACCTGAAGGCTGGCAACGGTTTGCAGTGGACCGGCCACCCCCAGCGCCTGCTGCCGGGAGCGGATCTGGTCGGCCAACGACGACGCTGTGGACTCCAGGTCCTGCTCGCGTTGTTGCGCCTTGTCGATGTCGGCCAGCAGACCCTGTCGGGCCTTGGCAGCGCTCGGCGCGGTGAGTTGGTTGGATTTCACCGCGACCCCAATCGCCAGCCCGGCAACGAGCATCGCCGCCGCCAGCCAGGCGATGGCGGCCGATCTGGATCGCTTCCGCTCGTGGGGTTGGCCACGGCGGTTGGCGGCGGCTGCATAGCCGGGATCGAGCGCCTCCCGGCCGAAGTTCTCCAGCCATGGAATGCCGGTCCGGCGGTCGTCAGCCACCGGCGGCGCCTGCCGGCGTCGAGGCGACCACCGGGGCGTGCCGCAAAACCCAGAACACCTGCTGGAAATACAGCACGGCAGACCACAGGTACAACGCGATTCCCCAGACGATGAAGGCGTTGCCGATGGGCAGCGCGATCCGCTGGATCGAGTGGTCGCCCTGGCCCAGCAGCAGGAACGGGAAGGCGTACAGCAGGCAGAAGGTGGCTGCCTTACCGAGATAGTGCACCGTGAGCGGCGGATAGCCGTGCCGGCGCAGCAGCGGAATGCAGACGGCCAGCAGTAGGTCGCGCAGGATCAGCAGGGTAGCCGCCCACCACGGAATGATGCCGCGAATGACGAAGGCGACCAGCGTTGCCACGATGTACAGCCGGTCGGCGGCCGGATCCAGCAACTCACCGAGCCTGCTGTACTGGTTCAACAGCCGAGCCAGCTTGCCGTCCGCCCAGTCGGTGAACGCGCTGACGGCCAGCACCACCAACGCCCAGCCATCGGCGTGCGGTCCCAAAATCAGCCAGAGGAACAGCGGTACGCCGAGCAGCCGCAAGAAGGACAGCAGGTTCGGAATGGTCCAAATGCGGTCGATTCCGGTGCGCTGCCCCGTCGGTTCGAGCTGCTCGGTCATGGCGTACTCGGCTCCTCCCGGTCGGCAAAGTCTAAGCCGCCGCCGGGTTTCGCAGCCGGTCGCCGCACCAACGACCTGGCCGCCGGTGGCGTGGACCGCTCACCCTACGATGGCCCGCATGAGCGACGACGGTCTGGCCAGCGCCCGTTCCGTGATGTCCGCCGCTGGTGTTCCCGACCGCGCCATCGCGGTTTTCGAGCACTTCTACCGCGACCTGGAGTCCGGCAAGACCGGGTTGATCCACGAAACGGATGTCGAGCCGCTCGGTGATCTTCCGCAGCTGGATGATGTCTGGCTGACGGACGCCGAGATGTCCGCAGCGCTCGACGTCACCGCCGTCATCAAGCTCAACGGCGGGCTCGGCACCTCAATGGGAATGGACAAGGCAAAGTCGCTGCTGCCGGTGCGCGGCACCGACACGTTCCTGGACGTCATCGTCAGGCAGGTCCTTGCCCTCCGCGACCGCTACAGCTCCCGGCTGCCGCTGGTGTTCATGAACAGCTTCCGCACCCAGGGCGACACCCTCGCAGCGCTGGCCAGCTACCCCGAGCTGGGCGTGCCAGGGCTGCCGTTGGACTTCCTGCAGAACCGCGAGCCGAAGTTGCGGGCCGACGACCTGACCCCAGTGAGCTGGCCGGCCGATCCGTCGCTGGAATGGTGCCCACCGGGCCACGGCGACCTCTACACCGCCCTTGAGGTCTCCGGCATCCTCGACGCCCTGATCGAGCGGGGCTACCGCTACGCCACGGTCTCCAATGCCGACAACCTCGGCGC
>JALYVF010000290.1 GCA_030853385.1 Actinomycetota bacterium | reverse complement strand
GTCGATACGGTCGCCTCCCGCATCGTCGAAGTCTTCCTGGCTTTCCCGGTACTCGTGCTCGGCCTTGGCATCGGCGCCGCCTGCGGCGTGCGCGGGTGCGTGAGCGGCCTGATCCAGCCGGGGATCGGCACCGTGCTGTTCATCATCGCGATCTCCAGCTTCACGTACATCGCCCGCATCGCCCGCGGCCAAGTTCTATCCCTGCGCGAGAAGGAGTTCGTGGAGGCCGCCCGGTCGCTGGGCGCCTCCAACCGCCGGATCCTGTTCAAAGAGATTCTGCCTAACATCACGGCGCCGCTGATCGTCTACTCCAGCCTGCTGATTCCCACCAACATCCTGCTCGAGGCGGCCCTCTCCTACCTGGGCGTGGGTATCCGGCCGCCCACCTCCTCCTGGGGGCAGATGATCTCCGACGCCACCCCGAACTTCAACACCGCATGGTGGTACATGGTCTTTCCCGGAGTGGCGCTGCTGCTCACCGTATTGGCGTTCAACCTGGTCGGTGACGGCCTGTTGGACGCTATGAACCCACGCGGGGAGTCGCGATGAGCCCTCGGGCTCGTCGGGGAGCTTCGCCCCGTGCCATCACACGACAGGAGGCAAGGCCCTATGAGGGTTAGTCGCAACCTGACTGCCGTCGCAATCACTGGGCTGCTGGCCGCTGGGATCTCGGCCTGCGGCGGAAGTTCGTCATCGTCGAAGAGCTCTTCCGGAGGATCGAGCTCGAGCAGTGCTGTCAAGCAGCTCGCGCTCAAGCCAGGCGAGAACCCGGTCGGCCAGACGCTGACCGGTAAGAAGAAGGGTGGCACCCTGACCGTTCTGTCCAGCGGTGACTTCGAGCACCTGGACCCGGGCGCCGCGTACTACGCGTTGGACTACTCGCTGATCCAGGCGACCAACCGGACGCTGTTCGCCTATCCGCCCAACTCGGCCACTAACGTGCGCCCCGATCTGGCGACCACGATGCCGAGCACGAGCAACGGCGGGATCACCAACGGTGGCAAGACCGTCACCGTCCACATCCGCGGCGACGTTCGCTACAGCCCGCCGGTCAACCGCGCGGTGACCGCGCAGGATGTCGCCTTCGCGATCGAGCGGGGCGCCAACCCGAACGTGGGCAACGCCTACTTCCCTGCGTACTTCGGCGCCGGCTCACCGGCCCCGTTGCTCGGGACCACCAATCCCAAGTACAAGGGCGGTCCGATCCCCGGCATCACGACGCCGAACAAGACGACGATCGTGTTCCACATGAGCAAGCCGGGCGCCGCGCTGCTGGTCTCCGCGCTGTCCCTGCCGCTGTCGGCGCCGCTGCCGGCGTCGTTCGTCGGTCCCCTGGACAAGCACTCGCCGACCACCTACGGAACCAACTACCTGGTTTCATCGGGCCCCTACATGGTGCAATCCGACAGCAAGGGCAAGGTCTCGGGAATCGGTTATCAGCCGGGCAAGTCCGAGACCCTGATCCGCAACCCCAACTGGAGCGCCGCCACCGACTTCCGGCCGGCCTATGTGGACCGCATCAACGTCAACGTCGGCGGGGACGCGACCGTCATCGGCCAGCAGGTGCTCAAGGGCTCCAACTCGATCCAGCTCGACACGCCCGCCCAGTCGGTCGTCAAGCTGGCCTACCAGCAGTATCCGTCGCAGATCACGTTCACCGCCGGATCCGGCGACCACTACGTCGGGCTCAACAATGCCGCCGGACCGTTCAAGAACGTGAACCTGCGTCGCGCCGTGTGGGCCGGTCTCGATCGGGCCGCGATCGTCAAGGCCCGGGGCGGCTCGCTCGTCTCCGCGCCGGCGACCCACTTCATCTATCCCGGAGTGGCCGGCTATGAGCAGTCGGGGGGCGCCGCCGGCCCGCAGGTCGACTTCAACAAGAACGTCAACGGCGATATGACGGTGGCCAAGAAGTACATGAAGGCAGCCGGCTACCCGAGCGGCAAGTACACCGGGAGCGCCACCGTGCAGGTCGTGGGCGCCAACAGCGGCAACAGCCCGGCGATCATCCAGATCGTCAACAACGACCTGACCAGCCTCGGCTTCAAGACGCACGTCAGCGAGGTCGACCAGGCGACGATGTACTCGAAGTACTGCGGCGTGCCCAAGCAAGAGATCGACGTCTGCCCGACGGTCGGGTGGATTCGGGACTTCTCCGACCCGCTGTCCGTGCTGTACGCGACGTTCTACGGACCGGCGATCGTCCCGACCAACAACTCCAACTGGAGCCAGACGAACATCCCCGAGGTCAACGCGGCGATGAAGCAGGCCGCGCTGGTGGTCGACCCCGCCGCTCGCACGCAGGCGTGGGCCAACGTCGACAAGATGCTCGTCGACCAGGCGGTCGCCGTGCCCGAGACGTTCGAGAACCAGCCGAACATCGA
>JALYVF010000248.1 GCA_030853385.1 Actinomycetota bacterium | reverse complement strand
TCCTCACGCGGCCACTCTGCCCCAGGGGTTTGACCTGCCATGAAAGCGCTTCCAACGCAAGCCTGGCACACACCGGCGACACCGCCCGGGATCGGAGGCGTTGGCAGGCCGGCGCTCGCGCATCCGTGGGTGTTCAGCCGTTCGGACTCGGACTGCAACCGCGGGTTGGGTACACGCTCCAGGGATCACCTCGACGTCGGCGGCGCGATGCCACACTGATCGGATGACTGACCCGGCGCCCGGTGATCGGATCATGGTTGCCGCGTCAACGCCCAGCGTTGACCCACAGCCGATGAGGACTTTCCATGGCTGTGACAGCGTTGGCTGGCCCCACCGTGGCGGAGGTATCTGGCTCCACTTTTCGACACGCCGGGCGGTTGTGACGGAGTTATTTGGCCCCACCCGGTGACCGTTGCCTTGTCGGTTCTGGTGACCGGGAAGGGGCAGGCTGTGAGGTCGAGGGTGGAGTTGTTCGAGGCGATCCGGCGTGATCATCGTCGGGATGAGTTGTCGATCCGCGAGTTGGCGGATCGGCATCGGGTGCACCGGCGGACGGTGCGGCAGGCGTTGGAGTCGGCGGTTCCGCCGGTGCGGAAGCAGCGGGTGTTCGTGGCGCCGACGCTGGATCCGGTGAAGCCGGTGATCGACGGCATGCTGCGCGAGGATCTGGATGCGCCCCGCAAGCAGCGGCATACCGCTCGGCGGGTGCTGGCGCGGCTGGTCGACGAGCACGGCGTCACTGTGTCGTATTCGACGGTGCGTGACTATGTCGCGAAGCGGCGGCCGGAGATCCTCGCGGAGGCGGGCCGGGCGTTGGAGGCGGGGTGCGTGCCGCAGACCCACCAGCCGGCGGCCGAGGCCGAAGTCGATTTCCACGATCTGTGGGTGGTGCTGCGGGGGGTGAAGACGAAGACGGCGTTGTTCACGATGCGGCTGTCGTTCTCGGGCCGGGCGACGCATCGGGCCTCGCTGTCGCAGGGGCAGGAGGCGTTTCTGGAAGGGCACGTCTACGCCTTCGACCGGTTCGGCGGGGTGCCGGTCGAGCAGATCCGCTACGACAATCTCAAGCCCGCGGTGTCGCGGGTGTTGTTCGGCCGCACTCGGGTCGAGTCCCAACGGTGGGTGGCGTTTCGCTCCACGTATGGCTTTGATCCGTTCTACTGCCAGCCCGGGCACGAGGGCAGCCACGAGAAGGGCGGCGTGGAGGGCGAGGGTGGACGGTTCCGCCGTAACCATTGCGTGCCGATGCCGAAGGTCGACTCGATCGCCGAACTCAACGCCCTGCTCGAACGCTGGGATGAGGCCGACGACGCGCGACGGGTCGGCAACCGGACGATGAGTGTGGGACACGACTGGACGCTGGAGCAGCACCTGTTGCGTGCGCTGCCGGACGAGCCGTTCGACACCACGCTGACGTTGACGCCGCGCGTGGACCGCTACGCGCAGGTGATGGTGCGCTGCTGTCAGTACTCGGTGCCGGCCCGGTTCATCGGGCACCGGGTGCGGGTCAAGCTCAGCTCGACGACGGTGGTCGTCCTCGACCGCAACGTCGTGGTGGCTTCTCATGAGCGGGCGGTCGGCAAGGGCGTGCAGGTGCTCGAGTTGGATCACTACCTGGAGATCCTGCTGCGCAAGCCCGGAGCGCTGCCCGGCGCGACCGCGCTGGTGCAGGCCCGCGCCACGGGCGTGTTCACCGGCGAGCACGAGGCGTTGTGGGCCGCCGCCCGCAAGCGGCTCGGCGACTCGGCCGGGACCCGGGCGTTGATCGAGGTGCTGCTGCTGCACCGCCACCTGGACCGGGCCGAGGTGCTCGCCGGCATCACCGCCGCGTTGAGCGTGGGGTCGATCAGTGCGGACGTGGTCGCGGTGGAGGCCCGCAAGCAAGCCCAGCAGCACGCCCCGACCGCCGAGCAACACGCCGCTGCGAGCACGCCGCGGTGCGCGGAGCGGGTGGTCAGCCTGACCGAGCGACGCCTGACGGCGCTGCCCGGCGAGGACCGGCCGCTGCCGTCCGTCCAGCCCTATGACCAACTGTTGGCTGGAGGAGCACCATGACCACACGACGCGGCGTCACCGAGCAGGCCGCCGCTGCGGGGATCGAGCAGGCCTGCCGGATGCTGCGGCTGCCAACCATCCGGGATCGGTTCGGTGAGATCGCCGCATCCGCCGAGCGGGAGCAGCTCTCCTACTTGGGGTTCTTGGCCGAGCTGGTGATGGCCGAGTGCGATGACCGGGACCGCCGCCGCGCCGCCCGCCGGGTGCACGACGCCGGCTTTCCCCGCCCGAAGCTGCTGGCCGAGTTCTCCTTCGAGGCGAACCCGGCGATCAACCCCGCGGTGATCGGGCAGCTAGCCACCTGCGCCTGGGTCAAGGCCGGACATCCCCTTTGTTTGATAGGCGATTCCGGAACGGGTAAGACGCATTTGTTGATCGCATTGGGCACCCTGGCCGCCGAGTCCGGGCACCGGGTCCGCTACACGTTGGCCTCGAAACTGGTGAACGAGCTGGTCGAGGCCGCCGACGAACGGCAGCTGTCCAAGCTGATCGCCCGCTACGGCCGCGTCGATCTGATTCTCGTTGACGAGCTCGGCTATCTCGAGCTGGATCGGCGCGGCGCGGAGTTGCTGTTTCAGGTTTTGACCGAGCGAGAGGAACGCTCAGCGATCGCGATCGCCTCCAACGAGCCGTTCTCCGGCTGGACAAAAACGTTCACCGACCCGCGGCTCTGCGCCGCGATCGTGGATCGTTTGACCTTCGCCGGGCAGATCATCGAAACCGGAACCGACTCCTACCGCCTGGCCCACGCCCGCCGGCAGCAGCAGAATGCCAAGAAGATAGAGAAGGCCGAGCGCACCACTACCCGCTGAAGCCGCTACGCATGGCAAACCCATCGAGGAGGAGCCGATGCCGAACCCCGAGGTGCGCCTGGAACTCATCGACGCCGCCGAACTCGCCGAGACGCTCGGCTTCATCAGCGAATGGCTCGCCGGTGCCGACCATGCGCAGCTCGACGACTCGTTCGGCCGCTTCGTCGGCACCGACGGCTACGACCTGACCGCACTGCGCACCGACCTGGCCCGCTTCACCTTCCTGCTCGGGCACGACGACGGCGAACAACTATTCGGCCACGACGAAGGTGAACAACTGCCCGGCTCCCCGACCTAAGCGCCACCGCCGGCCTCGCTCTGCCACGGCAGCGCGGATCTTCGACATGGTCGGATGATTTGCGTCGGTCAGACGGAGGATTGCTCGAAGATCGCTACGGCGTCCTGGAGTTCACGGATGGCCACCCGCAGCAGGTCAGCCTTCGACACTCCATCCGGAGGCCGGAAACGAATCTCGGACTTGCCCGGTGCCAATTCGTGAACGAGGACGTGCACCTCACCGATCGGTTCGACAGGTATCCCGTTGCCCTGCTCACGGTGACGCTGCGCGACGGCTCGCTGCTCATCGGTCAGGCGTTCCCAACTGCCCGAGATTGCTGGACTCCACGAGAACCATCCCGACGCGTCATCCGATGTTGGCATACCAAGATTCTCCACCCGCCCGAGATCTTCGGCGTGGCACATCGCGCGCCGGTGGAGCCATTTACCTCCGTCACGGTGGGGCCGAGCAGGGTTGACATCGCCACCTGCGGGAACTTCGCTCCGAACCGGATCCGTTCATCGACCTGATCGAGGACGACCGCGGCCTGGCCGGGGACCTGTACGAGCTGCGAATCCCTGACGGAATCATCGACAGGGCGCACCGGGCCGCATGGCCGGCCGGGCGCATGCACGCACTCAGGCCAGCCTTCCGAGAACTCGGACTACCCGCGGCCGCCGCCTACGAGGTGCTGGAAACCGCCTCAGAACCCCTGAGCAGCTTCGAGGTGTCCACTACCGCCGGCATCGGCAGATCAGCCAGCTAC
>JALYVF010000243.1 GCA_030853385.1 Actinomycetota bacterium | reverse complement strand
CGGCGACCGCGTCGGTGTGCACGCCGTCCTTGTGCAGCAGATGCAGCCGGCCCACCGAATCCAGATAGCCGGCCAGGTCCATCGGGGTGTGGATGCGGTCCAGATCGGCGATGAACTCCAGTAGCCGACCACGGCCCACCCCGCCCAACAACCGTTGCCGCAGCAACGCCTTGTCCGGGTTGGCGTCCAGCGCATCCACCGGCGCCGCCAGCATGTCCGAGAACAGCTGCGTTGCCGCCGCCGCCGCTGTCGTCTTACCTACCCCGCCGATCCAGCCGCCGAACCCGACCACCCGCGACCCAGCGCCCCCCAGCCGGTCACAATCGGCCTGCATCGCCGCCATCCTGGCCTGCACCGCACCCCGCGCTCCGAACAACTTCATCTCCACCGCCGCCTTTCCGGTCCATCCGTGTATCGGGTGATGCGGGTCTGCATGGGCCGCGCCGCAAGCAGTTTCGTCATGACGTGGGCTCCGGGCGGAGCAGCCGCATCGTGGAACCGATCGCCCGGCACAAAAAGGCCACCGACACCACGACCAGGGCCGCCGAAAGGAGCAGCACCACCACCGTCAGGAAGTGGCCCGCAAATACCTGCGACAACGTGGGCACCGCGGCCGCCCCGCCCAAGGTGGCCGCCACCCAGTCCTGGTGGGAAGCGATGAAGTCCTGCACGACGGTGAGCGCCGCGGACAGGCCCACCCCGGCCAACGCGAAATGCCCCCACTTGATCTGCGCGACCCGGGATGTCACCGAGGCGCGCGATACAGTCGCGTCGCGGCGCAGCCGGGTGATCATCACGGCGATCACCACTGCCGTCCCGGCCAGTACGCAAATGCCCACTACCGCAGCGACATCCAGCAGCAGCGTCCCCACCGCCACCAGACGGCTGGCATACCCGTGCCCGGCCGGCGCGCCGGTCGCAGACAGCTGCCCCGGACCGACCTTCGACCGCGCTGCCACCGCCGCAAGTGCGAAGGAGTTCATCGCGGCTCACCGACCAACCCGGGCCGCGACCACCGACAGCCGCACACACGCCGCCACCACCGCGCCGTCGATCCCGACCGGCCCGGTACCCATCACGTGCCGACCTTGGGTTGCGGCACCCATACCGGCAACGGCCGCGCGGTGCGGCCGGAGAACCGATCCAGCGGTGACAACTCGGGGGTCGTCGCCAGCTCGTCCAGCTGCTGCTGCACTTCCAGCACGCTGGTGACCGCAATATCCCGCAACGAACGCAGCTCGGCACTGGCCACTCCGTGGCGAAAATGCAGCAGCTGCACGCCGACCGCAACCGCCCGGTAGGCGTGCTGACCGACCAGCGGCGGCAACACCGAAATCCTTGCCCCGTCGGCCATCTCCAACGCCTCCACGCCGATACCCGCACGGAGCACGTCATACTCGGATTCGTTCACCTCCCGCGGATGTGCACGGTGCTCGGCCAGGAACCTCTCCAACAGGACGGCGGCCGCGCAGGTGAGGATCCGGCCGGCCCGATCCAACAGGCCAGGCCAGTTGAATATCGCAGGCGTCAACTCCGGCAGCTGATCCAAATCGGCGGCGTCGTCGGTCAAACCTGTCGTCGCGAGCACCGCTGGCGCCAACCCCCGCACCAGCCAATCCACCGGCAGACACGCAACCTCGGTGATCCGGTCCGTCTGATCAGACTGGTGTAGATGCTTAGAGATCATGGAGGACTCCTTCACAGTTAAGGACGGTGCTGCGGGGCACAAGTGGGAGATCGCGGTGGATGTTGCAAACGGGCAGCTATATCGCTGGTCGGCTTGGATCGCGGACCTGAAATGACCCCCACAGCTGCCCTCCACTCTCTGAACCTGCTGAGCCAACCCATCGGCTGTGGTTAGATGCGAGTCGCTGTAGGTATCACTCACAAGACCAAGTGAGCGTAGCAGCCAACCATGACAATCACCACGCTTTCCCGCACACTGAAACGTCACCCTTTAGTCATCTGCACATGGAGGTCGCCAAAATGAGGGCTGTAGGAGGGATTAGTCAGCAACTGGAGGCCCGAATGGCGCGTGGTGTGGAGGGTTTCTCGGGTGCCAACCTTCGGAAGTCCCGGCTCAGCCGTCGTCTGAGTGCTGACGACTTCGCCGCAGACCTGGGTGTCAGTGAGACGACAGTCCGGCGGTGGGAGTCCGGCGTCATGCCGACCGCGTCAAATCTGCGCGCTATCGCGAGCTATCTCGGCGTCTCTACCGCTGACCTGCTAGTAAACCGAATAGCACCTGACCCGACACTCGCTGACCTCCGGCATCTGAGGGCGCTCACCCTTGAGGAGGCCGCCGCCAGTGCAGAAGTCTCACGTAGTTCCATCGAGCGGCTCGAGCGAGG